>JAJYJO010000118.1 GCA_021789435.1 Chloroflexota bacterium
GGTCTTGCCGGCGCCGTTCGGACCGAGGAACCCGAAGACCTGGCCGGGCTCCACCGAGAAGCCGATCCCGTCGAGGGCCTGGACCTCGCCGAAGCGCTTGCGTATCCCGTCGATGACGAGGGCCAAGTGCGCCTCCGATGGCCCGCGGCGGACAGGACTGGTCTGCCGCGGCAGCCCGGGACATCGTCGGCGTGCGATCACGTCGCGGCCAGAGCCGATGCGCCCCGGGGCGACCGGCCAACGGGCCTGCCCCGGGGCACCTGTCCCCGCCGTGACGAAATCACGAGCTCCGGGATGCGTCCCCGGCTCGCGGGCGCTCCGTGGATCAGAGGCGGGTCCGGCCGATCAGGGCGTCGGGGTGGGCGACGGGAACGGGCAATGCGCGCCGGACTTGCCGGGTGGGTTGGTGCCGCACGGGCCGTGGTCACCGCGCGCGACCTGGCTCACGGCGCCGCCGTGATTGCCGTTCGGACCGCCGGTGGCCTGCGGGTTCTGCGCGATGCGTGACACCGCGTAGCCGTGGTTGTCGGTCGGCCTGGCGTTCGCGCCGTCCTGGTTCGTGGTGCCCTGGTCCGCCGCGTTCGCGTCCGGCGTCTCCGTGGGTTGCGCGACGCTCGGCTGGCCGGTGGTGCCCACCGCGTGGTTCGGCGTGGTGAAGCTGGCGTGGCCCGGCGTGGCGGGGTGATTCGCCACGGCCGCCGCCGCGACGAGGCCCACCGGAAGCGCCGCGGCGACGATCAGAGAGGCGGCGAGCCTGAGGCTCACGTACCTGGCGATGGATCCGAACATGGTGCTCCTCTCGATCGTGCGGCCCGCCTGTCCCGGCCCGCTGCCTGTCGGAACGATGCTGCACCCGTGACGTTGCGGCCGGGGTCCCGGCAATTCGTTCGGGCCCCGATCGCCGAAGGTACCGCCCCGCGGCGCCCCGGCCGGGTGCCCTATCCTTGGCCCGTGGTCCTGTACCGTCTCGAGCACATCCCGGAACTCCGGTCCCCTGCCATGGTCGTCGCGTTCGACGGGTGGGTCGACGCCGGCACGGCCGCGACGACCGCCGCCAACCAGGTCGCCGGCGGCGGTGAGGTGATCGCCACGTTCGACTCCGACGCGCTGTTCGACTACCGCGCGAGGCGGCCCACCCTCGAGATCGACGACGGCCGCCCCAGCCTGCTCACCTGGCCCGAGCTCGTCGTGAGGCGCACGGAGATCGGCGACCGCGACGTGCTCGTGCTGGCCGGGCCCGAGCCCGACTACCGATGGCACGACCTGTGCGAGTCTGCCGTGGACCTCGCGCGGCGCCTCGGGGTCGTCGAATGGATCAGCGTCGGTGCGATCCCGGGCGCCGTTCCCCACACGCGCCCGGTGCCCGTCATGGGCACGGCGTCGAAGCCCGAGCTGCTGCGCGGTGGCGTGGAACCGGGCCCGGAAGGCATCCTGCGCGTGCCCGCGGCTGTCCTGTCGGTGCTCGACATCGCGATCAGCGCGGCCGGGATCCCCGCGGTGGGCTACTTCGCCCAGGTACCCCACTACGTGACGGGCCCGGCTCCCGCCGCGGCCATCGAGCTGCTCCGGGTCCTGGGGCTCCACCTCGGGGCCGAGATCCAGCTCGGGGCCCTGCCCGAGGAGGCCCGCCAGATCCGCGCCCGGCTGGACCTGGCGATGTCGTCGGACGAGAGCACGCGCGCTCACGTGGCGCGGCTGGAGGCCCGCGTCGACGAGGAGCGCCAGCCCACCGGCGACGACCTCATCGCAGACATCGAGCGCTTCCTCCGCGACCGGGGCAACGAGGGGAGCCAGCGATCCTGAGCGCGGCGAGCGTCCGTCTCGAGCGGCGCGCCGGGGTGGCCCTGTCCCACCTCGATCCTGCGCGCCACCGGCCGGAGGCGCTACTCTTGGAGGCCTGCGCCGTCCGAGGCGCCCATCCACCAAAGGAACCCTGAGCACGCCATGACCTTCCGCACCCCTCGTGCCGCCCCCAACCGAAAGCGCCGCTCCTCCATGGATGACGAGCAGCGGCAGCAGGTCCTGGTGACCTTCGGTTTCATCGGCCTCATCGTCGTCGCGATCGCGATCCTGGCCGGCGGGCTGGGAGCGATCTACTACGGCGACCACCTGGCGGCCGTGGCGACCGTCAACGGCGTCTCCATCAGCAAGGATCAGTGGGCCCAGCGCGAGGCGGTGGACCAGTACCGGATCAACACAGTGCTGGCGAACCTCCAGTCGGCCGTGGCCTCCGGCGCGGTCGACCAGCAGACGGCAGCCCAGGAGCAGCAGTACCTCCAGCAGCAGCTGCAGTCGCTTCCGCAGAACGCCGCAAATGAGCTGATCGACGGCATCCTGCAGACCCAGCTGGCCGGCAAGATGGGGATCACCGTGACCCCCGCGGAGATCGACAGCCAGCTGAAGCAGGAGGCGACCACGCCGGAGCAGCGGAAGGTCCTGGCGATCTTCGTGCAGCCCGGCGCGATGCCGGCCGCCGTCGCCACCCCGTCGCCGTCGGCCAGCGCCTCCCCGGGTTCGTCGGCGGCGGCCTCCGCGAGCCCGGGCACATCTGCCGGCCCCGCCGCCTCAGCCGGTCCCGCGGCATCGGCGCCTTCATCGTCGGCCGCCCCGTCGGCGTCCGCCTCCGCCGCTTCCGCGGCCCCGGGCGCGTCGGCCCAGCCGAGCGCCTCCCCCTCCCCGTCCGCGCCGACCGGCCCCACCGCCGCCCAGAAGGCCCAGGCAAAGGCCGACGCGGACGCCGCGCTGGCCGCTCTCAACGCTGGGACCCCGTTCGCCACGGTCGCCAAGGAGTACAGCACCGACGCCAGCGCGACCAGCGGCGGCGACTACGGCTACATCACCGCCACCAACACCGTCGACCAGGCCTGGGTGAGCGCGCTGTTCAAGCTGCCGCTCAACGGGATGACCGGCGTCATCCTGGGTTCGGACGGCACCTACCGCATCGGCAAGGTAACCGACATCGTTCCCGCCAGGACCGACCCGAACTACGCGCAGAAGCTCCAGCAGGCCGGCGTCGATCTGACGGCGTACCGGACCGCCATCCAGTACGACCTGATCGCCCAGAAGCTGCAGACCGCGATCACCAAGCAGGCGACCACCGGCAACATCGAGCAGGTGCACGCCTGGGAGATCCAGGTCGCCACGAGCGACGCGCAGGGCAACCCGATCACCGGGCCCGAGGTCAAGGCCTCCCACATCCTCTTCAGCCCCAAGGGCAACCCGTCCAACGCGTCGTCCATCCCGGCCAGCGACCCCTCGTGGGCAGCCGCCGAGAAGCTGGCCCAGGCGGCCGCGGCCAAGCTACGGGCCATCACGGACCCGGCCCAGCGCGCCGCCGAGTTCGCCGCCATGGCCAAGAAGGAGAGCAACGACACGACCTCCGGCGCGAACGGCGGGGACCTGGGCTGGTTCACGCAGGGTTCGATGGTGGCCGCGTTCTCGACCCCGCTCTTCACCGGCACGCACACCCCCGACGAGATCATCGGGCCGGTCAAGACCCAGTTCGGGTACCACGTGATCCTCTACGTGGCCAGCCGGCCGGCGCCACAGCAGCGTGTCGCGCAGATCCAGAAGGAACTCGCCGCCCCCGGCGCCAGCTTTGCGGCGATCGCGAAGGCGAACTCGGACGCGACCGACGCGGTCGCCGGCGGCGACATGGGCTGGGTAGCCCCTCTCCAGCTGCAGCAGTCGATCGAGAGCGTGCTGTTCGGCCTGAAGGTCGGGCAGGTCAGCGCCCCGCAGACCCAGTCCGACGGGATCTACCTGTACGAGATCAGCCAGAAGGAAGCGCGCCCGGTCGCCTCGTCCCAGCTCACCACGCTGCAGGGGGCGGCGTTCACCAACTGGTACGCCGCGCAGAGGGCCAAGGCCAGCATCTGGCAGTCACCGAACATCGCGAACGCCACGCCACCCGCGAGCTGACGCGCCGGCCCGGCGGACCTCGTCAGTCCAGCGGACCGGGCAGGCGCCGCGCTTCCAGGGCTCCGCCGTCCACGGCGCGCACCTCGTAGGCCGGCTGGTCGTACACGGCCGGCCCGCGCACCACGCGGCCGTCGCTGAGGCGAAACCGCGACCCGTGCCACGGGCACCGGACGCACCCGTCGATCACGGCGCCGCCGCTCAGGGGCGCGCCGGCGTGGGCGCACGTGTCGTCCAGCGCGTGGATCGCGTCGCCGGCCCGGTACAGGACAAGCGTGTCCTGGCCTGCGTTCGCCCGAATCAGCGCCCCTTCCGGCACCTCGGTCACGTCCAGGCGCCGCCATCTCGCGCCGCCGGTCCGCCAGGCGTGCCGGTCGACCATGTTGCCGGACCCGTAGACCAGTTCGCCGCCGACGTACGCGCCCGCGGCAACGCCGGCATATCCGAGCAGTGCGAAGCTCACCGCCAGGAGCCGCCAGGACGGGCGCGCGGCCCGGACCGCGAGTGAGGCCAGGTAGGCGGTCAGGCTGGCGACCATGATCGAGGCGTGAACGGTCGCCTGGACCTGGGGACGACCGTAGGCGTCGACCGCGTCCGCCGCGCCCGTCGCGGCCGAGGCCACCATGGCCGCCACGCCCGTCGCGGTCACGATGTCCGCCGCTTTTCGCTGGCCGGCGAGGTCGAGCAGCACCCCGGCCGTCAGCGCCCCCACCGGCACGTCGGTCACCGCCGGATGGACCGGGTGACCAAGCCACACGCCGTTGAGGACGTCCTTGAGTGGGCGCGTGCGGGCGAAGGCTGCCGTGATCCAGCGCTGGTTCCACTCGCCTACCGGCTTCGCCCAGCGCTCCTGGGCGTCGAGCATGTGGTTCACTCGGCGATGCATGACTGCCCCCCTGCGTTGCGATACTGGGGACAGTGTGTCGCAAGTCGCGTCCGCGCGACACTTCGGGGATGACGCCCGCGAGCAAGCCGCTGGAACTGACCGGCCGGCGACGCGGGGCATTCCGGGCCTGGCACGTCCCGTACGATCCGGCGCTCCGCCTCGAGGTGCAGCCGCTCGCGGCGGCAGCGGCGCACATGGGCCCGCGGCCTCACCATCCCCTCGGGCGCCGGACTTGCGCCTCCGTGCGATCGGACGGGCCGGGCGGAGGTCCCGTTCCCGGGCGGCACGGGGCGCCTGGCCGTCTTCTGGCTCCAGGAGTGCGCGGGCGGATCTTCCCGCCCTTCGCCGACACGACGGCCGATGAGAAGACGTATAGGTCCGGGCGGGAGAACGGATCGGCTGATCCGATCCCGGTCGGGCTCGGGATGATCACGGGTGGCGCCATCCCCGGCACCAGGGAGCGAAGCCCCCGGCACCTCGGCGCGAAACCGCCGCCACCTCGGCGCGAAACCGCCGGACAGTCAACGGCGTAGACCCCGTCAGGCGCTGCCGACCGCGGCGTCGCGACCTGCCCGGCCGGTCCGTCCGACCCGGCTGCACGTCCTCCGCGTGACACCGACGCTCGACTCAGCAGGAGAAGGATCATGGCCTCGAAACGGCTCCACGGCCTGCTCCCCGCCCTGGCGCTCCTGGTGGCAGCCTGCGCGGCCCCGGCCCCCACGGGCCCGACGACGCCGGCCACAGGTTCGCCCGGAGCATCCGCATCGCCGGCCCTGGCCGCCGGGAGCCCGACTGCGGCGGCAAGGACCGGGGCATCGTACGCTTCGTCGCCAGCGCCCTCGCCGACCGCTCGCCCGACGCCGCGGCCCACGCCGGCGCCCGCGACACGCCCTCCGGCGACACGCCCTGCGGCCACCCACCCCCCGGCCACGCGGCCGCCGGCCACGCCGGCCCCATCCGCCGTCGCGGCGAAGATCGTCGACTTCGGCTTTACCCCGGCCACGCTCACCGTGACGGTGGGCGCCACGGTGACGTGGACCAACACCGGGAAGGTCGACCATACCGTCACCGCGAACGGCGGGGCGTTCGACAGCGGCACGCTCTCGCCCGGCGCGTCATTCTCGTTCACGTTCAAGGTGGCAGGCGCGTTCGCCTACCACTGCGCCATTCACCCCTTCATGACCGGGACCGTAATCGTCAAGGGGTAACGGGGCCTGTGAGCCCGGGGCCGGTCGAACCCCGGCCGCGGGTCAGCTGCCTTTCAGCGCCTTGAGCCGGGCCTCGACCTCCAGCTCGTCCGAGTCGCTGTCGAGCGAGGCGAACTGCTCCTCCAGCGACGACGCGGCCACCTCGGCGCGGCCGCGCGCCATGGCCTCCTGGCGCCGGATCCGCTCCTCGAAA
>JAJYJO010000119.1 GCA_021789435.1 Chloroflexota bacterium
GTCATGCAGGGAAGGCGGCATGAGCAGGAGGCTGTGCTGGTCGTACGGGCGGAACGTCTTCTGGCGCATACGAGATTCTCGCACCCGGACAGCCGCTCGGGTGGCGATTACCGACGCAGGCTCCTAGACCCGGAGATCCGGCCAGCGGGCCAGGACTTCCTCCCGCTCGACACCCTCGACCACGACCAGCTTCTGGCGGCCGGCCGCCCCGGCGACCAGCCGGACGGAGGTCCGGGAGACCCGCAGCTCCCCCGCCAGCAGCCGAACCAGGGCGGCGTTGGCGGCCCCCCCAACGGCCGGCGCCGCGACCCGGGCACGGAGCACGCCGTCGATCACGCCGTCCACCCGGTCCTCGCCCGTGCGAGGAGTCAGCCGGACGGCGAAGCGAACCGCCAAACCGGCTACAGCCCCACCGCCCGCATCACCACCCCGAGCAGCAGGATGACGACCCACGGCGAGAAGTCGAGCATCCCGGTCGGCGGCAGCACCCGCCGGATCGGGGCGAGGATCGGCTCGGTCGCCCGGATCACGAGGGCGGACAGCTCGTTCCTCCCCCCGGGATCGACGAAGGAGACGACCACCCGGGCCAGCACCAGCAGCCAGACGGCCGTGGCCAAAAACTCCAGGAAGTTGCGGGTGAAGAGCGTCACGTCGGGTCAGTCTACCAGCGGACCCCCCAACCGCCGCTGCTGGCCTCCCGGGTGCCGCACGGCCTCTCAGGCTCCCGATGCCACGGGCCGGCGCGAGTGATGCGCGACCGGCCGAGGCGCCTGAACCCGGCCGCGGGCGGCATCAGGCGGCTGGTCGCTCGCCGAAGAGCACCCGGCCGAGGCGCACGATCGTCGCCCCCTCCTCGACCGCCACCTCGAAGTCGTCGGACATCCCCATCGACAGCCCCCGCCCCAGTCGCGGTTCGTCGGCCCGCAGCCCGTCCGACAGCGCGCGCAGCGCGGCGAAGGTCGGCCGGGCCTCCTCGGCCGTGGCCACCAGGCGGCCAACCGTCATCAGGCCGTCCACCCGCAACCCCTCGACCGCGACCAGCTCAGGGAGCTCGGCAATCAGCGCTTCGGGCACGTAGCCGGCCTTGGCCGGATCGCGGTCGACATTGACCTGGAGCAGCACCGGCACCGTCCGGCCGTCCTCCATGGCCTGACGACCGATTCGCCGGGCCAGGGCCAGCGAATCAACGGTCTGGATCGCCTCAAACGTCGCCAGGGCCCGCCGGACCTTGTTCGACTGCAGGGGTCCGACCAGCTGCCAGCGGGCCCCGGGCACCCGCGGCCGCTTGCCCTCCGCCTCCTGGACGCGGTTCTCCCCCAGCAGGTCCAGGCCCGCCGCCACACCGGCGACGAGCGTCTCGGCCGGCACCGTCTTGGAAACCGCGACAAGGGTCACTTCGTCCGGCCGGCGCCCGGATCGCCGGCAGGCGTCCGCGATCCGGGCCAGGACCCGCTCGCGCGCCTCCCGCAGCCGGGCGACGGTCGCGGGATCGGGCGCCGCGGGCGTGTCCCGGGCTCCGGGCGCGCGAGTCGCCGAGAGGGGGCGCGACGGCTACTTCCGGCGCAGGAAGCTCGGGATCTCCAGGTCCTGCTCGTCGTAGGTGCGTCGCGCCGGAGTGGGCACGGGGCCGACGCTCCGCTCGGCCCGGATCGACGCCGCCGGCCGTTCCTCGCGAACCCGCTCCTCGCGCGGCCGCTCCTCGCGGGCGGGCGTCGGGGCGGCCGACCCCGCGTCGGCCTCCTGGGCGGCCTGGAGCCGCTGGCGCTCCAGCTCCTGGAGGAAGTCCCGGTCGGCCGGCCGGGCCGCCGGGCGCACGGACGGCGTCTCGTAGGCCGCCTCGCGCCGGACCTGCTCGCGCTTGCGGGTGGAGTCGAAGCCGGTCGCGATGACCGTGATCATCACGTCGTCGCCCAGGCGCTCGTCGAAGCTCGTCCCGAAGATGATGTTGGCCTCCGGATCGGCGGCCACGCGGATCTCCTCGGCCGCCTCGGTCACTTCATAGAGGCCCAGGTTGGACGAGCCGGAGATGTTGAAGAGGATCCCCTGGGCGCCGGTGATGTTGATCTCCAGGAGGGGGCTGGCGATCGCCTGGCGGGCGGCCTCGAGCGCCCGGTTCTCGCCCGAGGCCCGGCCGATGCCCATCAGGGCGGAGCCGGCATCGCGCATGACGGCGCGCACGTCGGCGAAGTCGAGGTTGATGAGGCCCGGCACGGTGATGATGTCGCTGATCCCCTGGACGCCCTGGCGCAGCACGTCGTCCACGACCCGGAACGCGTCGAGGATCGAGGTGTTCTTCTGGACGACGTCGCGCAGGCGGTCGTTCGGGATCGTGATCAGCGTGTCGACCTTGCTCTTCAGCTGCTCGGCGGACTTCTCCGCGACCAGCTTGCGGCGGGCGCCCTCGAAGCCGAACGGCTTGGTGACGACGCCGATCGTCAGCGCGCCGAGCTCCTTGGCCACCTCGGCGATGACGGGCGCCGCGCCCGAGCCGGTGCCGCCGCCCAGGCCGGCCGTGATGAAGACCATGTCCGAGTCGCGCAGGGCCTCGGTGATCTTCTCGGTGTCTTCCTCCGCTGCCCGCTGGCCGATCCCCGCGTCCCCCCCTGCGCCGAGACCCCGGGTGATCTTGTCGCCGATCCTGATCTTGTGCGGGGCATCGGACTGGAGCAGGGCCTGGGCATCCGTGTTGAGGGCGATGAACTCCACGCCCATCATCTCGGCCCGGATCATCCGGTTGACCGCGTTGCTGCCCCCTCCGCCGACACCGATCACCCGGATCAGCGCGAAGTTCTCTGAGTCGGAACGCAGCGGCATCGCCCTCTCCTCCGGTGGCTCTTCCGGGTGATTTCAGCTCGGTCCGATCCCGAGGGGCGACGGTGCGGGCGCAAACGGGGATCGGTAGGCGCCGAGTATACCGCCGAAGCCCGCGCCGGCGAGACCCGGACCGAAGGCCGTCCTGCGTGTCGACCACGCCCTGGACCGACCCGCGGCCCGGTCGTCGGATCGCGCTCCGCGGCCCCGGCCCCGCGTCAGCCGGCCAGGAAGCTGAGCCGGATCGTCCGCGTCGCGTTGTCCGGGTTCGGGTCGAGCAGAGCGATCGACTGCCAGGTCCCCAGCACCAGGCGCCCGCCGACGACGGGCACGGTCAGCGACGGCGGCGCCAGCAGCGGCACCACGTGGTCAGCACCGTGGCCCGGTGAGCCGTGCCGGTGACGCCAGCGCTCGTCGCGGGGCAGGATCCGGTCGAGCGCCGCCAGCAGGTCCTCCTCGGAGCCCGCCCCCAGCTCCATCACGACCAGGCCCGCGGTCGCGTGCGGCACGAAGACCGCCAGCAGCCCGTCGCCCGATCCGGCCACGAACCGCGCGCAGGCGTCCGTCAGGTCGAAGGGGCCGCGCCGGGAGCCGGTCCGGACCGTCAGCTCCACCGTCTTCATGGCCGCCTCGCTCCGCGTCCGGGCGTCACCCGGGCCGTCGGGCGCCTCCCGTCTCCCGGCCCGCGCCCGCCTCCGCCTACGGGAAGAGGCTCCGCAGCGCGTCGCGCAGCCGTCCCAGGCCGCCGAGAGCGGGGGCCGATTCGTAGCGCGCCGGCTCCTCCGCGACCACCCGCCGGGCGCCCCACAGCAACAGGCCGATGGACGTCGAGTAGGCCGGTGTGAGCAGGTTGTCGACCAGGCCGCCCACGTTGGACGGCGCGGCGACGCGGACCGGCATCTCGAGGACCTCGCGGCCGAGCTCGGCCGCCCCGGCCAGCTGAGCGGCACCGCCCGTCAGGACCAGCCCGGCCGGCAGCATGCCCCGCCCGGCGTTGTCCATCTCGGCCTTGAGCAGCTCGAAGGTCTCGCGCATCCGGGCCTCGATGATCCGGCAGACATCGAGCCGGCTGACCGAGCGGCCGGCCGGCTCACCGAGAACCGAGACGCTGATCGTCTCGTCGTCGTCGAGCGAGCCCAGGTCGCAGGTCCCGTGGCGGACCTTGAGCTCCTCGGCCACCTGGAGGCTGGTCTTGAGCCCGATGGCCACGTCGTTGGTGACGTTGGCCCCGCCCACCGGCAGCACGGCGGTGTGGAACGGCGAGCCGTCGACGAAGAGGGCCAGGTCGATCGTGCCGGCTCCCATGTCGGCCACCGCGACGCCCAGGTCGCGCTCGGTCTCGGAGACCACCGTCTCGCCGGAGGCCAGGGCGCTCACCACCAGCTCGTCGATCTTGACCCCCGCCGCCTCCACGCACTTGCGCAGGTTCTGGACCGCCGTGGCCGAGCCGGTCACGATGTGCGTCTCGATCTCGAGCCGGATGGCGCTCATCCCGAGCGGGTCCTTGACCCCTTCCTGGCCGTCGACGATGAAGCCCCTCGGGATGACGTGGAGGACTTCGCGGTTGGAGGGGATCGAGATCGCCCGGGCGACCTCCGTGGCCCGGTTGATGTCCTCGCGCGAGACCTCCCGGCTGTGGCCGGAGACGGCCACGGCTCCTCGCGAATTCTGGCTCTCGACCTGCTGGCCGGCGACGCCCACGAAGGCGCGGTCGATCTTGTAGCCGGAGAGCCGCTCGGCATGCTCGATGGCCTCGCCGATCGAGTGGACCGTCTGCTCGATGTTGTTGACGAGGCCGCGCTTGATCCCTGTCGAGGGGACCGCTCCCTTGCCGACGATCGTCAGGCTGCCGTCCCGGTTGAACTCGCCGATGAGGGCACAGACCTTGGTCGTCCCGACGTCGATGCCGACCAGCACCGCTTCTCGTTCCACCGTCTCGTTCGTCCTCGTGGTGCGGTAGTGAGGGGCCGGCCTAGAGGAAGTGCCGGCGGATGAGGGCCACGTTCTGGAAGATGCGGAGTCCGAAGGTGATCAGCGCGACCAGGTAGAGGTCCAGGCCGAGCCGGTCGCCGATGAAGGTGAGCAGGACGGCCACGATCGCGTTGGTCACGAAGCCGCTGATGAAGATCCGGTTGTCGTAGACGCCGTCCAGCTCGGCCCGGACGGCCCCCAGGACGGAATCCAGCGCGGCGAGGATCGCGACGGCCGAGTAGCGCGCGAACTCGAAGCTGACGTTGACCTGGAGGACGAGCCCCAGCAGGACGCCCACGAGGAGCCCGGCCAGGGGTAAGAGCACGTCCCCTCCTGCAGCGCTGTCTGTCCGGTGCAAGGCTAACGGACGCGGGGGAGGGCCAGCAAGCCGGTCCGGCAGACGGGGCCGGCGAGCGGTCGACGCGGCGGCGCCCCTCATCGGGTGGTGTAGGTCCCGCTGCGGTCGCTGGCCAGGACGACCCGGGCGATGGTCGTCTCGCGACCTGCCAGCAGGCTCTTGAGGAGCCGGACCTGGCCGGGCACGATCCCCGGATCGCGCAGGTCCGGGGCGTAGAAGCCGAAGACGGCGATCCAGCCCGCCGGCAGGGCCCGCAGCGTGAAGCCGTCGCTGTCGTCGACCACCACCGCCAGGCTCTTCGCCGAGCTGCCGACGTCGGCCGGCTTCAGCGAGGCCAGGCGGGTGGCCACGTCCACGTCGAGCGGGTCGAGCCGGTCGCCCGGCTGCAGCCCGCTGGAGGCCGCCCGCTGGTCCCCGATGGTCGGGAGGCGGGCGACCCGCGCCTCGCCCGCGGCGCTCGCCGGCAGGCTGAAGAGCCGGCCGCCCGCGTCGGCCAGCAGGCGCCGGCCCCCGATCTGCCAGACCATGATCGGCTCGCGCTCGGTGAGGTCCACCCGCAGCGTCCCGGGGAGGGCGACACTCACGGTCGCCGCCGCAACGGACGGCAGGGCCGCGAGCCGGGCCGCCAGGTCGTCAGTGGCGAGCCTGAAGATGTTCTCGGCCGCGCCTCCGGTCAGGCCCAGCGCCGACCGCACGGCCGTCGGATCGGTGAACGTCGGCGGCGTGGCGTAGGCGACATCGCGGACCGCGAAGGCCGGCGAGGCGGTCAGGCCGTAACCGGCGGCCGCGGCGGCCAGCATGACGAGCGCCGCGGCGGCCCGGGCCGGCGCCAGCCGGGGTGAGGCGCGCCGGACGGCCCGGAGGCGCCGGACGTGGCCGGCGGACCGCCGGACCGGCACTCGCAGACTCACCGGCCCTCTTCCCCGCCGGCCGCCGAGCGCGGCAGGTCGGCCGGCGTCAGGCGGCGCCGCAGTCCCCGCTCGTGACG
>JAJYJO010000029.1 GCA_021789435.1 Chloroflexota bacterium
CTCGTAGCGCTCCGGGGTGGCCAGCACGACGTGGACGCCGGCCAGGGCGCAGGCCTCGATCAGCGAATGGGCCACGTTGTTGCCGTCCCCGACATAGGCGAGGCGCCGTCCGACCGGCGAGCCGAACGCCTCCTCGAACGTCATCAGGTCGGCCAGGGCCTGGCACGGGTGGTGCTCGTTCGTCAGGGCGTTGATGACGGGAATCGAGGCGTGCCGGGCGAGCTCCTCGAGCGAAGCCTGCTCGAAGGTCCGGATCGCCACCGCGTCCACATAGCGCGAGAGGACGCGGGCGGTGTCGGCGGGCGGCTCGCCGCGGCCGATCTGGAGCTCGTCGGGGCGCAGCACCATGGGCAGCATCCCCAGGGCCCAGGCCGCCGCCTCGAAACTAACCCGCGTGCGGGTCGACGGCTTGTCGAAGATCAGGGCCAGCTTCCGGCCGGCCAGCGCCGTGCGCCAGGGGGCCGGGTCGCCCTTCATCCGGTGGGCGAGATCGAGGAGGGCGCGAAACCGCTCCGGCCCGAGTGAGAGGACGGTCAGGTAGTCGTGCATCCGGGCACACTCTCCAGACCGAGGGCGGGCCGGCCGGGCCGGCCAGCGGCCGCCGTCGATCCCGTCACTCTAGCCGCTCGCGACGGCCCCGGGAGGGCCGGAGGGCACGCCCCGAGGGGCCGGACGCCCCGGGGGAGTGAACCGGGGGCGGTCAGGCTCCGGTGGTCCCGCCGGCGCGCGGCAGGCCCCGGAGCGCGGCCCCGAAGATCGCGACGGCCTCCCGGATCTCGTCCGCGGTCACGTCCAGGGGCGGGATGAAGCGGACGACCTGGTGCCAGGTTCCGCAGCTCAGGACCAGGAGACCGGCGTCGGCGCAGGCCGCCAGGAGCGCGTCGCAGGTGGCGCCGTCCGGCTCGCGCGAGGCGCGGTCACTGACCAGCTCGACGCCGATCATGAGCCCGGGCCCGCGGACGTCGCCGATCCGGTCGTCCTCGGCCATCAGGGCGGCGAGGCCGTCCTTGAGCTCGGCCCCGCGGGCGGCGGCGTTCGCGACGAGGTCCTGGTCGCGGATCGTCTCCAGGACGGCGACGCCCGCCGCGCAGCTCAGCGGATTGCCGCCGAAGGTGGTCCCGTGGGCGCCCGGCCCCCAGCGCTCCTGGAGCTCCCGGCGGGTGACCACGGCCGACAGCGGGAGGCCGTTGGCGATCGCCTTTGCGACGCAGACGACATCGGGCACGATCCGCGCGTGCTCGAAGCCCCACATCCGGCCGGTCCGACCGTAGCCGCTCTGGACCTCGTCGGTGATCAGCAGGATGCCGTGCTCGTCGCACAGGGCCCGCAGCTCGCGCAGGAAGGCCGGCGGGGCGGGGTAGAAACCGCCCTCGCCCTGGACCGGCTCGATCAGGACCGCGGCCACCTCCGACGGGGGGATCTCGCGGGCCAGCAGCTGGCGCAGCCCGGCCATGGCCCCCGCCGTGGCCGCCTCATCGTCACCGCCGAAGTCGCGGTAGGCGTTCGGGAACGGTGCCAGGTAGACCCCGGGGAGGAGCGGCTCGTAACCGGCGCGGTAGTTGAGGTTGGAGGTGGTAACGGCCAGGGCGCCCATGGTCCGGCCGTGGAAGCCGCCGCTGAAGGCGATGGTCCCCGGCCGGCCGGTCACGCGGCGGGCCAGCTTGAGGGCGCCCTCGATCGCCTCGGCCCCGGAGTTGGAGAAAAAGACCGTGTCGAGCGGCACCGGCAGGCTGTCGGTGAGCAGCTCCGCCAGCCGCCCCACCGGCTCGACGTAGCCGAGGGCGTTGCAGACGTGGAGCAGCCGGTCGGCCTGCGCGTGGATCGCCCGGGTCACGGCCGGGTGGTGATGGCCGAGCGCCGTGGTGGCGATGCCACAGGCGAAGTCGAGGTAGGGACGGCCGGCGGTGTCGTAGAGGCGGTGCCCTTCCCCGTGGCTCCAGCTGCGCTCGAAGTAGCGGCCGAGGACCGGCGAGAGGTGCGGGCGCGCGAGCGCGGCCAGGTCGAGCGGGGAGGAGGCGGACACGGCCATCGGGCGACTCCTGACTGACGGGATACGGCCTCCGCCCAGCATAGGGCATCGCCGCGACCCCGCCCGCCGCGACCCATCCCCGTGCCCGCCGCGGCGGGGAGCCGGGCAACACCGGCTGGCCAAGCGTGGGCCGGCGCGGATATCCTCCACTGGCTCGGTGGTGGCGGCGCGCCCACGGGCCGCAGGGAGGGAAACGAATGGCTCGCGACCTACCGGACGACGTGCGCGGATGGTGCGAGCGGATCGAGGCCCTGGCCTGGGCCGACAACGTGCGGGCGATGACCGAGGATCCCGTCAACCCCCTGGCGGCGCAGCTGGGCGAGGCGGGCGGGGTCGCCCTGCCGGCCCTCGGCAAGGTCCCGATGGCCATGTTCAGCCGGGTCGTGGGCCTCGGCGTCGATCGCCCGGCCACCCAGGCCGACGTGGATGCGCTGGTCGGCTTCTACGAGGCCGCCGGTCCTGTCACCTTCGCGGTCAGCCTGAGCCCGGATGCCCGGCCCGTCGAGCTGGCCGCCTGGCTAGAAGCCCGGGGACTCGCGAGGAGCCTGTCCTGGGCCAAGGTCTGGCGCGGGGTCGAAGCGCCTCCGGAGTCTGCCAGCGACCTTCGGATCGAGCAGATCGCCGCCAGCGGCCAGGCGGATTTCGCGCGGATCGGCTGCACGGCCTTCGGCGCGCCGCCTGCGCTGGCGCCCTGGTTCGGGGCAACGGTCGGTCGGGCCGGCTGGCGCCACTACCTCGGCCACGCGGGCGATGAGCCGGTGACCGCGGCCGCCCTCTTCATCATGGGAGACGTGGGCTGGCTCGGCTTCGGCGCCACCCTGCCCAGCCACCGGAGGCGGGGCGGCCAGGCGGCGACCTTCGCGCGGCGGATCAGAGATGCGGCCGAACTCGGCTGTCGTCTCCTGGTCACGGAGACGGGCCAGGACACGCCGGCCCAGCCGAATCCCTCCTACCACAACATGATCCGGGCGGGCTCCGAGCTTGCCTACCTCCGGCCGAACTACGTCCGCAAGCCGGCGGGCTGAAGCCGCCGCCGGGCGGCGCGACCCGCATCGAGGGCCCCCGCGTGGCCGATGCCTCGCCGGCGGTCGCCCACCCGGGAGCGGCTCAGCTCTGATCGCGGCCCGTCACCGAGCCGACGAGGAAGACTACGCCGATGGCGATGACGGCGATCGGCCAGACCTGGTTGAAGTCGATACCCGGCACCAGCTGGTTGGCCAGGAAGGCGGCGCCGATCACCACCAGCAGGAGGCCGAAGATCAGGCCTCCCGTGCCGTCGCGATGGCGCCGCTCCAGGCGATCCATCCTCCGTTCCCAACGCTCCTGGCGGCGGGCCCAGCGATCCTCGCGCGGGGCTGATCGCCAGTCGGTCCAACCTGGTCCCGTGGCCGCCGGGCCGCCGGGGGTGGTGCCCGCCGAGCTCGTCCACGGGCCCCCGGCCGCCGTTGCCTGCTCCGCCGGGGCCGCGGATCCCTCGGCGGATCCCTCGGGGGATTCGCCGGCCCCTGCCGCCATCGGCGGAACGGGCGGCACGGGCGGAGCCGGCGGGAGAGGGCCGGCCGGGGCGGGGCCGTAGGCCCACTCGTCCGGCTCCTCCGGCACCACGATGGCCATCACGATGTAGATCAGGAGGGTGGCGAAGCCGCTGAACGGCATCGAGATCGCCCAGATGATCCGGACCAGGGAGGGGTCCAGGTCGAAGTAGTCGGCCACGCCGCCGGCGACGCCGGCGATCATCCGGTCCTGCGACCGGTAGAGACGGCGGTCGTTCACGAGCAGCCTCCACTGGGGTTCAGGGTCACGCCCCCGAGGTTGGTGGTGATGCTGAGGCGGGCCCGGTGGGCGGCGGTCCCGAGATCGGGCGTCGTCCAGAGCTCACCGTTCTGGACCAGGCCGGCGGCTTCGAAGTTGGTCCCGCCGAGGGTCTGGTGCGCGCTGATCTGGAGCCCCAGGCCGGAGGGGACGCAGATGTCCAGGGATCCCGCGTTGACCGTGATCGATCCGGTCGTGTCGAAGGTCGGCGGCAGCGTCAGATAGGTCGTCCCGGCGTTGACCGTGGCGCTGAACTGGCTGCTGCTCTCGACGCTGCCTAGGTCGACACGGGTCTCCCCGGCGTTGACGGTCAGGCTGGTCGAATCGACACGGGCGCCGGCCAGGTCGATCCGGGCGCTGCCGGCGTTGACCTCCAGCGCGAGCGCGAGCGGGACGTCGATCGGCAACGCGACCTGCCAGTCGTCGCGGCCGGCCGGGAGCCCGAAGAGCCCGGACCCCTCGCCGCTCGGCCGCAGCGTCAGGCTCGTCGGCGTCGAGACGACCGCGGCGTGGTCGCCGGCCGAGTTGCCGCTCCGGACGGACCAGGCGCTGCCGGGTCCCGTGGCCACGGTGAGGTCGCCGCAGCCGAGGCGGACGTCCACGCGGGCTGGGCCGTCGAACGTGCCGCCGGCCGTGTCATAGCTGCCGATCGACCCGCCCCCGCAGCCTGCGGTGATCCCCGGCCCGGCCGCCAGGAGGCTGCCCAGGATCAGGCCGAACGAGGCGGCGATGACCAGGCCCCCGGCGAAGTCGAGCGGGGTTCGCCGCAAGAGCAGGCCGATCCCGAGGCCGACGATGACCAGCGGCCAGAGCCGCCATGCGCCGCCCAGGATGTCGCGGCTGACGGCCCCCTCCTGGACGGCGAGCGGCAGGGCGCCGAGCAGGACGAAGAAGATTCCCCAGTTGAGGAGACGGCGGTCGAGGTGCATCGGACCTCTCTTCCTGACCCCGGCAGGGCCGGGCGGAAACGGCGACGGGTCGCGGCCGGGGAACGAGGCCGCTCGAGTCCTCTGGAGCAGCGCGCTGGAAGGCGGGCTGCCGGCTCGCTGGAGAAGAGGATACGGATGTCGTCAGATCGGGGAAGGGGCCACCCGGCACCTCGGCGAGCGCCACCTGGCCCGCCTCCTCGACGGCCGGGCGACAGCCATCTGCAATGCGCCGGCGGGCAGGATGACCCGAAGGCGTCACGTCGTCCGGGCTAGGGTGCTGGTCCGCGAAGCGGGTCGCCCAGCGCCCGCAGGGCGATGGATTCCCGCGGAGGATGGTGCCCATGACCAGGAACGAATACACGCGCGTGTTCGACGAGCACGACGACATCGACGGCGAGCCGACCGCGACCCCCACGAGGCGGCGCGTGGTCATCGAACGAACACAGGCCTCCGGACCGGGCGCGGCTGAGGTCGCCAGCCGCCTGGTGGCGCTCCTTTTCGGCATCCTGCAGGCCCTGCTGGCGCTGCGGATCGTCTTCCTCCTGCTGATCGCCAACCGGGACAACGCGATCGTCAGCTTCGTGCTCAATGCCACCGATCCGTTCGTCTCGCCGTTCGTCGGGATGTTTCGGCTCGATAGCGTGCGATCCACCACCGGTGTGGTCCTCGACGTCGCGGCGTTGGTTGCCCTGATCGGCTGGTCGGTCCTCGAGGCCCTTCTGTTGGGGCTCCTGAACCTCGGAACGCGTCGCGGTTCAACCGCCGCCTGAGGCCCGGCGCGGCCCGCGCCCGTTCCTGCCCCGGGCTGCGGCCCGGCCGGCCGATCACGCCTCCTCCACCCGGCCCCGGCGGGGTGATAGCCTGAGCGCAGCGGGAGGGGGTCGTCTGGTCGTCGGTGGCCGGCCTGCGGGATGGAGGGGACGGTGCGACTCAGCGAATGGCGGTCGGGCGCGCCGAACCGCGAGGCGCTCGGACCCAGGGTGACGGCCGTCCTGGAGCCCGTGCTCGGAGCCCTCGGCGCCGGCCCGGACCCGGAGCTCTGGGTGGTCTGGGGCGAGGACCCGGGCACCCGCTACACGATGCTGTTGCCGATCACCGCGGGCCTCGGAGTCGTGAACGTGCGGGTCAGCGTCCCCGGAGAGGGCCCGCGTGCCTCGGGCAGACTCGTGCGCTGGAGCCGGCTCCAGTTCGGTGAGCTGGACGTGGAGGCCCAGGCGGGCCACCTGCTGGCCAGCATCCAGGTCGAGGGCCTGGTCCTGCGCGGTGTGGACGCCGCGGCCGGCCAGATGGCGGCCTTCGTTCGAACCGTGATGGCCGGCGCGGACGGTCGACCGCTGCCTGGTGCGAGCCGCGGAAAGCGGGCACCGGCGCCGGCGCTCGGATCGCGCCGGGCCAGGGATTCCGATTCCGCCGGGCCCGGGTCGTCCGGCGCGCGGCGCTCCCGCTGAGGCGGGCGGCGGCCGGGATCCGCACTCGCCGTGCGCCGGCCCGACCGGCCGTCCCGGTTCCCGGTATCGCGCAGCGGCCGTCTGTCGACCCTGGAGCTCGCCCTCCTGGCGGTCCTCGGACCGGCTGCGGCCCTGGCCGGCGGCGCGCTCCTCGGCCTGCCCGGCCGGTTCAACGATTTCAGCTCGTACTGGCTGGCCGGCCGGCTGGTCGCGAGCGGCGTGAGCCCGTACGACCTGGCGTCGCTGGCCGCGCTGGGCCGCAGCGAGGGCCTCCACTTCCTCGTCGGGGGCGGCTACTCGTACCCTCCGCCGTTCGCCGTCCTGATGGTGCCGCTGGCCAGCCTGCCGTTCGAGACCGCAGCCTGGATCTTCAGCCTGACGTCACTGGTCGCCTTCGGGATCGCCGCCGGCCTCTGCCTGGCTCGCCTTCCGGGCGAGGTCCCGGTTCGGCTGCTCCGCTCGCTCGCGGTCGCCGCCGGCGCCTACCCGCCGGTCGCTGCGTCCGCCTTCTTCGGCCAGGCAAACCTGCTGGTGACGGCCGCCCTCGCCATCGGCCTCCTGCTGGTCCTGGGCTCGTGGGATCGGGCCGGGTCGGACGAGCGGTCCCCTCGCCTGCGCCTGCTCGGGGGCGCACTCCTTGGGCTGGCCGCCGTCGTCAAGCTGGTGCCGCTCCTGCTGCTGGGCCCGCTGCTGCTCGGCCGCCGCTGGTGGCCCGCCGCCGGCCTGGCGGCCGGTGCCGTCCTCCCGCTCGGCCTCGCGGCTCTTGCCGCCCCGGTGAGCGGGCAGGGGAGCGGCTCCCTGGTCGGCTTGTTCGTCGCGGACGGGTTCTGGAGCAACCAGTCCCTCAACGGCTTCGCCACGCGGCTCGTCGCGCCGACCGACCGCACCACGCCGCTCCTGCCGGGCCTCGATCCGACCCTGCTGGGCGTCGCATTGGTGGCCCTTCTTGGGCTGGTCACGGTGGCCATCCTGGTCGCGCGAAGGGGATCGATGCGCGACGTCCGGCCCGGCCCGGGCCTGGCCGCCGGGCTCGCCGTGCTCCTCGTCGCCGGCCTTGCGGGCGCACCCAAGGATTCCTTCTGGAACCATACCCCGGCCGTCCTCGCCGTGGGTCTCCTGCTGCCGCGCGCCCTGAACCGGAGCCCCGCTGCTCCGAGATGGACCGGCCCTGCCCTGGTGTGGATCTGGTACGGGGCCGCCTGGCTGCAGGCCCTCCTCGACGCCGCGGAGGGCGGGCTGACGCGACCGCTCGGGGGCCTCGGTGCGGTCGCCTCGTCGACGGCCCTGCTGGGTCTCCTGGCGCTGTGGACCTGGAGCAGCCTCCTGCTGCTGCGCTGGCCGGCGCGCCCGGCGTCAGACACGGAGGTGGCCGACGAGCTGTCGGCCGCTTGACGGATCTCGCGGCCGCGCCCGGCGATACTGGCGCCATGACGACATCGCGCTCCGGCCGGGAGCGGCATCGGCCGATCCCGACCCTGCCAGGCCCGCCGATCCATCCGATCCGCCGGACGGCCCGCTACCTGATCGCCCGGCTGGTCGCGATCCTGCTGGTCCGGGCCTACGTACGGCTCGACGTCGAGGGGCGCGAACACCTGCCGGGTCGCTCGTGCCTGATCTGCTTCAACCACCAGTCGTGGCTCGACCCGTTCTTCCTGATGGCGACGCTGCCGCTGCGGCCGCGCATCTACTTCTTCGGCCCGCGGGAAGAGGACATGCAGGCTGGAGGCCGCAATCGCCTCATGAACTGGATCGGGACGGCGCTCCCGTACCGGCCGCTCAAGAACGACCTCCTGGAGGCGACCCGCCGGGTGCAGGCCGTCTTCGATGCCGGGGGCTCCGTCGCGATCGCCGGGGAGGGCCGGATCCACGCGGGCGAGGGGGTCCTGCTGCCGCTGAACGAGGGCGCGGCCTTCTTCGCTCTGCGAGCCGGCGTCCCCCTCGTTCCGCTGGCGATCAACGGGACCAGCTGGATCGCCTTCCGACGCCGGGTCCGCGTCCGGATCGGCGAACCGATCACGACGAGCGATCGCCGACCGGTCCGCGAAGCGGTCGAAGAGGTGACGGAGGCCGCCTGGACGGCCCTCCATGGGCTGGTCCAGGGTTACCCGGATCCGCCGCCGCCTGGACCCTTCGGGCGGTGGCTCACGGAGCTCTTCAACGAGTGGCCGGAGGGGCGTCGCCCCGAACCCGCCGGTCCGGCGGCCGGGGTCGGAAAGCTATAGAACGGGCGTTCGGGTGGCCGAGCCCGGAGCCATGAGGGACGGTCTGCGATACTGGGGCGAGGCACAGCACGAGGAGGTTCCGTGGCAGCGACGGGTCTGTCGGCCGATCCCCAGGAGTACCGCAGGCGCCTGCAAGAGCAGAGTGACGAGCAGCTCGATGCCTGGGCGTCCGAGCTCATGCGCGACGTCGCGATGCGCCGTGGCGTGTTGAAGGTGGTCGGTGACTTTCGGCAGGCGGCCCGGCTCGACGAGCGCGGCTTCGAGCGGGTCTTCGCCGCCGGGGGCGGACCGCCTGCGGTCATCGGGCGCGAGGCGGACGGCCGCGCCATGGTGCCTGCGATCGCCGTCCATTGTCTGGTCCCGGGGATCCGCGCCGAAGCGCCGGACGCCCGCGACCGGTTGGTCGAGTACCTGGCGGCCAACTTCGACGAGATCGTCTACGTCTGACGCGGCGTCCTGACCCGTGGCGTCCCACCCGGGCCCCGGCCGACGCCGGCCTCCCGTGGCAGCCGCGGCCGCGTCCCACGGCTCCACGCCCACGGTGGGCGCTCGCTGCCGGGGGCTCGTCCGTCTGGCGCACCCCTTCCCCTCGCTCCTCGATGCCGCGGTGACCACCGGCGCGGCGCGAGTGCTCGGGTCCGCACCGGGACCGGCGCTCCGGCTGGGGGCGGCCATGCTCCTGCTGCAGGCCGCCATCGGGGCGCTGAACGACCTCCACGACCGCCCAGCCGACCGCCTCGCGCGGCCGGACAAGCCGATCCCGGCCGGCCTCGTCGCGCCACGGTCCGCGCTCTGGCTCGCCGGGCTCGCCGGCCCTGTCGGGCTGGCACTCGCCGCCGTCTCGCCGTTCAGCCTCGCCATCGCCGTCGTGGGCCTGGCCGACGGCCTGGCCTATGATCTCCGGCTGAAGGGGACGGCCCTTTCGTGGTTGCCGTTCGCCCTCGGACTCCCGCTGCTGCTGTTGTTCGCGGCGAGCACCGCGCCGTGCCTGCCACCTTCGATCGCGTCCGTGCTGCCACTTGCCGTCCTGGCGGGAGCGTCGCTCGCCCTGGCGAATGCCCTGGCCGATCGCCCGCGCGACGCGGCCGCGGGCGTGCGGTCGACCGCGACCGCCCTGGGCGACGCAGCCACCTGGCGTCTCGACGCCGGACTGTCCCTGACCACGCTCGTGGTCGCGGCCGTGCTTTTCGGCGTCCTGCGCGGCGGCCCACCGGACGCGGCCGGCGTCGGCGGCCTTGCCGCCGCGGCTGCCCTGCAGGTTGCCGGCCTGGGCCTGCTCCGTTCCAGGGCAGGGCGGCGGCCCGAGCTGGGCTGGGAGGTCCAGGCAATCGGCTTCGCCGTGCTCGCCCTCGTCTGGCTGGTGGGTGCGGGGCACGGTCCCAGCGGCTGCTGAGCCCTGGGTGCCCTAACAACCGCCGCACCGGGTCCGTGATCTCCGGTGCGCATCACAGGCAAGGAGGAACGGCCATCGTGAAACGCTTTGCTTCGCTCTTCGTCGCGCTTCTGGTGCAGGCGCTGTGGGCCACGGCCGTCTTCGCCAGCCACGGGACCCTGGTGGGGGATCGGAGCCTGTCTGGCCGGTCGCAGCTCGCCGGGGCCTCAGAGAGCACCGAGCCGTCGGACCACCCTGCGAATCATGGCGAGGAAGTGTCGGAGGCGGCGCGTCGGCCGGCGCCCAGCGGCCACCCGAACCGCGGGGCCTACGTCTCGAGCATCGCCCACGACAGCCACGGTCAATCACCCGGCCGCTGAGGGGGCCCCGAGAGCTTCCAGCGCGCGACCTGCGCGCCCGCTCGAAGAGTCATGAAGCGGCCGACCACCGCGACGCGAGGCCCTGGCGGCTCAGTCCTCGGGGAGGCCGCTGCGAACCAGGGCGATCGCATTCTCGAGGCGAAGCTTGGCGATTGTCAGATACTTGGCCAGATTGCGCCGGTCGATCTCGCCGATCGTCCGGATGACGTCGGGAGCCTGGAGGACGCCGACCAGCTCCTGCAGCGCGTCGGCCAGCTGGGCCTTCGCCTGGACCAGGGAATCGTCGGTCAGCGGACGGCGGGCGACGCCGGTCCAGGCTTCGACGGCCTGGACCGAGATGTCGTCCTGCTGCCGGAGCTCCGGCTCGACCGCGACCTCCGTTTGAGCCGGCTGCCGGCGACGGCCCTCGATCCGGTCCCGCAGCTTGACCAGCGACAGCTCCCCACGAGCCACCTGCTCGGCGAGCCGCTTCCGCTTCCTCGGGTCATCGACCTTCAGCAGCTCGTAGGCGTGGCTCAGGGTGTCTTTGCGCACGGACACCAGCTGCTGGACCTCGATCGGCGCGTCGGCGAGCCGAAGCCGGTTTTCCAGATAGCCCTTGTCCTTGCCGAGCTTCTGAGCGAGGCGCCGGATGCTGTAGCCGTGGTCCCGGATCATCCGGTCGAACATGAGCGCCTCATCGAGCGGGGAGAGGTCCTCGCGCTGGAGGTTCTCGATGATGGCGATCTCCAGGGCGGTCTCGTCGTCGATCTCCTCGATCAGGGCCGGCACCGTCTGCAGGCCGGCCGCCCGCGAGGCCCGCCAGCGCCGCTCCCCGGCCACCAGCTGGTAGCGGCTGCCGCCGATCGGTCGGACGAGGATCGGCTGGAGGATGCCATGCTCGCGGACGGAAGCGGTCAGGTCGTCGAGCGAGGCCTGGTCCATGGCCAGCCTCGGCTGATTGGGATTCGGCTCGATCCGGTCAACCGGTACCTGTCGGACACCGGCGGTGGCCGTCCTGCCCGGTGCCGTGGCAAGGAGGCTGAGAACCCCGGCCGAGAGCTCTCCTTCCTCCGCCAGGCGGCGGGCGGCGGTTGCGCGGAAGTCGGGTCTAGCCAAGATCGATCACCTCCCGGGCCAGGTCGCGGAACGTCCGGGCGGCCTCGGTTCCGCCGGCGTAGCTCGTGATGGGTCGACCCGTGAGGGGCGCCTCGCCGAGCTTCACGGTGTTGCGGACGATGCTGGTGAAGACGTGGTGGTCGCCGAGCTCCCGCAGTTCGTCGAGCATCTCGCGACCGAGGATCGTGCGCCCGTCGTAGAAGGTGGGCAGAAGACCCATGATCCGCAGGTCGCGATTGAGCTTGCTGCGGATCGTGTTGATCACCTTGACCAGCGCGGTGAGCCCCTTGAGCGCGTAGTACTGCGTCTGGACCGGGATGATCACACTGTCGGCCGCGACGAGGCCGTTGATCGTCAACAGCCCGAGGGTCGGTGGGCAATCAATGAGGACGAAGTCGTACTGTTCGCCGGCCCAGCCGTCGAGCGCCTCCCGCAGGGCATGCTCGCGACCGATCGCGCTGAAGAGCTCGACCTCGGTCGAGGCGAGCTCGAGGGTCGCCGGCGCCACGTCGATGCCGGTCGTCTGGGTCGGCGTCACGACCTGCTCGAGCGTGGCCCGGCCGTCGGAGAGCACATCGGCCATGGAGCGCTCGACGGTCCCGAGGTTGACGCCGAGCCCGACCGTAAGGTTGGCCTGGGGATCCATGTCGATGCAGAGGATCCGGAACCCCTGTTCCGCGAGCGCACCCGCGAGATTGATGGCGGTGGTCGTCTTGCCGACGCCGCCCTTCTGATTCGCGATCGCGATCACGTTTGCCACGAGGGCATTACCTCACGAGCCTGGCTTCAAGACGGGAGACTTCGTCGAGGCGGCGCTGACGGCTCGCCGACGGCCGCCATCCTACCGCAGCCCGCCTCCGCCGCGACAGGCTGCTTATCCACAAGCGGCGCGACTTGTTCACCGAAACTGTGGATATGTCGTCGACGGCGAGCGGAGCGGCAGCACCAGCGGCCGGCCGAGCGGCGGGCACCTGTCCGAATGCCGGCGGGCGGGACGGTCCGGCATCGGGCAGACGTATGATTCGCACTCACGCCGCCCGTCTTTGTGCAAGGACGGGCCCGCGCCGGCGGGTCCGGCAGCGTTTGTGCAGCGGAGGGATGGGGCCGTGCCGACCAACCGGGAGCGGATCGACCGGCTGCGCACGATGCGGGCGGCGGCGATGCTGGGTGGGGGAGCGGTGCGGATCGACCAGCAGCACCGGCGCGGCAAGCTGACCGCCCGCGAGCGCCTGGAACTCCTGCTCGACCCGGGCTCCTTCATCGAATTCGACGCGTTCGTCACCCATCGGGCCTCGGATTTCGGGCTCGACGGGCAGCGCGTGCTCGGGGACGGCGTCGTCACCGGGCACGGCACGATGGGCGGGCGCCTGGTCTTCGTCTTCAGCCAGGACTTCACGGTCTTCGGCGGATCACTCTCCGAGGCGCACGCGGAGAAGATCTGCAAGGTCATGGACCTTGCGGTCAAGGTTGGTGCGCCGATCGTGGGGCTCAACGACTCCGGCGGCGCCCGGATCCAGGAAGGCGTCGTGTCGCTCGGCGGCTATGCCGACATCTTCCTGCGCAACACCCTCGCCTCCGGGGTGGTACCGCAGATCTCGGTGGTCCTCGGGCCCTGTGCCGGTGGCGCGGTCTACTCCCCGGCGATCACCGACTTCACGGTCATGGTCGAGGGAACGAGCTACATGTTCGTGACCGGCCCGAGCGTCGTGAAGTCCGTCACCCACGAGGACGTGGACGCCGAGCGGCTCGGCGGCGCCGTAACCCACACAACCCGCAGCGGCGTCGCGCACCTCGCCGCGCACGACGAGGCCGAGGCGCTCGAGTTCGCCCGCCGGCTGCTGTCGCACCTGCCTCAGAACAACCTGGAGGACGCGCCGCGCATGGAGACGGGAGATCCCTGGGATCGGCGTGATCCGCAGTTGGATCACCTCGTCCCGGATGACCCGCAGCAGCCCTACGACATGCACGAGGTGGTGCGTCGAATCGTCGACGACGGCGCCTTCCTGGAGATTCAGCCGGGCTGGGCGGCCAATATCCTGGTGGGTTTCGCGCGCCTCGGCGGAAGGAGCGTCGGCGTCGTCGCGCAGCAGCCCGCCGTTTTGGCCGGAGCCCTCGATATCGACGCCTCGACGAAGGCGGCCCGGTTCGTTCGGACCTGCGACTGCTTCAATGTTCCCCTGCTGACCCTGGTGGACGTGCCGGGTTTCCTGCCCGGCGTAAGCCAGGAGCATGGCGGGATCATCCGCCACGGCGCGAAGCTGCTCTTCGCCTACTGCGAGGCCACGGTGCCGAAGCTGACGGTCATCACCCGCAAGGCATACGGCGGGGCCTACGACGTCATGAGCAGCAGGCACGTGCGCGGCGACGTCAATTTCGCATGGCCGACCGCCGAGATCGCCGTCATGGGGGCCGAGGGCGCCGTCAACATCCTGTTCCGCGAGCGGATCGCTGCTGCTGCCGACCCGGATGCGGAACGGAGGCGGCTCGTCGCGGAGTACGAGTCGCAGTTCGCCAACCCCTACATCGCGGCGGCGCGCGGGTACGTCGACGATGTCATCGAGCCTTCCGAGACGCGACCGAGACTGATCCGTGCGCTGGAGATGCTGGCCGACAAGCGGGAGACGCTGCCGAGGAAGAAGCATGGCAACATCCCGCTCTGACGCGCGTTCCCGGCGACCGGACCGCCGCACCCGCGGCGCGCGACCCGTCTTTGCGCAAAGACGGGACGGCATCCAGCCCACGACCGGATCCCCCGCCTGATGGCCGGCTTCCGCCGGGTCCTGGTCGCCAACCGCGGGGAGATCGCCCTGCGGATCATCCGCGGCTGTCACGAGCTCGGCATGGAGGCCGTGGCGGTCTACAGCGATGCTGACGTATCGGCCGCGCACGTCCGGGCGGCCGACCTTGCTGTCCGGATCGGGCCGCCGCCGGCGGCCGAGAGCTACCTCCGGGTCGATGCGATCGTCGAGGTGGCGAAGGCGATGGACTGCCAGGCAGTCCATCCCGGCTACGGCTTCCTGTCGGAGCGGCAGGCATTCGCGACAGCCGTCGAGGAGGCGGGCCTGGTCTTCGTCGGGCCGCGGCCCGCAACGCTCGGAGCACTGGGGGACAAGCTCGCCGCCCGCCGGCTCGCCCGCGACGCGGGCGTCCCCATCGTCCCCGGTACCCTGGAGGCGGCCGCCCCGGATCGACCCGCCTCGATCAGGCGCCTGCAGGCGGAGGCAGAGCGGATCGGCTTCCCGCTGCTGGTCAAGGCGTCGGCCGGCGGCGGTGGCCGCGGCATGCGTCGGGTCGACGGGCCGGGCGAGCTGCCGGAGCTGCTGGCGACGGCGGCGCGGGAGGCCATGGCCGCTTTCGGCGACGGCTCCGTCTACCTCGAGCGGTTGGTCGGGCGGGCTCGCCACATCGAGGTCCAGCTGGCAGGGGATGCCGACGGCAACGTGGTGGCGCTCGGAGAGCGGGACTGCTCGCTCCAGCGGCGACACCAGAAGCTGATTGAGGAGGCTCCGGCGCCTGGGATCGCGCCGGAGCAGCGCCGCCGGCTCCACGAGGCCGCGGTGCGGGTGGCCCAGGCGGCCTCGCTCCGGAACCTCGCGACGGCCGAGTTCCTCTACGATCGGGACGGTGTCTTCTCGTTCCTTGAGGTCAACCCGCGCCTCCAGGTGGAGCACGGCGTGACCGAGCTGGTGAGCGGCCTCGACCTCGTCCACGAGCAGCTCCGGATCGCGGAGGGCCGGCCGCTGTCGGCGGCGGTGCTGGCGGCCGCCGAGCGGGCAACGACGCCGGCGGGCCATGCGATCGAGGCGCGCATCTCGGCCGAGGACCCGGCCCGGGAGTTCACTCCCACGCCGGGCCGTGTCGGGCACTGGCGCATGCCGGCCGGGCCCGGCGTCCGCGTCGACACGGCGATCGAGGAAGGGGAAACCGTGCCGGCCGACTACGATCCCCTGATCGCCAAGCTCCTCGTGGTGGCCGAAGATCGACCGACGGCGATCGCGCGCCTCTGCCGGGCGGTCAACGAGGCGGAGGTCGGCGGCCTCCAGACGACCCTCCCGTTCATCCGGTTCGTGGCCGGCGAGCCGTCGTTCGCCGCGGCGGAGATCTCCACCGACTGGGTCGCGGAGCACTGGGACGGCGAGCGGGAGCGGAGGCGGGCCCTCAGGGTGGCCCAGCTGGCGGCGGGGCTCGACGCGCTGGATACCCTGCGGCCGGGCTCCGTCCATCAGGCAGCGGCGGTCGCGCCCCTGCCGGCCGGGCGGGACGGCTGGTCGCCGGCCTGGCGCCGTGACGGCCGGCCCGGCGAGGGGTGGCCCTCGTGAGCGCGACCTCCGGCGGAAACGGTGGGCGGCCGCGGGGCGGGACGGCCCGCCGCCCCGCCCGGGCCGCGGTCGAGCATCCCCGCCGGGGGAGCGCGGGCGAGCCTGGCCTGGAGCCGGAGCGCCCGGCCGACGCTCGGGCCCTGCGTGTCGGGATCGCGCGCTCCTCGCGGCTGGGCTCCGACCGCCCGATCGTGCTCGAGCCTGGCGGGGAGGACGGCCCGGGTCGGCCCGCGTCGCTCCCCGTCGTCGACGGCCTGCCCGTGCCGGTGCGGCTCGACCGCCGCGACCGCGACCGGGCAGTCCTGGTCGAGGGTGACGGCCTCGAGGCCTTCCGCACCCGGGTCCTGTTCGGGCCGCGACGCGGGGCCGATCCGGACGGCCTGGTCCGCCGCGAGCTCGTCGTCGACGGCTGGCGGGTCGAGGTCGAGATCGAGCTGGAGCGCCGCGCCGCGCTCCGCGAGCGCGCTCGCCGGACCGGGACCGCCGCGGGACAGGGTGGACCCCTCGACGTCCGTGCCATCATCCCCGGGCGAGTTGTCTCGATCGCGGTCGCCCCGGGCGACCCGGTCGCGGCCGGCCAGCGGCTGATCGTGATCGAGGCCATGAAGATGCAGAACGAGCTGCGCGCCCCGCGAGCCGGCACCGTCGACCGGGTGGCCGTCGCCGAGGGGGGCCTGGTGGAGCTGGGCGACCTTCTGGTCGTGCTCGGGTGAGGGAGGTGGTGGTGAGCGAGGAGCGGCCGCAGACGGCGCAGGGGGCGGACGCGGGTCACGCTCCGGCCGGCCGGCCGGGCGGCGTGACCGGCCCGGAGGGCCGGCCCCTGGACCCGGGGTCGCCGGACCCGGGCCGTGAACGCTGGCGCGCCACGACCAGGTCCCGCAGCCTGGCCGCCGCCCCGGAGTCGCGTCCCCGCTTCCGGACGAGCTCCGGGATCGAGATCCTCGATCTCTACACGCCCGCCGACGTGGCCGACCTCGACGAGGACCGTGACCTGGGGCGCCCGGGGGAGTTCCCGTTCACGCGGGGTGTCCAGCCGACGATGTACCGCAGCCGTCTCTGGACCATGCGCCAGTACGCGGGGTTCGCGACCGCCGAGGAGACCAACGCACGGTTCCAGTACCTGCTCGCCCAGGGCCAGACGGGACTCTCGGTCGCCTTCGACCTGCCGACCCAGATGGGCTACGACTCCGACGCCCCACAGGCAGAGGGCGAAGTCGGACGGGTGGGCGTACCGATCGCCTCGCTCGCGAACATGGAGACGCTGATGGCCGGCCTGCCGCTCGACCGGATCAGCACCTCCATGACGATCAACGCCACGGCGCCGATCCTGCTGGCCCTCTACGTCGCGGTCGCCGAGCGGCAGGGGGTCTCGCGCGACCGGATCAGCGGCACGACCCAGAACGACATCCTCAAGGAATACATCGCCCGCGGCACCTTCATCTTCCCGCCGCGGCCGTCGATGCGGCTGGTGACGGACGTCTTCGAGTTCTGCGCCCGCGAACTGCCGCGCTGGAACACGATCAGCATCAGCGGCTACCACATGCGCGAAGCGGGCGCCACGGCCGCCCAGGAACTGGCCTTCACCCTTGCCGACGCGATCGCCTACGTCGAGGCCGCCCTGGCCCGCGGCCTCGACATCGACGACTTCGCCGGCCGGCTCAGCTTCTTCTTCGCCGCCTGGAGCGAGCTCTTCGAGGAGGTCGCCAAGTTCCGGGCGGCGCGGCGGATGTGGGCCCGGATCGTGCGCGACCGCTTCGGCGCCTCGAACGAACGTTCGATGACCTGCCGCTTCCACGTCCAGACGGCGGGCTCGTCGCTGACGGCCCAGTCGGTCGACAACAACGTGGTCCGGACCACGGTCCAGGCCCTCGCCGCGGTGCTGGGTGGGGCCCAGAGCCTGCACACCAACGCGCGGGACGAGGCCCTCGCCCTGCCGACCGCCGAAGCGGCCCGGCTGGCCCTCCGGACGCAGCAGGTCCTGGCCTACGAAGCCGGCGTGACCGAGACGCCCGACCCGCTGGCCGGGAGCTACTACGTGGAGACGCTGACCGACCGGCTGGAGGCGGCGGCGCTCGACTACCTGGCCCAGATCGAGGCGATGGGCGGCACGCTGGCCGCGATCGAGACCGGCTTCCAGCAGCGCGAGATCCAGGAATCCGCCTACCGCGTGCAGCGCGAGATCGAGGCGGGGGAGCGGGTCGTGGTGGGCGTCAACCGCTTCCAGGACGAGCGGCACGGCACACCGCCGATCCAGCGGATCGACCCGGGAGCCGAGCGCCGCCAGGCAGAGAGTGTCCGGCAGGTCCGGGCGCGGCGCGATGCGGGTGCTTGGGCCGCCGCGCTCGACCGGCTGGCGTTCGACGCCGCCGGCGAGACGAACCTGATGCCGGCCATCATCGATGCCGTGCGGGCCGAGGCCACCGTCGGCGAGATCTGCGACCGCCTGCGGGCAGTCTGGGGCGAGCATCGGGAGACGATCACCCTGTGAACACAGCTGTCGACCTGGTCCGGGCCCGCCTGCCGCGCCTGAGCCGCGTCCATCACATCGCGGTGGTGGTCCACGACCTGGACGCCGCGCTGGGGTTCTATCGCGACCTGCTCGGCCTCGAGCTCGAGACGGTGCTGCCCATCCCCTCGGACGGCGTCCGGATCGCCTTTCTGCCTGTCGGGCAGACGAAGGTTGAGCTCGTCGAGCCGACCGACCCGACGACCGGCGTCGCCCGCTTCCTGGAAGCACGTGGGGAGGGCTTCCACCACGTCTGCTTCGAGGTGCCGAACATCAACGAGGCGCTGACGCGGCTGGCCATCGACGGCATCCAGCTGATCGACACGGCCGCCCGCAAGGGAGCCGAAGGACCGGTCGCCTTCCTCCATCCGCGGAGCTGCCACGGCCTGCTGGTCGAACTGATCGAGGCGCCGGGCGGCCCGGCCTGGTCGTCCCTCGGCTACTGACCGGCCCCTGCTGGGGCCAAACGGCGGCCGGACCGTTCAGAGCGACCAGGCGAAGAGCACGTCGGGGGCGGCGGTCGCGCGGCGGGCGAAGAGCACCAGGTCGGTCACCAGCGACCGCAGCATCGGCTTGTCCTCCGCGTCGACGTCGACCTCCTCCCGTTCGATCAGGTCGACCCAGCGGGCGGCGACACCGTCGAGGACCGTGTCCGGGAGCCGTGCCACCGACTCCACCCAGCCGCGGTCCACGCGCTCGACGGTCCGCTCGCCGACATCGCCGCCGACAGGCCCGGGCAGCGGATGACAGGCCTCGAGGAAGCTGCCGGGCTCGCTCGCGTCGCGGGCCTGGCGAGCGGCCTCGGCGAAGAGGTCCAGCCAGACGGGGTCCAGGCCGCCGCCCAGCGAGAGGTGGGCCGCGAAGCGGCCGGGGTCGTCGAGGCCGGCCCAGTCCTCGACGCGGATCGCCAGCAGCGCCTCACGGGTCTGGCCGGCGATCAGGTCCATCAGCAGGCCCATCGCTCCCTCAGCCGCGGTAGCCGGACTCCCGGAGCAGGCGGGGCAGCTCCGTCGGGGAGCCGGCGACCCGGATCCCGGCCGCCTCGAGGGCCGCGATCTTGTCGGCGGCCGTTCCGCTGCCGCCGCTGATGATGGCACCGGCATGGCCCATCCTGCGCCCCGAGGGGGCCGTCCGGCCGGCGATGAAGGCCGCCATCGGGGTGCCCCGGAGGTGCTCGGCCGCGAAGGCCGCCGCCTCCTCCTCGGCCGCGCCGCCAATCTCGCCGATCAGGACGATCGCCTCCGTCTCCGGGTCGTCGTGGAAGAGGCGCAGGATCTCGGTGAAGGTGGTCCCGATGATCGGATCGCCGCCGATACCGACGCACGTAGACTGGCCGATTCCGGCGTCGGTCATCGCCTGCACTGCCTCGTAGGTGAGGGTCCCCGACCTGGAGACGACGCCGACCCCACCGGGCCGGTGGATCGAGGCCGGGATGATGCCGACCTTGGCCTGGCTCCCCGGCGAGGTGGCGCCCGGGCAGTTCGGGCCGATCAGGGTGGCTCCACGGTCGCGGGCCACCTCCACGGCGGTCAGCATGTCGAGCGCCGGGATCCCCTCGGTGATGCAGACGATCGTGGCGATGCCCGCCTCGGCGGCCTCCATGACCGCGTCCGGGGCGCCGGGGGCCGGAACGTAGATGACCGAGGCGTTGGCCCCGGTCGCGGCGACCGCGTCGGCGACCGTGTCGAAGACCGGGACGCGCCCGTCGAGGGCCCGCCGGCCGCCCTTGCCGGGGGTCACTCCCGCCACGATGCGGGTCCCGTACTCAAGCGACTGGCGCGAGTGGAACTCGCCCTCCCGGCCGGTGATCCCCTGGACCAGCAGGCGCGTCTCGCGCCCCACGAGGATGCTCACGCCGCGCCTCCCATCGCTCCGCCGGCCGCGATCGCCACCGCCGTCGCGGCCGCCTCGTCCAGGCTGGCGGCCGTCTCGAAGCGAGCTTCCCGCAGCAGGCGGGCCGCCTCCTCGGCGTTCGTCCCGACGATCCGGACGACCATCGGCACCTCCCGCGACTGGCGCGACCGCGCTTCGATCAGACCGTGCGCCACCTCGTCGCCCCGAGTGATGCCGCCGAAGATGTTGACCAGGATCGCCTGGACCTTGGGGTCGGCCAGGATCAGCCGCATGGCGGCCGCCACGCGCTCCGCCTTGGCTCCGCCGCCGATGTCGAGAAAGTTGGCAGGCTCGCCCCCGGCCCGCTTGACGAGGTCCATGGTGGTCATCGCCAGGCCGGCGCCGTTGACCATGCAGCCGATCGAGCCGTCCAGGTGGATGTAGTTGATGCCGAGGCTCCTGGCCTCCACGTCGACCGGATCCTCCTCGTCGAGATCGCGCATCGCCTCCAGATCCGGGTGGCGCGAGAGAGCCGAGTCGTCCAGCGTGATCTTGGCGTCGAGGCAGACCAGCTGATCCGTGGCCTGTCCGGCCGGCCCCGGCGCACCACGGACGACGGCGAGCGGGTTGACCTCGACGAGGTCCGCATCCCGGTCGCGCATCGTCGCCACCAGGCCGCCGGCGATCCGGACGAAGTCGCGGACGTGCCCGCCCAGGCCGACCGCGTAGGCCAGCTGGCGGGCCTGCCACGGCTGGAGGCCCAGGAACGGATGGGTGGCGAGGCGGTGGATGGCACCCGGGTTCGTGCGAGCCACCTCCTCGATCTCGACCCCGCCCTCGGCCGAGGCCATCACGACGATCCGTCGGCTGGCCCGATCCAGGATGGCGCCCAGGTAGTACTCGCGGACGATCTCGGCGGCCTCGGCGACCAGGACCTTGCGGACGGTGATGCCCTTGATTTCCATGCCGAGGATGGCAGCACCGACGGCCTCTGCCTCGTCGGCCGAGCCGGCGAGCTTCACGCCGCCCGCCTTGCCCCGTCCCCCGACGAGGACCTGGGCCTTGACCACGACGCGCGCCGCGCCGGCGGCGAAGAAGCGCTCAGCGGCGGCGCGCACCTCGGCCGGGGAGCGGGCCAGCTCCCAGGGCGGGACGGGCAGCCCGTGCGCAAGCAGCAGGGACTTTGCGTCGGCTTCCTGGATCTTCACGCGCGGCGACTCCTTCGTCTCGACGAGGGGAACGCTCCCGACCAAGGACCGGTCCCGGCGGCGGGACGGGGGAACGTGCCTCGACACGTGTCGCCCGGGTCGTGGGGCGAGCACCGGCGGCGGCCAGCATCGTAGCAGGAGCGACCCGCCCCCGGCCGGCCCGGCCGGGGGTGCCACCCGCTGGCGCGGCGTGCGACCATGCGACCGTGGTGAACCGGTGTTCCCTGGCCGCGTTCCTGGCCGCGGCCGCCTTCTCGATGGGGAGCTGCGGCGGTCCGCCCGTGGTCTCCCCGGGGCCGACCTCGGCCGGCACGGCACCGAGCGTCGCGGTCGCGACGGCCTCCGACGCGACACCGGCCGCCACCGCCCCGCCGACCGCCACCGCCCCGCCGACCGCCGCGGGCCCCACGGACTGGCCCACCTACCACGGGGACGCCCTCCGGACCGGCCAGGCCGCCGGCTTCCCGAGCCCCGCCGGCGGCCTTGCCCAGGCCTGGTCCGCCGCCCTCGACGGTGCGGTCTACGGTCAGCCGCTCGGGGTTCGCGGCATGGTGATCGCCGCGACGGAGAACGACAGCGTCTACGCCCTCGACCCCACCTCCGGCCGGGTCGTCTGGCGACGCCACCTGGGTGAGCCGGTGTCGCTCTCGACCCTGCCCTGCGGCAACATCGATCCGCTGGGCATCACCGGCACGCCGGTCTACGATGCGGCGACCGGCTCGCTTTTCGTGGTGGCCGAGCTGAGCGGCCCGCAGCACGTCCTGTTCGCGCTCGACGCCGTGTCCGGGGCCGTGCGCTGGTCACGCGTCGTGGACCTGCCGGGGGACGATCCGCGGACGCACCAGCAGCGCGCGGCGCTGGCCGTCGGCTCCGGCCACGTCTACGTCGGCTTCGGCGGCCTGGCCGGCGACTGCGGACAGTACACCGGCAAGGTGGTAGGCGTGTCGACCAGCGACAGCGGCGCCACTATCGCCTATCTCGTGCCGGTGGCCCGGGAGGGAGCGGTCTGGGCGACCGGTGGCCCCGTCGTCGACGGCGCCGGCAACCTCTACGTCTCGGTCGGCAACGGCAGTTCGACCACCGTCTACGACGGCAGCGACTCGGTGCTCGAACTCTCGCCGGCGCTCCGGCTGGAGTCCCGGTTCGCGCCGGCAACCTGGGCCCAGGACAACGCAAGCGACGCCGACCTGGGCTCGCTCAGCCCGGTCCTGGTGGCGGGCGGCTGGGTCCTCATCGCCGGCAAGAGCGGAACGGGTTACGTCCTCCGCCAGGGCGCGCTCGGCGGGATCGGAGGCCAGGTGTCGGCGGCGCCGGTCTGTGCCGCCTTCGGGGGAGCGGCCGTCAGCGGCTCGACCGTCTACGTCCCGTGCAGCGACGGGGTCCGGCGGATCGACATCCGCTCGGGCGGACTGATCCACGTCGCCTGGCGGACCGGCTCCGGTGCGAACGGGCCGCCGGTCCTGGGGGGCGGTGCCGTCTTCTCGCTGGCCACGGGCGGCGGGCAACTCTTCGCGCTCTCGCCGGCGACCGGCGGGACTGTGGCGAGCATCGCCGTCGGCCCCCTGCCGCACTTCGCCTCCCCGAGCCTCTGGAACGGGCTGGTCCTGGTCGGCACGCTGCGGGGCGTGACCGCGGTCACGCCGCGTCCCTGACGCGCCGGGACCGGCCCGGCCACTCCCGGCGCCTTGCCCGCCGGCTCAGGGGCCTGGCGGGCCGTCGCCGCGGCACCCGGCCGGCGCCCCCCGTTTGTGGCTAGAATGCGGGCATGGTCCAGCGCGTCACGCTCATTCCCGGCGACGGCATCGGCCCCGAGCTCGCGGAAGCCACCCGCCGCGTCCTCGACGCCTCCGGTGTCGCCTTCGAGTGGGAGGTCGTCGAGGCCGGCGATGCCGTCCTCCAGCGCGAGGGGACGCCCCTCCCCGAGAGCGTCCTCGACTCGATCCGGCGCAATCGGCTGGCGATCAAGGGACCGATCACCACGCCCGTCGGCGAGGGCTTCCGATCCGTCAACGTCGCTCTCCGGCAGGCCCTCGATCTCTACGCCAACCTTCGCCCCGCCCGCTCCATCCCGGGGCTGGTGACGCGCTACGACGACGTCGACCTGGTGATCGTCCGCGAGAACACCGAGGACCTCTACGCGGGGATCGAGCACCGCGTCGGCCGCGACGCCGCGGAGAGCATCAAGATCATCACCCGCGCGGCGTCCGAGCGGATCGCCCGCTTCGCCTTCGACTATGCGGTGGCCAACGGCCGGCACAAGGTCACGGCCGTCCACAAGGCCAACATCATGAAGCTCAGCGACGGCCTTTTCCTCGAGAGCTGCCGGACCGTGGCGGCCGAGTACGAGGGCCGCATCGCGTTCGAGGACCGCATCGTCGACAACATGTGCATGCAGCTGGTCCAGAAGCCCGAGCTGTACGACGTGCTCGTCCTGCCCAACCTCTACGGTGACATCGTCAGCGACCTCTGCGCCGGCCTCGTCGGCGGCCTGGGCGTGGCCCCGGGGGCCAACATCGGCACCGAGGCGGCCGTCTTCGAGGCGGTCCACGGGTCGGCCCCCAAGTACGCGGGCCAGAACCGGGCGAATCCGACGGCCCTGATCCTCTCCGGCGTGCTCCTCCTCCGCCACATCGGCGAGGTGGCGGCGGCCGAGCGGGTGGAGGCCGCGCTGCGCGACGTGATCGGCGAGGGTCGTGCGGTCACCCACGACCTGGGCGGGTCCGCCGGGACGAGCGAGATGGCGGACGCCATCGTCGCCCGGCTCGAGGCGGCGGCCGCCCCGTCCTCCTGACCGGCCGACCGGCCGGTCGGCAGTCGGCACCAGAGCAGGAGGAGGCATGCTGCTTCGATACCGCGGCAGCGAGGGGATGCTCGCCTGGGCGTTCCACCGCATCTCCGGGGTCGCCATCTGGCTCTTCGTCGTGGTCCACGTCGTCGACATCTACCTCGTCGGCGGCGACCCGAAGGCCTACGACACGATCCTCAAGGTCTATGCCAGCCTGCCGGGCCGGATCGGCGAAACGCTCCTCGGTGCGGCCCTCCTCTACCACGCCCTCAACGGGCTGCGGATCATCACGATGGACTTCTGGCCGGCCCTGACCGTCTACCACCGCCAGCTCTGGTACGCGAGCTGGATCGTCTTCCTGGCGGTGGGCCTGCCGGGCGCGTTCCTGATCCTGAAGCCGGCGTTCGGGCTGTAGGAGGCGGACGATGGCGTTCTACACGCGCTCCGGTCGGGTCAGGCCCCAGGGCGGCGGCCTGGAACTGGCGATCTGGTACCTGATGCGGATCAGCGGCGTGGCTCTCTTCGTACTGGCCCTCGCCCACTTCAGCATCCTGCACTTCCTGTTCGACCCGGCCAACCAGACGGCCCAGTGGATCACCAGCCAGCGCTGGAACAGCCTCTTCTGGCGGAGCTTCGACTGGCTGCTCCTGATGATGGTCATCTTCCACTCGTTCATGGGCGTGCGAACCGTCGTGGGCGACTACATCAAGGGCGGCTGGCGGACCGCGGTCATGAGCGTGCTCTACCTGGTCGCCATCGTCCTCTTCGCCATCGGCACGATCGTGGTGATGAACCTGCCCGTGACGCTCCTGAGCGCCTGAGATGCAGCACGACTTCGACGCACTGATCGTGGGGTCCGGCGGAGCCGGCCTGTGGGCCGCGCTCGAGCTCTCGCGGGCGGGCGTCCGGACGGCGGTCCTGACCAAGCTCTACCCCACGCGCTCCCATACCGGCGCCGCCCAGGGCGGTGTCTGCGCCGCTCTCGGGAACCTCGAGGAGGACCACTGGGAGTGGCACATGTTCGACACGGTCAAGGGCGGGGACTACCTGGTGGACCAGGACGCCGCCGAGGTCCTCGCGCGCGAAGCGGTCGAGACCGTGATCGAGCTCGAGCACATGGGCCTGCCGTTTAACCGGACGCCCGAGGGGAAGATCGACCAGCGCCTGTTCGGCGGCCACACCCGCAACTTCGGCGAGGCGCCGGTCAAGCGCGCCTGCTTCGCCGCGGATCGGACCGGCCACATGATCCTCCAGACGCTCTACCAGCAGTGCATCAAGGCCGGAGTCCGCTTCTTCGACGAGTACCACGTGGTCGACCTGCTCTCCGAAGGCGGCGAGCTCGGGTCGGGCGGGCGCGCCGCCGGGGTCGTCGCCTACCGCATCGCGGACGGCGAGCTCCACGTCTTCAACGCCAAGGCGGTCCTGCTCGCCACCGGCGGCTTCGGGCGGATGTTCCGGATCACGTCCAACGCCCACTCCCTCACCGGCGACGGGGCGGCGCTCTCCTATCGCCACGGGATCCCGCTGGAGGACATGGAGTTCTACCAGTTCCACCCGACCGGCATCTACGGGATCGGCATCCTCCTCTCCGAGGCGGCCCGCGGGGAGGGCGGCTACCTGCTCAACGACAAGGGCGAGCGGTTCATGGAGCGCTACGCCCCGAGGTTGAAGGAGCTGGCCCCGCGCGACATGGTCAGCCGGGCGGAGTACATCGAGATCCGCGAGGGACGCGGGATCGGCGGCAAGGACTACCTCTACCTGGACGTGCGCCACCTGGGCCGCGCGGTGATCGAGGAGAAGCTGCCCGACATCACCGACTTCGCCCGGATCTACCTGGGGGTGGAGCCTCTGACGGAGCCGGTCCCGATCGTCCCGACGGCCCACTACGCCATGGGCGGCATCCCAACCAATCTCGAGACGGAGGTGGTCCGGGACGACGTGAACACCGTCGTCCCGGGCCTCTTCTCGGCGGGTGAGTCGGCCTGCGTCAGCGTCCACGGGGCCAACCGGCTCGGCACGAACTCGCTGGTGGACCTGCTCGTCTTCGGCCGGCGGGCCGGCCGACGGATGGCCCACTACGTGCGCCAGGTGGAGCTGCCGCACAGCGAGCCCGGGGCCGCCCTGGCCGTGGGCGCGGAGATCCAGGAGATCCGCGAACGGCCGGCCGGCGAATCGGTCTCCCGCCTCCGGACCGAGCTGCAGGCCACGATGATGGACCACTGTGGCGTCTTCCGGACGTCCGAGATGCTCTCCACCGCCCTGGCCGACGTCCGCTCGATCCGGCAGCGTTACGGAGGCGTGGCCGTCACCGACAAGGGCTGCGTCTTCAACACCGAGCTGCTCGAGGCGCGCGAGCTCGGCTATCTGCTCGACTGCGCCGAGACGACCGTCGTGGCCGCGCTCGCCCGGACCGAGAGTCGCGGCGCCCACTCCCGCGAGGACTACCCGGAGCGCGACGACGCCAACTGGCTGAAGCACAGCCTCGCCTACCGGGGCGAGGGGGGACCGGAGCTCCGCTACAAACCGGTCTCGATCACCCGCTTCGAGCCCAAGCCGCGGACCTACTGATCGAGCCGGGAGTCCAGCGATGAAGGTCGACCTCCGTATCCTCCGCTTCGACCCCGAGCGCGACGGCACCCCGCACTGGGAGTCGTACGAGCTCGAGGCCGGTCCCATGGACCGGGTCCTGGACCTCCTCCACGCGGTCAAGAACGGCCCGGACGGGACCCTCACCTTCCGGCGTTCCTGTGGCCACGGCATCTGCGGCTCCGACGCGATGATGATCAACGGCCGGAACCGCCTGGCCTGCAAGGCTCGGGTCGACCAGATCGGTCGCCGCATCAGCGTGGCCCCGCTGCCCGGCCTGCCGGTGGTCAAGGACCTGGTCGTCGACATGGACGGCTTCTTCGCAAAGTACCGCGGCGTCCGGCCGTTCCTCATCAACGAGGCCGAGGAGCCGGAGCGGGAGCGGCGCCAGAGCCCCGAGCAACGGGCCCGCTACGACGACACGACCAAGTGCATCCTGTGCGGGGCCTGCACCAGCTCGTGCCCGTCCTTCTGGGCCAACCCCGGCTATGTCGGTCCGGCCGCGATCGTCAACGCCCACCGGTTCATCTTCGACTCGCGGGACGAGGCCGGCGACGAGCGGCTCGAGATCCTCTCCGACAAGGACGGTGTCTGGCGCTGCCGGACGATCTTCAACTGCGTCGACGCCTGCCCGCGCGGGATCAATATCACCCGCGCCATCCTGGAGGTCTCCTCGGCGATCGTGGAGCGCGTCTCCTGAGCGCCGGCGCGAGCGGGTCGGGGCAGGGGACGCTCTGGGAGGGGGAACAGGCGAGCGAGCCGGCCGGTCTCCGGCTGGTCGTTCGGACGGACGGCGCCGCGCGCGGCAATCCCGGCCCGGCTGCGGCGGGGGCGGTGCTGGTCGACGCGGCGCGGCCCGATGCGATCGACCCGGATGCGCCGCCGCTGGCCACGATCTCCGAGTACCTCGGCATCCGCACCAACAACGTCGCGGAATACACCGCCCTCCTCCGCGCCCTGGCGCTGGCGGAGGAGCTGGGCGGGCGCGAGGCCACCCTTCTCCTCGACTCCCTGCTGATCGTCCAGCAGCTGCACGGCCGCTGGCGGGTCAAGGACGCCAAGCTTGCGCCGCTCCATGCCGAGGCCCGACAACGGCTGCGGGGATTCCGCCGCTGGAGCGCGAGCCACGTCCCGCGAGCCCAGAACCGCGCCGCCGACCGCCTCTGCAACGAGGCGATCGACCGGGTGCTGGCCGGGGGACCGGCCGTGGTGGTGCACCGGCCGCCACGGGCGGCGGCGGGCGGCAGCCCGACGGGCTGAGGAGCCGCGGCCGCTCGTCAAGCCGGCTCGCCCACGCACACGGCCGGGCGATCGGCAGCGCCCCTGGGGAGGCGTACAATCCGCGGGCCAGCGAGTCGGCCGGACGGTCGCGTGCCGGCCGGGAAACCGGGCGGTGCGAGGAAAGTCCGAGCTCCAGAGCGCAGGGTAGCGGGTAACACCCGTCCGCCGCGAGGCGAGGACCAGCGCCACAGAGACGAGTCCGGCGGCCGGGCAACCGGCCGGCGGGGTGAAACGCGGCAAGCTCTACCCGGAGCAAGGCCAAATAGGAGGGCGCAACCCCGGTTCGCCGGGGGGAGCGAGGCAGCGCTGCCCAGCCCTCGGGTCGGCCGCTCGAGCCGCCGGGCAACCGGCGGCCCAGATGGATGACCGTCGCCGCGAGCGATCGCGGCACAGAACTCGGCTTACAGGCCGCCTCGCTGGCGCCTTCCGCCGTTCCACGCACGAATCACGAATCAGGCGCTGCGTCGGCCTGTCGGCGGCGGGCTGCACTCGTTTCTGCACACGTTTGGAGCCCCCACTAGTCGCCCAGCGTGGCCAGGAATTGGGCCGGGGTCATGACGGGCAGGCGATCGCGCAGGTCGAGCAGGTGGGCATCACCCGACACGAGCACGTCGGCTGCAGCGGCGCGCGCGAGGTCCACCAGGTACTCGTCGTCGGGATCGACGCTGAGCGGCCGACCGCTGGGCGCCGGGTCATCGAGGATCGTGGCCTCGCGCCGGATGAGGTCGACGTACGCGACGGCTTCGGCCTCAGCGACGTACCGCCGGAACTTCTCGCGCCCCAGGACCTCGCGGAGCTCGGCCAGCAGCGTCGGCGAGGCGACGAGCTCGAAGGCGCCGGCGCGAAGTTCGAGCAGGAGCGCGGCGCTCGGTCCGCCGGGGCTGATCAGCGCCGAGACGAGGACGTTGGTGTCAAGAACCGCGCGCGGCACGCTTCTCGGCTCGTGCCGCGTGCGTCTCCTCGACCGCGAGGCGCATCGCCTCGTCCTCGCCCAGGTGGCTGCGCGCCCAAACGCCCGCCACGACGTCGAAGCCGAGGTACGCCCGGAGCGCCTCCTCCACCACCTCTGAGTCGCGCTTGTCGGTCCGGGCCGCCCGGACGCGGGCCGCCCGCATCACGTCCTCGTCGACGTAGAGGGTCACCTTCTTCTTGGTCGCCATGACGCCAGCATAGCGGTATGACGCTACGACCTCAAGAGGGCGGTTGGTCGATCCAGGGACGCGGGCGCCGGTTCCCAAAGTTACGTGTGAACCAGTCGCTCTCGCCCGGCGCCTTGGGACCGACGGTCCACAAGGGCGCGAACTGCTCGCCCTTGCCGAGCTGGGCGGCGATCTCGCCCCAGAAGAAGTGCTCCGGGCTGTTTCGCCCGTTGAAGGCCGCGACGTCTGCCGTGCCGAAGCGGCCGGCGGCGGCGATCCCGCTTGCGTGCGTCTTCCGTAGCTCGGGGTGCATCGCGAGGAGCCCGAACCCGACCAGCAGGTGGGTCTTGCCGCCGCCCATTGCCTGCTTCAGGTGGAAGATGGCCTGCGACGACTCGCCCGCGAGCCGGGCCAGTCCGAGCGTCATCAGCTCCTGCATCCCGGCGGTGATCGCGGTCCTGGCGAAGTAGGCGAACCCGTCGCCCTCTGTGTGGATCAGCTCGTCCAGTTGCTCGATCTGGTCGCTGACCGTAATCGACAGTGCGTTCGCCTCGAGAACGCAGGCATCGCGGACGGTCTTCATGGGGGATCGATGCTCCTCGGCGAGTGTTGGTGACTGGTGGAGCTACGAGGGACACATCTCGGCGCTGGCCCCACGTCAGAGTATCCGAAGGGAAGTCGGGCACAGCGCCGTTACTGCCAACCTCGCCGGCCCTCCAGGCCACCCGGGGCCGGCGCCTGTCAAGCCGGGTGAGACACCACGGTCTGGTGATTACTGAGGTGGCTCCTCCTTTGGCTTGGGCGGGTTGATCCAGACCGCGGTCGGCACCGCAGGCGGGGTGGGCAGGCCGCGGACGA
>JAJYJO010000120.1 GCA_021789435.1 Chloroflexota bacterium
GGATCGGACACGAACATCATCGCGGCCTCGTTCCAGGCGCTGGGGGACTCGCTGGAGTACGCGCTCTGGAAGAACGGCGCCGAGCTGCGTCGCCGCGACGAGCGCCACTTCACCACCGCGGCGCCGGCGATCGAAGGAGGCACGAGATGATCGACACCACCGAGGGAGGCGCCATCCAGCTGGCCCGCTGGACCTGCTCGACCGGGTCGAACGTGCAGAGCCGCGCGGTGGTCGTCGTGCAGGCGGGCGAACGCGTGTGGGAAGCCTCGGCCGAGGGGAACGGCGCCGTCGATGCGCTCTACGAGGCGGTGGACCGCGCCCTGGCCGGGGTGCTGTCCGGTCACCCACGGCTGCTGGCGTACCGTGTCACCTCGCTCGGCGAGGGCCCGGACGCCGAGGGGCGGGTCGAGGTGGAGGTGGCGCCGCCGGCAGGCGTGGAGGGCCCGCGTGGCGAGGGGCGCTACCGGGGCTCGTGCCAGGGCCCGAACACGATCGCCTGCTCCGTGGAGGCGTACCTGGAGGCGATCAACGCGCTGCTCGCCGAGGAGCACTGGGCGGGCGCCACCGACGCGGCGCGCGACGTGGGCCGCCGCGTGGGCGGCGCCGCGGCGCCGGCGGTCGAGATCGAGGACATCGACCACGAGCCGTCGCGGTGGTTCGAACGATGAGGGGGGAGCGAGGCGCACTGCCCGGGGGTGGGGCGCGGCGGTGACCGAATCCGGACCGCGCGTCGCCTACTCGGGCGAGCCGGGGGCGTTCGCGGAGGACGCCGTCCTCGTCGCCTTCGACCAGCCCGTGCCGGTGCCCGTCCCCGGGTTCCGCCAGGTCTTCGAGGCCGTGACTTCCGGCTGGGTGCCGGGCGATCCACCGGAGGCCGCACCCGTCGCGGCCGGGGTCGTGCCCATCGAGAACCTGGTCAACGGCACCGTGCGGGAGAATTACGACCTTCTGCTCGAGCACGACCTGGTGGTGACCGGCGAGGTGGTCGTGCCCGTGCGGCTCTGCCTGGCCGCGCTGCCGGGCCAGTCGATCGACGGGATCGAGCGCGTGTACTCGCACATCCAGGCACTGGGCCAGGCCGAGGCCTTCCTCCGCACGCGACCCTGGACGCTGCTCACGACGTACAACACCGCCGGGGCGGCGAAGATGATCGTCGGCCGCGGCGAGCGCGCGGCCGCGGCGGTCGTCTCCCCCAGGGCCGCCGCAGGGTTCGGACTGGAGATCCTGGCGGACGGAATCCAGCAGGCGCCGGACAACCGGACACGGTTCCTCGTGATCGCGCGCCACCGCGACCGGCCCTTCTTCGCGCCCCCGTCCGCCGCCGAGCCGGTGCCGATGCGCACCACCATGGTTCTCGCGGTCCGCAACGAGCCCGGGTCGCTGCATCGGTGCCTGGGCGTCTTCGCCCGCGCGGGCCTCAACATGAGCAAGCTCGAATCGCGCCCCAGCCACGACCGCGCCTGGGAGTACGTGTTCTGGGTCGACCTGGACGCCGACGAGGCCCAGGCTGAGCGAGCTGCGGCCGAGCTCGGCGCGGACGCCGCGATGGTCCGCATCCTGGGCACGTACCCGAGGGCGTCGGAGGGATAACCGCCGGGCCACGGATCGCCCACCAGAGCGGTCGGACGCGTGCCCGCCGCCCCCGGCCGCTCACCGTTCGCGTCGCGGCCATCCCCGACCAGCCGGCCGCGGCACCAGCATCGGGACGCGCGCGGCGTACGCGAGATACGCCTCGCCGAAGTGCCCGACCAGCAGCCGTTCCTCGAGCCGGCAGCGGGCGACGAACGCAGGAACGAGCGCCGCCCCGCCCGCCGCCAGGAGCCAGCTCCCCAACGCCAGCGCCCCGCCTGCCCAGAGCAGCAGGATCGAGAGGTAGAGCGGATGGCGCACCATGCCGAACGCCCCGCGCGTGACCAGCACCGTGTCGGGCCGCACCTCCGGGGAAGACGCCAGCTGCCGTCCGATCGACCGGAGCCCCCAGGCCGCGAGCCAGCCGGCCGCCGCCAACACGAGGATCCCGAAAGCCCGGACGGCCATGCCGCCCGGTCCCGGGAGCGGGATCGTCCCGGCCATCGACAGCGCCGTCCCCAATCCGACCACCACGAAGGCGCCAATCCCCACGTAATTGACGGTGGCCAGGGGTCCGGTGTCGCGCAGGACGGGCTTCGGGCGTGAGCGCCGCACCTCCCAGGCCAGCTCCGCCAGACCGACGATCCCAAGCGAAAGCGCAGACCCGGCCACTGCGATCCGCGCGACCGACGCCACCACCGACTCCGCCACCGAATCCATTCGCCCCACCGTATCGCCCGCGCGGCTCCGCGCCCTACCGTGTCGCACGTGCGGCTCCGCGCCCACCGTATCGCACGTGCGGCTCCGCGCACCGCCCGTGCGGCTCCGCGCACCGCCTGCGCGGCAGATCTCCCCCGGCCCGGCATTGTCGAGTTGCCATACAAAGTATGGCGGCCGGATCCAGCCCGGCGGCAGGATCCAGCCCGGCGGCAGAACCCAGCCCGGCGGCAGAACCCAGCCCGGCGCCAGAACCCAGCCCGGCGGCAGAACCCAGCCCGGCGCCAGAACCCAGCCCGGCGGCAGAACCCAGCCCGGCATTGTCGAGTTGCCATACAAAGTATGGCGGCCGGATCACAGGCCCGGCGGCAGAACCCAGCCCGGCCGCGCGCCGGCCCCACACCGGAGACAATCGCCCCGTGCACACCCGACGCGACAGCGCCCTCCTGGCGGCCCTTGGCCTTCTGCTGCTCGCCCTCACCATCGCGCCCGGGGCATCGCCCGCCCCCCGCGAGCTCGCCGGCCCCGGCCCGTCCGCGACCCCCATCGCCACCCCGGCCGTGCCTCCGCCGTCGCCCATCATCGCCAGCCGGGTGATCACGGGCCCCCGCCCCACTGTCGCCGAGCTGGTCCGCCAGTATCAGTACGGCGAGTCGCCCGTGCCCCTCTTGCCCGGCGCACGTGCCGGCGACTGGCGCCTCGACCGCCCCGACCTCAACGCCGTCGCCGGGTACGCCGGCCAGACGAGCGTGCTCCCCGGCGGAACGGTCGACCTCCACATCCGGTCGGTCGGCTCAGCCGTCCGCCTGGACGTCTTCCGGGTCGGTGCCGGAGACGCGCAGCACCTGCTCACGATCCGCGACGTCCCCACCGGCTGGCACGCCGACGCAGCCGCGGACCCTGTCACCGGCCGGGTCGAGGATCGCTGGCCGGTCAGCGAGACGCTCGCCATCCCCGTGACCTGGCGGAGCGGCTTCTACCTCGTCAAGTGCAGCCTCCCCGACGGCCGCGCGTCGTACATCCCGTTCGTGGTCCGGCCCGCCGCCCCCGCCCCGCTGCTCGTCGTCGTCCCGATGCTCAGCTACGAGGCCTACAACGGTTGGGGCGGGACCGACCTGTACCGCTGGTACCGCGGGCCCCGGCCACGCGCGGTCGAGGCGAGTTTCGACCGCCCCTTCGAGCACGGCTACGGCGCGGGAATGCTGTTCCGGCTCGACTTCCCGCTCTGGGTCTGGCTGGAGGATCACGGCTACCATCCCGCCTACGCGACCGACATCGACGTCGCGCGCGATCCGGCTCTCGTGACGCAGGCACGGACCGTGATCCTCTCCGGCCACCCCGAATACTGGCTGCGCGGCGATCGGGATGCCCTGGACGCGGCGCAGCGAGCCGGTGTCGGGATCCTGGGCATGGGCGCGGACATGGGCTACTGGCAGGTCCGCCTCGTGCCGTCCGCCGACGGGACGCCTGACCGGACCGTCGTCTGCTGGAAGAGCGCGACGGAGGACCCGCTCGCGGCGACCGACCCGCTCGAGGCGACGGGCGCCTTCGCCGACCCTCCGCTCTCGAGGCCGGTGGAGGACCTGCTCGGCGAGGCGTACGGCGGTGTCGTCGATGGGCTGCGACCGCTGGTGGTCGGGCCTGGAATGGCGTCGCTCTCGCCCGAGTCGGGCCTCCATCCCGGGGAGGCGCTGCCGGGGCTGGTCGGCGACGAGGTGGATCTCGTCTCGCGGAAGCCGGGCGCGCTCATCCTGGGCGCCACGCCGGTCGACCTGGTCGGCCACCCGATGGGAACCGCCGGCGCGAGCGCCTGGGTGACGCCGAGCGGAGCGCACGTCTTCGACGCCGGGACCTTCGACTGGTCGTGGGGGCTCGACCCACGGTACGCGGCGGCCCTCCCTGGCTTTCCGGCCGATTCGTTCGGCCGGCTGATGGCCGACATCCTGGCCTGGGCGGGCGCGCCCGAGCCGGGCGCGTAGAATCGCCCGACCGAACACCAGCCCGAGCAGCTCGACCAGCCCGTCCCCGGACGACGCGTGACGTCTGCCCGGCGTCCACAGGCGACCGCCAGGAGGCAACCCGATGGCCATCGTCAGCGCGACCAGGCCCCACCCGATCTTCCTCGCCGGACGCTGGGTCGAATCGCCCGACGTCCTCGAGGTCGCCAACCCGGCCGACCCCGGTACCCTCGCCGGCATGACCTACCACGCCACGCCGGAGCAGTACGAGGAGGCCGTGCAGGCCGCCGTCCGTGCCTTCGAGACCACGCGCCACATGCCTGCGTACGAGCGCGGCGCCATCCTGCGCTCGATCTCCGCCGGGATCCGCGAGCGCCGGGAGGAGCTGGGGCATCTGCTCGCCGTCGAAGCGGGCAAGCCGATCCGGGACGCCCTGGTCGAGGTCGATCGGGCCAGCCTGACCTTCCGGCTGGGTGCCGAGGAGGCCGAGCGCATGTACGGCGAGACGATCCCGCTCGACCTCATGCCCTCATCGAAGGGTCGCGTGGGGATCACGCGCCGGTTCCCGGTCGGGCCGGTCGCGGCCATCAGTCCCTTCAACTTTCCCCTGAACCTGGCCGCGCACAAGGTCGCTCCCGCCATCGCCGCGGGCTGCCCCGTCGTCCTCAAGCCGCCGTCCAAGGATCCCCTCGTGATGCTGACGATCGGCGAGATCATCGAGAAGTCGGGCGCGCCGGAGGGTTCCGTGAGCATCCTGCCGATGACGCGGGAGCTCGGCGACCGGATGGTGGCGGACGAGCGATTCAAGCTGCTCACCTTCACCGGCTCGCCGGCGGTGGGCTGGGCGATGAAGGCCAGGGCCGGCAAGAAGCGCGTGGTCCTGGAGCTGGGCGGCAACGCCGGCGTCGTCGTCGACCGGTCGGCCGACCTGGACTGGGCGGTCCGGCGCATCCTGGTCGGCGCCTTCGCGTACGCGGGCCAGGTCTGCATCAGCGTGCAGCGGATCTTCGTCCACGCCGACGTCATGGAGACCTTCCTCGGCAAGTTCATCGCCGGCGCCCGCGGGCTGAAGCTCGGCGATCCGACCGACCCGGACACCGACCTCGGACCGATGGTCGACGAGAAGGCGGCCCGGCGGACACAGGACTGGGTGGACGAGGCGGTCGCCATGGGCGGGCGCGTGCTGCTCGGCGGCAAGGCCGACGGCTCCTTCTTCGGACCCACCGTCCTGGTGGACACGCCGGTCGAGGCGAAGGTCTGCTCGAGCGAGGCGTTCGCCCCCCTCGTTGTCGTGTTCCCGTTCACCGACTTCCCCGACGCGGTCCGGCAGGTCAACCAGAGCCTCTTCGGGCTCCAGGCGGGCGTCTTCACCAACGACCTGGCGAACGCGTGGCACGCCTTCAACGAGACCGAGGTCGGCGGCGTGATCGTCAACGACATCCCGACCTACCGGATCGACCACATGCCCTACGGCGGGGTGAAGGACTCCGGGCTCGGGCGCGAGGGGCTCCGCTGGTCGATCGAGGACATGACCGAGTTGCGCATCATGGTCATCGCCCAGCCGGGCTGATCGCATCCGTTCGCCGCCACGACGCGCACCTCGGCCGACACGACGCTCACCCGGCCGCGACTCGCTCGCGTGCCGCGCTCGGCGCCGTGCCGCGCTCGGCGCCGTGCCCCGCTCGCGTGCCGCGCTCGGCGCCGTGCCCCGCCGCTATTGCCCACCTGGTGTGCAGTAGCGCCACAAACCGGGCGGCCGCGGCGCTATCGCACGTCCA
>JAJYJO010000121.1 GCA_021789435.1 Chloroflexota bacterium
CTCCGGCCCGGGAGGAAGCGCCTGATGCTGGACCGGCGGCGCGGCACCCTGCTGGCGGTCATCCTCGGCTCGGGGATCGTCTTCCTCGACTCGACCGTCGTCAACGTCGCCCTCAAGGCGATCGGCCAGGACCTGCCGAGCACCTTCTTGGGGACGCTCGAAGGCCAGACCTACGTCTACAACGGCTATCTCCTCAGCCTGAGCGCGCTCCTGATCCTGGCCGGCGCACTGGCCGACGCGTTCGGCCGCCGGCGCATCTTCCTGGTCGGGCTGGCCGGCTTCGGAGTCACCTCGGCCCTCTGCGGGCTCGCCCCGTCCCTGGAGGCGCTGATCCTGGTGCGGGTGGTCCAGGGGGCGGCGGGCGCCCTGCTCGTGCCCGGCTCGCTGGCACTGCTCACCGCCGCCTTCGAGGGCGAGGAGCTCGGCCGAGCCTTCGGCCTGTGGGCCGGGGCGTCCGCCGCGACCACGATCCTGGGCCCCTTCATCGGCGGCGTGCTGGTCCAGGCGCTCTCCTGGCGGGCCGTCTTCTTCCTCAACGTCCCCCTGGTCGTGGTGGCGCTGTGGGCGACCTGGCGGTTCGTCGCCGAGAGCCGCGACGAGGAGGCGGGCCGGCACTTCGACTGGCTGGGCTCGGTCGTGGTGGCGGTCGCCGTTGGCGGCCTGGCCTTCGGCGCGATCTACGGCCAGCAGCACGAGTGGCGCGACGCCGTGGGACCGATCTTCCTGGCGGTGGGCGCGCTTGCCACGGGACTCTTCCTCGTCCTGATGGCCCGCGGCCGCAGCCCGCTGGTGCCGCTCGGCCTCTTCCGCTCCCGCAACTTCGCGGTCACGAACCTGACGACCTTCCTGATCTACGGGGCGCTCTACGTGACGTTCTACGAGCTGGCGATCTTCAGCCAGGGGGTGCTCGGCTACAGCGCCGCGGCCGCCGGGCTCGTGGGGTTGCCCGGCAGCCTGCTGCTGGCCCTCTTCTCCTCGCGGATCGGGCGGCTGGGAGTCCGCCTGGGGCCGCGGCGGTTCATGGCCGCCGGCCCGTTCCTGATGGCCCTCGGCCTGCTCTGGGCGGCCCGTCTCCCGGCGGGCAGCGCCGCCTGGGTCCTGGAGCCGGGCGACCTGGCGAGCTACGTGCCGCCCGCCGGCTACCTCGTGGACCTGCTGCCGTTCAGCCTCCTCTTCGGCTGCGGCCTGGCCCTGATGGTGGCGCCGCTCACGACGGCCCTGATGACCTCCGTCCCCCAGCGCCGGGCGGCCCTCGGGTCGGCCATCAACAACGCCATCTCGCGCGTCGGGCCGCAGATCGCCGGCGCCCTGATCTTCGTGGCGATCACGGCCAGCTTCTACGGCAGCCTGGGCGCGCGGGTCCCGGGTCTCGACACGTCGTCGGAGGCGCTCCGGCATGCCGTGGCGCCGTTCAACGCGCCCGATCCGGGAACGCCGGCGGCGCTGGTCGCGGCCGCCCGCTCCGCCTCCACGGACGCCTTCCACCTGGCCATGGAGATCGCCGCCGGCCTGCTCCTGGCCGGCGCGGCCCTCAACTTGGCCGGCATCCGCGATCCCTCGCCGGCCGGCGCCGACGCGTCGGTGGCCTCTCCGTCCGGACCGGCGGCCGCCGGTGCCGGGGGCGATGAGCCGTCCGTTGCGGGCCCGGCCGAGGCGCGGACGGGCGAGTGAGCCGCTCCGCCCGGCCATCCCGGCGGGCGATCTCGCGTGGGCCATCCCGGCGGGCGATCCCCGACGGGCGATCTCGCGCGGACGGGCAGCGCCGGACGCCCGCCCGGCCCATCATGGCCGGGCGATGGCGGCGATCGACCTCCTGATCCGGCCCGCGACAGCGGGCGACATCCCGTCGATGCGCGCGATCCTGGCGGCCCACGACGAGGACGGCCCGGTCGCGGCCGTCGACATCGTCGGGCCGTACCTGCGCCACCTGGTCGAGCACGCGACCGCAGCCGTCGCCGTCCGGGCCGGCGCTGTCGTCGGCTTCGGCACGGCACTGGACGCGGGCGTCGCCCGCCACCTCGCCGATCTCTTCGTCCGTCCCGACCTCCTCGGCCGGGGGATCGGGCGGCGCCTGCTGGAGGCCGTCATGGGCGACGCGCCGCGGCGCACGACCTTCGCCTCGACGGATCCGCGCGCGCTCCCGCTCTATGTCCGGGCCGGCATGACGCCGTTCTGGCCGAGCCTCCTGCTGGAGGGCGCCGCGGTCCTCCTCGCGGCACCGGAGCCGTCGATGGCGGTGGAGCCGGCCGATCCGCTTCGCCTCGCCGCGCTCGAGCGAGCCTGGACCGGGGCCGATCGCCGCTCGGACCACGCCTTCTGGGCCTCGCAGCCGGGGGCCGACCCGTTCGTCGTGCTCGAGGGCGGGGAGCCGGTCGCCTTCGCCTACGCCCGGGCGCGGCAGGTGGGGCCGGCCCGGGCGATCGATCGCCTCGTCGTCCGGCCGGACGCCGAGCCCGTTCGACCAACCCTGGCCGCGATCCGGCACGGCGCTCGCGGCGGTCCGGTCGTGGCCCACGTCCTGGGTCCGAGCCCCGTCCTGCCGGCCCTCCTCGCCGCTCGCTTCCGGATCCTCGATCGGGAGCAGTTCCTGGCCTCGGACGCCGGGCTCGTTGACCCCGCGCGGCTCGTCCCCGACCCGGGCATGCTCTGAGTCCCGTTCCGCGGCCTGCCTGGCCCGAGCCGGCGGTCCCCCGCTGAACCCGGCCGAACAGAGACAGCCGGGGCGGCCAGCGGCCGCCCCGGCTGCGATGGTCCGGACGCCGATCGAGCCTAGCTGTTGCTCGGGAAGACCAGGCTCAGCGCCGGCCGCCGGCCGGGCTCCGGCCAGCGGACCGTGACCTCCTTTTCCCGGGTGAAGAAGCGGATGCTGTCCTCACCGCGCATCTTGAGGTCGCCGAAGGCGGACAGCTTCGCGCCGCCGAAGCTCATGTAGCCGGCCGGGACCGGGATCGGCACGTTGATCCCGATCATCGGCACGTCCACGTCCAGCTCGTAGCGGCGGGCGGCCCCGCCGTCGGTCGTGAAGATCGCCGTGCCGTTGGCGTACTGATGCCCGTTGACCAGGCCGAGCGCCTCGCCGTAGGTGCTCACCCGGACCATGCCGAGCACGGGCCCGAAGATCTCCTCGTTGAAGACCTTCATCTCCGGTGTGACGTGATCGAAGAGGGTGACGCCCAGGAAGAAGCCGTCCGGGCTGTCGGGATGCCGGAATGGGCGCCCGTCCACGACGAGCTCCGCGCCCTCGGTCGCGCCGCGGTCGATCCACTCGATCACCGAGGCGCGATGCTCGGCCGAGTAGATGGGGCCCATGTCGACGCCCGGCTCCATGCCGGGGCCGACGTTGAGCCGGGCGATCCGCTCCTCCATCAGCGGCCGCAGCCGGTCGCCGGCATCGCCGACGGTGACGATGAGGGTCTGGGCCATGCAGCGCTCGCCGGCGGAGCCGTAGCCCGAGGCGATGGCCGCGTCGGCGGCCAGCTCCATGTCGGCGTCGGGCAGGACCACCATGGCGTTCTTGGCCGAGGTGAAGGAGGTGACGCGCTTCCCGAGGTGGGTGCCGGTCTCGTAGACGTAGCGGCCCACGGCCGTGGAGCCGACGAACTGGATCGCATCCACGCCGGGGTGCTCGACGAGGGCCTGGACGGCCTCACGGCCGCCGTAGACGACGTTGAAGACGCCGTCCGGCAGCCCGGCCTCCTTCCAGAGCTCCGCCTGGAGCTGGGTCGCCCCGGGCGTGTGGGAGGACGGCTTCAGGATGAAGGTGTTGCCGCAGGCCAGGGCGATCGGGTAGATCCAGGTGGGGACCATCACGGGGAAGTTGAACGGGGTGATGCCGACGGCGACCCCGACGGGCTGGCGCAGCGTGTGGGCGTCGACGTTGGTCGAGACCCCCGGCGTGTTCATCCCGGCCAGGAGGGTCGGCAGCCCGCAGGCGTACTCGACCGTCTCGAGGCCCCGCAGCACCTCCGTCAGAGCATCCGGGTAGGTCTTGCCGTGGTCGCGAGTGATGAGCCGCGCAAGCTCCTCGCGGTGCTGCCACATCCGCTCGCGGAAGGCGAAGAAGATCTGGCTGCGGGCGATGAGCGGCATGTCGCGCCAGGCCGGGAACGCGGCCCGGGCCGCGGTGACCGCGGCGTCCACCTCCGCGGCGCCGCCGCGGGGAACACGAGCGATCACCTTGCCGGTGGCCGGGTTGTAGACGGGGCCCGTTGCCTCGGGCAGCACCTCGACGGGCCGGCCGTCGATCCAGTGGGAGAGGATGGGGAGGGGCGCGCCCGGCGCCTCGGTCGCAGCGCGGGTCGCTTCGGTGGTCACGAGTGATGCCTCCTGGTGATGGACGCCTGCGGACGGCCGCTGATCCGCCCGCATCTCAGCATCGGGCAGCACGACCTGCCGGACTGGTTCCTGGCGATGGTGGAGAGATCGACACTGCCCACGCAAGGTCCGGACGGTCGATGGATGGGGGCTGAACGGCACGCTCGACCGGGTGGGGTTCCCTCCCGGGCAGGCCGCCCGTCGGGATTCCCGGCGACTCCGCGTCCGGGTATGTGGATGTGACGACCGGCCCTAGTGTTGCAGCGGTCGGTTCTCGATCATGCCTCTTTTCCGATCGCAGCGAGGAGAAGGGCAGTGGCCGACCTGTCCACCGTGTTCACGGGCATCCGCTTCGAGAACCCGTTCCTGCTCGCCTCGGCGCCGCCCACCGAGTCGGAGTCGAACATCCTCCGCGCCTACGAAGCGGGCTGGGGGGGCGTGGTCACCAAGACGATCGGCCTCCACCCGGTGGTCAACGTTCGGGGCCCCAAGACCAAGTTCCTGCGGGCCGACAGCGTGGGCGGCCGCCTCTCGATGGCCAAGCGCCCCGACGCGACGCTGCTGGCGTCGTGGAACTGGGAGCTTATCTCGGACAAGCCACTCGACTGGTGGATCCCGCGCCTCGAGAGGATCAAGAAGGCCTACCCGGAGAAGGTGCTGGTCGCCTCCATCATGGCCGGCTCGGGCGATGACAAGGAGCTGGACAACTGGCAGACTCTTGTGCGAGGCGTCCAGGATGCCGGCGTCGACGCGATCGAGCTGAACTTCTCGTGCCCGCACATGGACCGCGTCGACATGGGCTCGAACGTCGGCAAGGATCCGGTCCTCTGCTCCATCTCCACCCGGGTCGTCAAGGAGGTGGCGCGCGTCCCGGTCTGGGTGAAGCTGACCCCTGTCGGCGCCGACATCGTCGAGGAGGCCGGCGCCGTCTTCCGCATGGACGGCGACGCGATCTCGTCCTCGAACACGTTCCCGGCGCTCCCGCCCGTGGATCCGGCCACGCTCGACTTCGAGGTCAATGTGGACGGTTTCGTCTCGGCGGGTGGCCTGGGCGGACCGGCGATCTTCCCCCAGTCGCTGGCGAAGATGGCCGAGATGACTCAGGCGTTCCCGGAGCGCGAGTTCTCCGGGATCGGCGGCATCTCCATCTTCGACCAGGCGCTCTCGTACTTCCTCCTCGGCTGCGGGACCGTGCAGGTCGCCACCGCGGCCATGCTGGACCATGCGATTGGACCGAACGTGATCCGCGGCCTGATCGGGGGGCTGACCGAGTTCCTGGAGCGGAACGCCAACCGCGGCTGGACGTCGCTGGCGGACTTCCGCGGCCTGCGCCGGGGCAGCGTCGTGGCCCAGGCCGAGATCGCCCGGCCGACCGCGTCCGACTACCACGGCGGCTACGAGGAGCCGGCGGAGGGCTATGCGGAGGCGGAGCAGCCCGTAGGCGCGTAGGACCCGAGGATGGAAGGCCCGGGCGCCGTCGCGGCGCCCGGGCCTTCTTCGTGTCGACGGTCGGGACCGGCCCGCGGGCGGCGGCCTAGCGGATCAGCGCGCTCCGCTCTCGCTTCAGGTAGCGGCCGTCGCCCGCCTTGCCGAGCCACTGGCCGTTCTCCACGATCACCTTGCCGCGCGACATCACGATGTCGCT
>JAJYJO010000030.1 GCA_021789435.1 Chloroflexota bacterium
GCGCCGCGGCCTCCGGGGGAGCCTCCGGCAGCCCGGCCGCGTCCGGCGGCTCCGCCGGGGGGACGACGATCCAGGAGACGGCCCAGAACATCGCCTTCGGGAACACCTCGCTCCAGGCACCGGCCGGCACCGCCTTCTCGATCCAGTTCACCAACCAGGACGCCGGCATCCCCCACGACATCCATATCCGCAACAGCTCGGGCGCCTCGGTCTTCCAGGGCAGCCTCGTGACCGGGCCCAACACGGTCACCTACAGCGTGCCGGCCCTGCCGGCCGGCAGCTACACCTTCGTCTGCGACGTCCATCCGAACATGACCGGCACCCTCACGGTCAAGTAGCCGGCCGGGCGCGACCGGAGGAAGGCGGCAGGAGGGGGATGACCGAGAAGCTGTACGTGACGGATGCGTACGCGCGATCGACCGAGGCGATCGTCATCGCAGTCGTTCCCGAGTCGGGCCGGCCCAACGTCGTGCTCGACCGGACGGTCTTCTACCCGGGGGGCGGCGGCCAGCCGGCCGACCATGGGAGGCTGCTCGCCTCCGACGGCCGCGCCTGGACCGTGACGGAAGCTCGGCGCTCGGGCGAGGAGATCCTCCACGTCCTCGACGCCGGGGTCGGACCGCCGACCGTGGGGGAGCGCCTGACCGCGGCGGTCGACTGGGAACGGCGCCACGCCCTGATGCGGACCCACACCGCGCTGCACGCCCTGTGCGGTGTCGTCTGGCGCGACTACCGCGCGCAGGTGACCGGCGGGAACATGGAACCCGGCGCCGGCCGCATGGATTTCGAGTTCGAGACGATGTCCGGCGAACTGGTCGGCGAGATCGAGGCCCGGGTGAACCAGGCGCTCGCGGCCGGGCGCGACGTCCGCGTCCGGGTTCTGCCGCGCGACGAGGCCTTCGCGATCCCCGACCTGATCCGGACCAAGGTCAACCTCCTGCCGGAGGGGATCCGTGAGATCCGGACGGTCGAGATCGTGGGCCTCGACCTCCAGGCAGACGGCGGGACCCACGTGGCCAACACTCGCGAAGTCGGCCGGATCCGCGTCACCGGCTACGAGTCGAAGGGCCGGATCAACAAGCGGATCCGGATCGCGCTGGAGGACGCCTCGCGCGGCTGAGGCTTGCCCGCCGGCACGATGTGGCGGCTATGCGAGTCACCGCATAACGGCGCCTGGCCCGGTGGTCCGGGCCGCCCGGTGCCGGCCGGCTTACAGCGCCTTGACCGCGCCGATCAGCTGGGTGAGGGCGTCCTTGGCGTCGCCGAAGAGCATCCCGGTCTTGGGATCAAGGTAGAGCTCGTTGTCGATGCCGGCGTAGCCGGGCCGCATCGAGCGCTTGATGACGATGATGTTCCGGGCGTGGTCCACGTTCAGGATCGGCATCCCGTAGATGGGGCTGGCCGGGTTGCTGCGGGCCGCCGGGTTGGTCACGTCGTTGGCGCCGATCACCAGGGCCACATCCGTCCGCTCGAACTCCGGGTTGATGTCGTCCATCTCGTAGAGCTGCGGGTAGGGGACGTTCGCCTCGGCGAGCAGGACGTTCATGTGGCCGGGCATGCGGCCGGCGACCGGGTGGATCGCGTACTTGACGCCGACGCCCTTCTCCTCGAGCTGGTCCGCCAGTTCGCGGACCGAGTGCTGGGCCTGGGCGACTGCCAGGCCGTAGCCGGGCACGATGATGACGCTCTGCGCGTAGGCCAGCTGGATCGCCGCGTCGTCGACGTTGATCTCCCGCACGGATCCCGTCGGGCCCCCGCCGACGGCGGCTCCGGCGCCGGCCTCGCCGACCCCGAAGCCGCCGACCATGATGTTCAGGATGGAGCGGTTCATGGCGTCAGCCATCAGCTTGGTCAGGATGCCGCCGGAGGCGCCGACGAGGGCGCCGGCCGTGATGAGCGTGGCGTTGCCGATGACGAAGCCGGCCATCGCCACGGCCGTGCCGGTGAAGGCGTTGAGCAGCGAGATGACGACCGGCATGTCGGCACCGCCGATCGGCATCACCAGGGTGACCCCGAAGAGCAGAGCGACCAGGATCAGGACGAAGAGGACCGGCACGCTGACGTTGCCGGCGAGCAGGAAGGCGGCGCCGGCCAGGGCGATGACGACCAGGCCGACATTGAGGGGCCGCGAGAGGGGGAAGACGACCGGCCGGCTGGTGACGAGGCCCTGGAGCTTGCCCGAGGCGATCAGCGAACCGCTGAAGGTGACGGAGCCGATCAGGACGTCGAGGATGCTGGCCACGACCGTCTGGAGGTCGATCGCGCCGCCCCCCGCCCCGACGGTCCCCGCCAGCCGGACGTAGTCGTCGATGGCGATCAGGGCCGCCGCGCCGCCGCCCACCGCGTTGAAGAGCGAGACCAGCTGCGGCATGTCGGTCATCTTGATCGTGCGCGCCGTGTAGAGGCCGAGGCCGCCACCGACGACCACACCCACCACGATGATCGGCCAGGCGAGGCCCTGGGCGGGGTTGGTGGCGACCAGGACCACCGTCGCCGCGACGGCGACCGTCATGCCGGCCGCGGACAGCTGGTTGCCCGAGCGGGCCGTGGCCGGCGAGTTCATGCGGTGGAGTCCGAGGACGAAGAAGGCGGCCGCGACGATGTAGGCGAGCTGGAGGATGGTGTCAAGTGCGCTCATCGGTCCGGCTCACTTGGCCTCGTCCGCGGGTCTCGGCGGCGGAGGTGCCTTCTTGCGGAACATCTGGAGCATCCGGTCGGTGACCAGGTAGCCGCCCACGACGTTCATGGCCGCGAAGGCGACCGCGATCAGGCTCAGCACCTGGCTGAGCGGGTTGTCCGCCCGGGCCGCGATCAGCATCGAGCCCACCAGGACGATGCCGTGGATCGAGTTGGCCCCGGACATCAGGGGCGTGTGCAGCGTCGCCGGAACCTTGCTGATCACCTCGAAGCCGACCAGGATCGCCAGCACGAAGATCGTCAGCTGCGACAGGAGGGTCGCGCTCATGCGCCGGGCCCCCCGGCCATCGCCGGCTCGAGCAGCTTCCGGGTGGCCGGCTGGACCACCTCGCCGCCGTGGGCGATGACCGTGCCGGCCGTGATCTCATCGGTGAAGTCGTAGGCCATCTGCCCGTCCTTGAGGAAGTGGAACAGGAGTGCGGTCATGTTCCGGGAGTAGAAGAGGCTGGCCCCGGCGGGCATCGACGCGGGCAGGTTCTCCGGCGCGATGATCGTCACGCCGTTGCCGGTCGTGATCGTCTCGCCGGCCCGGGAGAGCTCACAGTTGCCGCCGAGCTCACTGGCCGCCATGTCGACGATGATCGAGCCCGGTCGCATCCCGGCCACCGCGTCCGCGGTGACGAGGAGCGGAGGGCGCCGGCCAGGGACCTGGGCGGTCGTGATGACGACGTCCTGGGCGGCGATGTGGCCGTTCAGCTCGTCCTGCTGGGCCTTCTGCTCCTCGGGCGTCAGGGCGCGGGCATAGCCGCCCTCGCCGGTCGCGTCGGCAACGGACTTGAGGACGATGAACTGGGCGCCGAGCGACTCGGCCTGCTCCTTGGTCTCCCTGCGGACGTCGTAGGCCCTGACGATGGCGCCGAGCCGGCGGGCGGTGGCGATCGCCTGGAGGCCGGCCACGCCGATACCCAGGACCAGCACATTGGCCGGCTTGGCCGTCCCCGCGGCCGTGGTGAGCATCGGGAAGTAGCGCCCGAAGGCCCCGGCGGCGATGATCGCCGCCTTGTAGCCGCCGACGTTCGCCTGGGACGAGAGGGCGTCCATGGTCTGGGCCCGGCTCAGGGTGCGCGGGATCGCGTCGAGGCTGATGGCCGTCACGCCCTTCCCCGCCAGGCGCGCCTCGAGCTGGGGGTCGATGAGCGGCTGGAGGAAGCCGACCACGGCCTGGCCGGAGCGGAACAGCTGTTCCTCTTCCGGCGTCGGCTTCTGGACCTTGACCACGACGTCGGCGCCGGCGTACAGCTCGTCCCGGGAGACGATCGTGCCGCCCGCCTCCGCATACAGGCCATCGGGGATGGCCGCTCCGTCGCCGGCCCCGGTCTCGACCAGGACCTCGACCCCTTTGCCGCGGAGACGGCCGATGGCCTCCGGCACGAGCGCGACGCGTCGTTCGCCGGCCACCGTCTCCTTGGCGATGCCCACGTTCATTGGCACCACCTATCCATGGGGAGACTCGATACGGGTTGGGCTGATTGCGTGTGACGTGCTCGAAGCATACCCGGGCGACCGGCCGGTGCGCCGGGAAGGGGTCGCTCCGGGCCCGTCACCGTCCGAGTCCCGGTCCCGTGGAGCGTCCCGCGCCCGTGACGGGCGGGTCGCTTTGGGCGCGGCCGCCCGCGGCCGGGAGGGCCCTCCGGCGCCCGATCCGGCCGATTAGGGCATACTCCCCGCGGCGGAGGGCGCTTGGCGCCTCCGCAGGTGGACGGTCGCCGACGATCCCGGTCCCCCAGGGACCGCTTCGGCCCGGGTGACACGCCGTCCGCCCTCGCAGGGCTGCGCACCACCACGCGCCGGCCCGCGGAACCCGCAGCGCGAGGAGCGCAGTGATCGTTCGTGCCGATGGTGGGCAGTGCCCGCCGGCCGCGGATCCCCGCGGCCTTCATTCCTCGGCCGGCCGTGCGGCCGGCCACCGGCGGGCGTCGCGTCCGCTGGCCATCGCGGCCGCCGCCGCGCTCGTTCTGCTGACATCCGGCGCCCTGGCGGCGGGGTCCCTGGCCCCGGGCTTCCCCCAGCCTCTGCCGGATGCGGCATTCCGGGCCCCGCTGGGCCCCGGGCCGTCGGTTCCGCCGACGCTTGACGCCGCGCAGGGCGCGGCCGGCAGCCTGGCCCCCGGGGCCGCGCTCGCCGAACCGCCCGACGCGGCACCCCCGTTCTCCCGGCCACTCGTCCCGATCCTGGCGGCGCGCCCGATCGCCCGGTCACTGCCCGCCGCAGCGGCCTCCTCCACCGCCCGGGCCCTCCATGGCTGGGCCAGCTGGTACGACAACGGAACGACGGCGTTGCGTCTCCCCAGGGGCACGCGGGTCAGGATCCGCGGCCCGGCGGGTTGTATCACCCGGCGGGTGACGGATTACGGCCCGGACGCGGTCCTCTTCCCTAGGCGGATCGCCGACCTGACCCCCTGGGACTTCGCGACCGTCTGCGGCTGCTCGCCCGCCCGCGGCACGGTCGCGGTCGGGATCACGATCCTCTGACGTTCGGGGGCCGGCCGCGATGGCCGTTCAGCGGATGAACGTTCAGCGGATGAAGAAGATGCTGCCGAGCAGGATGGCCAGAACGCCGAGGGTGATGGCGACGTAGAGGCCATCCTCCTCGAGGGCGAAGGCGATGACGGAGGCGACGACACGGAGGACCGGCGTCGCCAGCAGGACCAGCAGGCCGAGCTGGGCGATCGCCACGGGACGGAGGGCGGCGAGGCCGCTCCGGACGGTCCCGAAGTCGGTCGGCCGGAGGGGCGCGGGGCCGGCGCCGGTCAGCGACCCGCCCCAGCCGACGACGAGGGCGGCCAGGAAGCCCAGCGCCACGAGCGCCGCGCTGGTCAGGACGCCGACCGTGAGCACGACGCTGATGATGTCGCGGAAGAGCTCGGGCGTGATCGGGCCGCGGCCCCGATCCGGGTCCGCCATGGGCGCGCCGGTCGGCCGGGCGTTCACAGGTTGACACCCGCGGCGCGGGCGATCATCTCGAGCGAGATGACCACCAGGACCGGCACGAAGACTCGCCGGATGGCCCGGTTCGAGATCCGGACCAGGATCCGTGCGCCCAGCAGGGCCCCGATCAGGACGCCCAGCGCCACCGGCGCCGCGATCCGCGGATCGACGTCGCCGCGCCCGACGTAGACCCCGGCCGAAGCGGCCGCGGTCACGCCGATCATGAAGTTGCTGGTGGTCGAGGAGACCTTCATCGGCAGCCGCATGGCGCCGTCCATGGCCAGCACCTTGAGGGCGCCGGAGCCGATGCCGAGCAGGCCCGAGACCACGCCTGCGAAGCCCATCAGGACGAAGCCGAGCGGGATCCGCCGCGCCTGGTAACCCACCTCGCGGCCGAGCTGGGCGTCCGGGTAGCTGGAGGCGAGGCCCAGTCGCAGGGCCAGGCCGCTCGGTTCGATCTCGGGCGGCAGCTCCTCGCCCAGGCGGACCAGCTGCTGCCCCGCGGAGAGCAGGAGGACCGCACCGAGCAGCAGGTAGAGGAAGCGGGCAGGGACGATCGCCGCCAGCAGCGCCCCGGTGACCGCGCCGCTGGTGGTCGCCAGCTCCAGGAACATGCCGATGCGCATGTTGGTCAGGCGGTCCCGGACGTAGGCTGCAGCCGCCCCAGAGCTGGTCGCGATGACCGAGACGATGCTCGCCCCGATCGCCAGGCGGATATCGACGCCGAACAGGACCGTCAACGCCGGGATGATCAGGATGCCGCCGCCCACGCCGGCCAGGGCCCCGATGACCCCGGCGAGGATGCTGACGACGAAGAGGGCGAGCTCCGCGTTGAGGGCCATCGACCGTCGACAACGGCCTAGCGGGAGGTGACCATGTCGGGCCCCGGCCGCCGCACCACCGCCTGCCAGGTTCGACCGACGAGCCAGGCGAGCGCCAGCCCGAGGATCGCCCCCCCGACGATGTCGGAGAGCCAGTGCACGCCGGCCAGGATCCGGGCGGCGCCCACGAGCAACGCCACGAGCGCGATCGCGGCCCGGCCCGTTCGCGAGCGGAGCGGCGCGGCCAGGAGGGCCATGGCCGCGGCCACGTGATCGCTGGGGAAGCTGGCGTCGGCATGGTAGGCGAAGAGCGGCGACTGACCCAGGGCCACGAAGGGCCGGTCGATCGGCACCAGGATCCCGATCGCGACCGACAGGGCAATGGCGAGCACGACGGCGACCCCGGCCGGGAAGAGGATCCAGACCAGGTCCGCGATGCGGCCCCCCAGGCGGTCTCCGCGGGCCTCGCTCCAGGCGACCGCGAGGGCGATCAGCCCGGCGAGGATGATGCCGTACTCGGCCGTCGCGGTGATGGCCATGCGGACCGCGTCCGGCAGGCCGGGCGCGGCGGCGAGGGCGCGCTCGGCGATGGCGCGGCTGAGTGCATCGGGCATCGGCGGAAAGCATGCCACAGCTCGCCCGGGGGCGGTCGGGCGGGCCCGCGGCGTCCTGCCGCATGCGCCCGCTCGTGCCCCCGCTCGCCCGCCCGCCCGGCCGTTGCCGCGAGGCGGCGGTCGCCCCTACGGCGGGCCGGCGGCCGGAGTGCCGACGCGCTGTGCCGTCGCGGCCGGCACAGACGCCTCATCCGAAGCGACCCCGAATTCGCGGAGGATGCCGGCCAGCGCCCGGCGATGCTCCTGGCGGTCGAACTGCAGCAGGTCGTCCGCCGGCAGGATGTGCTCGGTCACCGTCCCGTCCCGGCGGCCGTAGACCACCGGGTAGATCGCCCCCGCCGCGTCGGCCTCCACGGTCAGCGCCACGGCATCCGGCCCCCCGTCGTCCAGGAAGCTCGTCAGCGGACGGACGCCGGCATCCGCGACGCCCGATGCGGGTTCGAGCTCCACGACGCGCGCCAGGTAGGCCCGCTGGTGCCAGAGCTCCGGACCGCGGCAGAGCTCGTCGAGCGCAAAGGCCAGCAGCCCCGCCGGGTCGATCGGCCGCCGCAGGGGCGGCACCCCGAAGTGCGTCTCGGCCACGTGGCGGGCCAGCACGCGGGCGTTGTAGCGCGACCCCTGGACGGCCCCCGAGTTCGGCGGCAGGCCGTGCTTCTTGAGACCGCCGACGGCCTGGGTCAGCGTCCCCGCGAAGTAGATGCCGGGCACGGTGGCACTCTCCCAGTAGGCGGTCTGGGCCGGCAGCCGGCTGTGCCCGAAGGTGGCGACGCCCAGCTCGGGGAGGTCGAGCAGCGGCGCCACGAAGCCGGTCGCCGCGATCACCTCGTCGACCTCGACGGCGACCGGGTCGCCGCCCCGGCTGGGCCGCGTGGTGACCCGGAAGCCGCCCTCCGTCCGCTCGATCCGCTCGATCGCGGCCTCCAGGACGGCCACGCCGCCGCCCAGGACGTAGTCCTCGTAGGGCTGGACGTAGCGCGCCCGGATGCCGACCAGCGAGCGGGTGACGATCGACAGCTTGGCGGGGCTGGGGGAGGCGAGGACGAGGCCGCGGGCCCAGGGCAGGAGGCCGCTGGCGAGCTCGAAGCCCGAGTTCTGCTTGCCGATGATGAAGATGCGCTTGTCGGCATACGTCTCCGCGGGGCGAGTGTCGGCGTAATGCGGCACCAGCTCGATGCCGGGGGTGGGGGGCACGTACGGCTCGGCGACTCCCACCGCGAAGATGGCCAGCGGCGCCCGGTACTCGCCGTCGCTCGTCTCGAGGACGAACCGCCGGTCCGGACCCTCGCCCTCCAGGCGCGTCCGTTCCCAGCGGCAGTCCTGGCGGATGGCGACGCCCGTCCGCTCGGCGAAGGTCTGCAGGTTGCGCTCCATCTCCGGCCGCGACGGGAAGTACGACGTCCCGTCCATCAGGCCGGGCATGAGGGCCGCGTGCTCCGGCTCGTCGGCCAGCAGGCTGTTCCAGTCGTAGCGCTCGTAGGCCCGGCTGCCCTGCTCGGCCGGCGCGTACGGCTTGGTCCAGCTCAGGAGCCGCTGGAAGAACGGGAACTTGCGGAACATCCCGCCCGCCACAGGGTCCCGCGACAGGACGGCGTGGGGAACGCCCAGCCGCGCCAGCGAGTAGCTGACCTGGATTGCCCCGGGTCCGCTGCCGACGACCACCAGCGGGTAGTCGCCCGGCGGGAAGGGCCGCTCGCTCAACCCCGCCACCGGTTCGCGCTCCGTACGCGGCGTGTCTGCTCGACCAGCATCCGGTACATCACCGTGGGATAGGCCAGCAGGACGTCCTGGAGCTGCGCCGCCGCCAGGTGCAGGGCGCGGACGGGCCGCAAGGCGACCACGTCGGCCACGGGCGGCTCCCCGAGGAGGACGGAGATCTCGCCGAAGTAATCGCCCCGGGCCAGCATCGCCAGGTCGCGGCCGTCCTGGCGGACGGCCACCTCGCCCTCCAGGATCAGGTAGAAGCCCGAGCCGCTCAGGTCCTGCCGCAGGATGCGCTCACCGGCGGGGTACCACTGCTCCTCGAAGATGTGGGCGATCCCCTGGAGCTGCGCCGAGCCGAGGTCGGCGAAGATGCTCAGGCCGGCGAGCTCGTCGGCCACCTCGGCACGCTGGATCATCGGCCGCCTCCTGGCTGTGACGCCCGCCGGGGTGGGGTCCGCGAGCGTGCCGACTGTGTAGCGCCGGACCATCCGCTTGGCAAGCCCGCGGCCGGCGGTGCGGGCATGGGCCGCGCTCCGTCTCGCCCTGCGGCCCTCGGACGCTCCATCAGACCCCCTCCACCAGGATCTCGTCCACGTAGCACCAGCTCCAGCCCTCGCCGGGCTCCAGGGAGGTCACGACCGGGTGGCCGGTCTCACGGGCGTGGGCCGAGGCGTGCCGGTTCGGCGAGGAATCGCAGCAGCCGACGTGGCCGCAGGTCCGGCAGAGGCGGAGGTGGAGCCAGGTCCCGCCGATCCGCAGGCAGTCCTCGCAGCCGTTCGCGGACGGCGTCACGTCGCGCACCTCGTCCATGTGCTCGCAGACGCCCCGCTCCGTGGAGACCACGTCCTGGTACTCGGGATGGCGCTTCAGGAACGCCACGACAAAGGGGCAGCGGGGGACCACGTCGAGACCGCGCCGCCGGGCATCCTCGAGCGCGAAGCGAGCCAGGCCGCCGCCGACGCCGCGGCCCTCGAAGGCGGGGTCGACCTCCGTGTGGACCAGGACGATCTGGTTGCCGCTCCGGCGGCGGTAGTCGAGGAAGCCCGCCAGGGCGCCCTTTAGCCGGGCCTCGTACCGTCGGGCCTCCGTCGCATCCGTCACGACAATCCCGCCCGCCTCAGCTGCCACCGCCCGCCACTCCTTCCTCGTCGCGTGCCTGCCCGCCGGTCCTCGCGGCGCGATCCTCCTGCCCGGCCCGAACGGCCAGCCGGAGGCCGGGCCGGGCCAGCACCACCCGCGGGCGGTGGCCCCGGGTCGCGGCCGCCATGGCGGCCCGCCGCTCGCTCGGGTAGTGCGTGATGAGCACGCGGTCCAGGCCGGCCCGGCGGGCGGTCGCGAGCGCCTCGTCCAGGGTCAGGTGGCCGCGCTCCTCGACGTCCTCCGCCACGTCCTCGAGCGTGGCCTCGATGGCCAGCAGGTCCGCCCCGCGGGCCGCCTCCGCCAGGTCCGGGTTGGGGCCGGTGTCGCTCGAGTAGACGAAGCGCTCGCCGGCCGGGCCGACGACGCTCACGCCCCAGGCCGGGATGTAGTGACGTCCCGGGATGAAGGCCAGTCGGAGCGCGCCGACACAGAGCTCCCGGCCGGGATCGTACTCGCGGACGTCGAAGGCCTGCGAGAAGAAGGACCGGCTCTCGCTGATCGCCTCGGCCAGGGCGGCCAGCCGCGCCTCCCCGCCCGGCGGCAGGAGGACCCGCAGGCGCCCCTCCGGCTGGCCGGCCCACGGCCAGTGATAGCGGAGGGCGACCAGGTCCAGGTAGTGGTCGGCGTGGAGGTGGCTGACGACCACGGCCCGCAGCGCGCGCGGATCGAGGATGGTCCGCAGTCGCGACGCGGTGCCCGTCCCGCAGTCGACCAGCAGGTGGTCGTCGCCGGCTCGCACGAGCAGGCCCGAGCCCGGCGTGTCGGGCTGCGGCGCGGCCGGCCCGGAGCCGACAACGGTGATCTCAAGGACAGGCTGCGGGTCGGCCGCACCCGGCCGCGTCCCGGAGGAGGCGGCGCTCACGCTCGCGCCTGACGGCAGCGGCAGTCGGCCCGGGCGAAGCCCACGGTTCGCCTAGTCCGTCGCCGCGGCCGCGGCGTCAGCCAGCTGGGCCGGCCCAGCCGCCGTCAACGCCGGCTGGGGCGTGCGGAGATCGCGAAGGTCCTGCGGGTCGAGCCCCGCCAACCGCGGGAGGTCCGCGGCGTAGGTCTGGGAGAGTCGCTCGGACATGGTGGCCAGGACCAGCCGGTTGAAGACCTCGTGGCCCATGAAGCCGCGCAGGATCTCCGCCGGCACCTGGAGGAGCGTCGTCGGCTCGTCCGCGGCCACGTCGGCGGTCCGCGGGCTGCCGGTCAGGGCGGCGATTTCGCCGAAGTAGTCGCCGGGCGAGAGCGTCGCCAGCGAGCGGTAGCCGCCGTCCTGGGCGACGATCCCGACGACGGCCTTGCCGGACAGGATGAAGTAGGCGGCCGTGCTGGTCTCGCCGCGCCGCACGATGCAGGTACCGGCCGGCGCGTCGACGACTCGGGCCCGGTTGAGGAGGGTGTCCCGGTCGCGGGAGCTCAGGCCGGCCATGACCGGCAGGTAGCCGACCAGGGTGTCGAGATCGTCCAGCGTCGGCGCCCGGCCCAGCGAGAGGCCGCCGACCGCCGGAGCCGCGCGGAGCAGGGCGAGCGATCGCCGCCACTCGGTTGCCGGCTGGCCCAGCCCCGGCAGGACCAGGGCGAACATGCCGGCCGCCACCAGCAGCACCGCGCTGGCCATCACCAGGTCTCGCACCTCGATCAGGTCGGCCAGGCCGGCCGCCGCCATGCCGCAGAGGAAGACCAGGTCGCGGGCGACGAAGAAGCCGCTGTTGACGCGTCCCCGCAGCTCGCGGGGCGTGTGGCGCTGGAAGATCAGCCGCCGGCCGATCGACGAGGGGGCATTGGAGAAGCCCGAGACCATGACCAGGGCGACGGCCAGCGGGATGGAGGTCGAGATGGCGTAGACCATGCCGACGAGGCCCATCGCCAGGAAGCTCAGGCTGAGCCACTGGCCCTCGCGAAGCCGGTCGGCCCAGCCGGCCATCAGCAGGCTGGCCAGGACGAAGCCGACCGAGGTGAGGCCCTCCTGCAGGCCATATTCGAACTCGGTGGCGTGGAGGGCTCGCTCGGCGAACGGCAGGAGCAGCGAGTTCCAGAGCCCGAACGAGAAGAAGACCGGGACCGAGACCAGGAGCAGCGAGCGGAGGATCGGCGTCCGGCCCAGGAACCCGAGCCCCGCCCGGAGGTTGGTCACGACCGAGCCGACGCTCGAGGCCGAATCCACGCTGAAGGCAGGCAGGCGGGTCAGCAGGATGCAGCCGGCGGAGAAGACGAACGACGCGGCGTCGAGCCAGAAGGCCCATTCGATCGGGAACCAGCTGGCGATCAGGCCGGCCGCGGCGAATCCGACCGCCGTCGAGCCGAACTGGCTGATCGCCATCAGGGAGTTGGCCGCGGCGAGCTCGTCGTCGGGGGCCAGCTCGGGCAGCACGCTCTCGAAGGCCGGGCTGAAGAACGTGGTGACGGCGCTGGAGAGCAGGACGAGCAGATAGAGCCAGCCGATCCCGGAGCTGATCAGGACCGGGATCAGGAAGACAAGCACGCCCCGCAACAGGTCGGCCGTCACCAGGATCCGCTTGCGGTCCAGCCGATCGACGAAGACGCCCGCGATCAGCCCCACCACCAGGCTGGGGGCCGCCGTGACCATCAGCATCAGGCCCACGTCCAGGGCGGAGTGGGTCAGGCGGAAGATGAGGATGGACGCGGCGATCGACGTCAGCGAGCTGCCGATCGTGGAGACCAGCTGGCCGGTCCACATCAGCGCGAAGTTGCGGCGTCGGAGGACGGCGAACGGTCCCGGCGCGGACAGGGTGAGGGGCGTGGTGGTCAAGGGTCTGGGGGGTCCTCCCTCCGTCGCGTCGGTCCCCCGGGACGGCGCCGCGACGTGCACGGGAGGATAGGGTCGCCGGCCGGCCGAGGCAAGACCCCGCGGGGATCGGACCGCAGGACGATTCGCGAAACCGCCGCATTCCCGGGCGGGGCGCGTGGGAGGGCACCGCACCGCTCGCTACACTCCGCCAATGCAGGTCTGCCCGAACTGTGCGGCGGAGAGCCCGGACCGCTTCCGCCTGTGCGGCTTCTGCGGGACCGAGCTCCGGCCCGACCTGGAGCACGAGCTTCGCCGGACCGTCACGGTCCTCTTCTCCGACCTCAAGGGCTCGACGAGCATGGGCGAGGCCCTCGACTCCGAGGCGCTCTTCGAGGTTCTTTCGCGCTACTTCGACGCCATGCGCGGCCCCCTCGAACGGCACGGCGGGAAGATCGAGAAGCTGATCGGAGATGCCATCCTGGCCGTCTTCGGCCTGCCGATCGTCCACGAGGACGACCCGCTGCGGGCCGTCCGGGCCGCGGCCGAGTGCCAGGCCGCGCTGGCCGACCTCAACCGGGACCTGCGGCAGGCGTACGGCGTCCAGCTGACCAACCGGACCGGCCTGGCGACCGGCGAGGCGACCGTCGGCCTGGCCCGGGCCGGCGAGCACGTCCTGACCGGGGCGGTCGTGCAACTGGCCATGGAGCTCGAGGCAGCGGCTCCGCCGATGGGCGTCCTGCTGGCCGAGTCCACCCATCGCGCTCTCGGGGGCCGCGCCGCGGTGCAGCCGGTGCCCCTGCCGGCGGCGGCCGACCCGGCGGCGGGCGAGTGCGCCTACGAGCTGATCCGGCTGACGGCCGCGGCGGAAACTCCGGCCCGCACGGCGGAGGCGCCGCGACCGGAGGCGGCCTTCTGCCCGAACTGCGGGGAGGAGAACCCGGCGGCCTTCCGGGTCTGCGGCACCTGCGGGGCCTCCCTGGCCCCCGGCGAAGGCCCGGAAGAGAGCCGCAAGACCGTCACCATCGTCTTCTGCGACCTCAAGGCCGCCGACCCGACGGGCCGGCCGCTGCCCGCTGACGCCCTGCGGCGCGTCGTCACCCGGGGCTTCGAGGTCGCCCGGGGCGTCGTGGAACACCACGGCGGGAGCGCCGAGAAGTTCATCGGCGACGCCGTGGTCGCCGTCTTCGGCATGCCGGTGCTCCACGAGGACGACGCACTGCGGGCCGTCCGGACCGCCACCAGCCTCCAGGCCGCCCTCGGCGCCCTGGCCGCCGAGCTGCGGGACGAGGAGGTCCACCTTGCGGCGCGCATCGGCGTCAACACCGGCCTCGTGGTGGCCGGGGACGCCACACCGGGCCTGCACCTGGTGACCGGGGACGCCGTCAACACGGCGGCCCGCCTCGAGCAGGCGGCGCCCGAGGACGGGATCCTGGTCGGCCAGTCCACCTACCACCTGGTCCGCGACGCCGTCGATGTGGAGGAGGTCGCGCCGCTCGTCCTCAAGGGCAAGGCCGAGCCGGTCGTCGCCTATCGCCTGGTGGCCGTCCGCGGGCTGGAGGGCCGGTCCCGCCGCCACCACGCGCCGATGGTCGGCCGTGCCGCGGAGCTCGATCGCCTCCGCGCCAGCTTCCACGAATCGGTCGTCCAGAACGGGCCGCGCCTGGTGACCGTGCTGGGCGAGGCGGGCCTGGGGAAGTCGCGGCTCGTCCGCGAGTTCGAGGGCTACCTCGGCGAGATGGCCCGCGTCCTGCGAGGGCGCTGCCTGGCATACGGCCAGGGCATCACCTTCTGGCCGATCAGCGAGATCGTGCGGTCGGCCGCGGGCATCGCGGAGACAGACGGCCCCCGCGTGGCGCGCCGCAAGGTCGCCGCCCTGGTCGGCGACCGGGAGGTGGCCGATCGACTGGCCGCGATCGCCGGCCTCAGCGCCCAGCCGTATCCCATGGCCGAGCTCTTCTGGGCGGTCCGGCGCGCCTTCGAGATCCTGGCCCGCCGCCAGCCCCTCGTCGTGGTGATCGACGGCATCCAGTGGGCGGAGCCGGCCCTCGTCGATCTGGTCGAGCACGTCGTCACGACCTCATCCGAGGCGCCGATCCAGCTGGTCTGCCTGGCCCGCCTCGAGCTTCTGGACGCGCGGCCGGAGTGGGCGCCCGGGCTCCGTTCCACTCGCCTGCCCCTGGGCCCGCTGACCGCCGCGGAGGCCGACGAGGTCCTGGCCAACCTGCTCGGGGCCGGCGCCGGCCCCGACCTGGCCGATCTGCGGCGCCGGGTTGGGGCCGCCGCCCAGGGCAACCCGCTCTTCATGGAGCAGATGGTCTCGATGCTCGTCGACAACGGGGCGCTCCGCCTCGACGACGGGCGCCTGGTGCGCGGCGACGAGACCGCCGAGATCGCCCTGCCGCCGACGATCCAGGCCCTCCTGGCGGCCCGCGTCGACCAGCTGCCGCGGGACGAGCGATCCGTCGTCGAGCCGGCCGCTGTCGTCGGTTACGAGTTCTCCGAGCCGGCCGTCGATGCTCTCGTGGCGGAGCCGGTCCGGCCGAAGGTCGAGCCCGCCCTCGGCTCGCTGGTGGGCCGCCAGTTCGTGCGGCCCGATCCCGACGCGGCGGGCGGCCTCGCGGGCGAGTCGGCCTACCGCTTCGTGAACCTTCTGGTCCGCGACGCGGCCTACGAGGGGCTCCTGAAGCGCTCCCGGGTCGCCTTCCACGAGCGGTACGTGACCTGGGCCGACCGGGTCAACCGGGAGCGCGGCCGCGAGCTGGAGTTCGAGGAGATCCTCGGCTATCACCTGGAGCAGGCCTATCGCTATCGGACCGAGTTCGGGCCGGCCGACGCGGAGGCGGTCGCGGTCGGCCGGGACGGGGCCCGCCGCCTCGCCTCCGCCGGGCGACGCGCCTTCGGGCGCGGCGACATGTCTGCCGCCACCAACCTTCTCCGGCGCGCCGCCGCCCTGCTGCCGGAGCATGACCACGACCGGCTGGCGCTGCTCCCCGAACTCGGCGAGGCGCTCCTCGAGCTCGGCGACTTCGCCCAGGCAGACGCCGTGCTTTCGGCGGCGATCGTGGCCGCCGAGGCGACCCAGGACGAGGGGACGAAGGCCCACGCGGGCCTGGTTCAGTCGCTGCTCCGATACTACCGGGGGGGCGACGTGGACGGCTGGAGTTCGGGCGCGCTCGCCCTGGCCGAGGTCGCCATCCGGACATTCGAGCGGCTGGACGATAGCGCCGGCCTCACCCGCGCCTGGCGCCTCGTCTACGGCGTCCACGCGACCGCCCTCCGTTTCGGAGCTGCGGCGCGGGCCGCCGAGCGAGTCGTGGAGTACGCCCGCCAGGCAGGCGACGCGCGCCAGGAGTCGCGCGGCGGCACCGGCTATGCCCAGGCAGCCCTCCTGGGACCGGTCGCCGTCCACGAGGCGATCAGGCGCTGCGCCGAGATTCTCGCCCGGGTCCAGGGCGATCGGCGCAGCGAAGCGCTGGTGCTCCTCGCGATCGCCGAGCTGGAGGGGATGGACGGGGCGTTCGTGTCCGCGCGTGAGCACTACACCCGCGCTCGTACGATGCTCCTGGATCTGGGCAAGAGCGCGTACGCCGTCTCAACGTCCATGCGCACTTCGCGCGTGGAGCGGCTCGCCGGCGAAGTCGCCACCGCCGAGCAGCAGCTCCGTCGCGACTTCGAGGCGCTCGACGCGATGGGCGAACGCTACATGCTCTCCACGGTCGCCGCCCTGCTCGGCCAGGCGGTCCTGGCACAGGGTCGTATCGACGAGGCGCGCGGGCTGGCAGAACGTGCCCGCGAGCTGACCGACGCGGACGACGTCGGCTCGCAGGCGCTCTGGCGGAGTCTCCAGGCAAGGATTCTGGCCCTGCAGGGCAATGCGGCCGAAGCCGTGGCGATGGCTCGAACGGCCGTCAACGCCATACGACCGGCAGACTCGCCCGTCCTGCTCGGGGATGCTCTCGTGGACCTTGGCGACGTCCTCGCCGCTGCGCGGGGGCCCGCGGCGGCGCAAGCCCCTCGTCGCGAGGCGCTCGCTCTCTACGAAACGAAGGGCAACCGCGTCGCGGCACAGCAGGTCCGCCTTCGGCTGGACGAAGAGCGCCAGACCAGCCCGTCGCGCTGAGCGGGCCGGGCTGGTCCGGCGAAGGGAACAGGGATTCGGGGAGGGCTAGAAGCCGTTGGCCCACCCGTTGCTCGGCGTCCGGAAGATCGCCTCGAACGAGGTCTTCGTGGACGTCGTCGGCGGAACCCAGCAGTTCGTCACGAGCGACGACGAGCACTCGTACTTCTTCGTGAAGTAGATGTTGACGTAGCTGCCCGGCTTCGGGTTCGTGGGGTCGTAGCCGTCCAGGAAGTGGGTCACGCCCTTCGGCTTGGCGCTCGGCAGGTCCGTGCCTGACCAGACGATGTCCCAGGTGACGTAGCTGCCGCCCGGCTGGACGCCGAAGTTCACGTTCGCCTGTGTCGTCTCCCCGAAGCAGCTGGTGATCCCCGGGGCGCAGTAGTTGAGGTTGGTGTTGCCCACGAGCTCGAACGCACCCTGGGGGAAGGTCGTGTTCGTCCCGACGCTGGCTGCCTGGGCGCACGGTCCGCCCGCCGTGTTCGACAGGCTGGGCTGCTGGTTCTGAGGGAAGAAGTCGGCGACCTCGGCACAGGTGGGCGAGAGGACGTTGAAGCTGCCGTAGGCGAAGAACGTGTCCTGGTTTGAGCCCGTGGTTGAAGTCCCCTCGTCGAGCGACGAGGCCAGCCAGAACTGGACGTTGGTGCCCGCCGCCGCGGGCGGCTGCAGGATGACCCGGACCTCGGCAACGTCGTTCGGGGCCAGGTTCCCGACTGTGCAGCTGAGGCTGGTCGACGTTGACGCGCTGCAGTCGACGGGAACGGTCGACGACGGGCTGGCGTAGACGGCCAGGTAGGAGGTTCCTGACGGGAGGCTCTGCAGGCACTGCGTGGAGGAGGTAGCGCCGGCCGGGCAGATGGGGGATGGAGCCGGGTACCCAGGGTTGGCGAGCGGGTCGGGCGCCGCATCGCCGCCCTGGATCACCACGTGGGTCAGCTGCGAGCGGCTCAGGTTCTGCAGGATCACGTCGGTGGCCGTCGCGCCGCCGGCCGTGACGTCCGTCGTGGTCAGGACGCCCAGGCTGTCCGGGCTGGGCATGATGCTGGCGGTGCCCGGTGAGCCGAAGAAGACCGTCCTGGAGTTGGCCGCCAGGACCGGCGACAGTGCGATCGCCGACACGGCCAGGGCGGCTGCGAGGGCCAGAGCGAGGCGGGGACGCGACTTCATCGAGGGACGCTCCAATTGTGACGGCGGGCACCCGGCCCTCAGGGGGCAAGGGCCAGTGCCCGGCCCGCCACATGGTACGGACGTCCTGCCCGGGGTCAATCCTGAAAGTCATGGTGCCATGCGGCGCAGGTGCCCGCGAGCACCGGCCGGCCGTGGGCGCGGGCACCCTCGCGCCGGGTGGAACGCGGTCCCGGCCCGTGTCGCCCTCGCGCCCAGCTCTCGCCACGCCGTTGCGCGGGGCTGCCGGGGCCGCCAGCGGCGCCGGCGATCGGCTCTCCTCGCGGCCCCGCGCGCCCCGCCGGTTCGGGCGGGTCGCTGTAAACGGTTGCGCTGGGTGCAACGACGCGGCGCGCCGCGGCTCGCCGTTCAGCGCGCGGGGGCCCGCCCCCGGCCGGTCCAGGCCAGGAAGGCGGCCCCGGCCACCAGGATCACCCCGATCACGGCCCAGGCGGGCTGGCTCGACATGAAGCTTCCGCCGATGAACCCGAGGCCCTGGCCCAGCCAGACGAGCCCGACCAGGAGCAGGACGACGACGATGATCAGCCTGAACGGGTGCATGGGCGCCTCCTCGGGGGCCGTGACCGTGCCGGCCAGTGCGATGCAGAGGCTGGAGCGGTCGATGGGTTCGAGTACGTCCTGGGGCGCATCCCGGTTCCCGGCCGGATCCCGATCTCCGGCCGTCGCGTCCGGCCGGGCAGTGGGCCGGGTTAGGGCTCCTGCTCCCCGTCGGCCCGGTAGAGCGACGCGAAATCGCCGATCAGGCGCCGCCGCTCGCCCAGCACCTCGGCCCACTCGGCCAGGGCCGCCCGCCCGGTCTCGGTCAGGGCGTAATCCCGGCGTCGCGGCCCCGTCGGGTCGTCCGACCAACGGGAGCTGACGTGGCCGGCCTCCTCCAGGTCGCGCAGGGTCTTGTAGACCTGCCCGACGTCGACCGCGCCGTCCGTGACCCCCATCTCCTGCAGGCGGCCGATCAGGGCATAGCCGTGGGCCGGTCGATCGGCCAGCAGGACGAGCACGAACGGTTCCAGCCAGTGCCGCCGGCCGCCCGGCGCCGGCCAGCCGCGGTGGGGACTCGTCGTCTACTCCTGGCCGGCCGGCGGGGCGCCGAACTCGAGGCGGGCCGCCAGCTCGGTCTCCTGCGCCGCGGTCAGCTGCCGCTCCAGGATCGGCGTGTAGAGCTTCTCCTCGGCGAGGTGCACCTTGAGGAGCGCGTAGAGCTGGTAGAGCGCCCGGCGCTGGCCGAGGACCCATTCGGAGGCCCCGGGCTCCGCCGCCGATCGGCGCGGCTGCTCAAGCGCGGCGATCAGCTGGCGGATCTCGCCGTGGGCGTGCTGGAAGGAATGGCGATCCGGCAGCAGCTCCTCCATGACCGGGAGGAGCGTCGCCTGCTCGGCCTCCATGTGCGGCACGAACTCGCCGACCAGGAACTCGTGCTCGCGTCGCAGCCGCTCCTGGAGCGAGGCGAGCGGGACCTCCGCCGCGTAGTCGGCGATCACCCGCAGCTCGTCGACGTGCGGCATCAGCTTGGCGTGCTCCTTGCGGAGCTGGGCGGTGAGCAGGGGCATCGTCGCCTCTCCCTCGTGACCGGCTGCGGACCGCGACTCCCCGAGGGGCTGGCCGCCACCCCGGCGGTCGACCGTCCGCGGTTCGCCCGCCCGGAGCGGGCCCGATCCGGCGCGGCCCGACCCGGCGCCGGCGACGCGCGATCGATCCTGGCCCCGGACTCGGACAGCCTAGCAGGCGGGCCGGCGCCGGGTCAGAAGCCCGGACGCCACGACGCCGGCGGCCGCACCCCGCGGTCGGCCGCGACCCCCGCCGCCTGCCGCTCCCGCGGGCCGGCCGGCCCTTGTGGCGGCGGAGCCTCCGGCCCATGATCGGCGGTGCTTTGCGTCGACGCGTTGAGAAGGGAGGCTCCCTCATGACCGTGGACTTGAGCCCGAAAGCGGCCTCCGACCGCGTGGTCGTGGACCGCTACACGGACATCGTCGGCCCCAGCAACGAGATGCTGGGCCCTGTCCGCGACGGCGGTCGGATCGAGTATCTGACGGTCCCCGGCTGCTGGGGACCGATGATCACGCCCTCGATCCGCAGCGGACATGAAGTCACGCTGCCGGTCCGTGTCGAGGGCGCGAAGGTGGGCGACGCGGTCGCCCTCCACGTCGAGAGGATCGAACAGGTTTCGCGGGCGACGAGCTCGGGCGTCACGAGCAACTGGGACGGCCACTTCCTGAGCGATCCCTTCGTGGCCGGCATCTGTCCGACCTGCCGCGACGCGGGTCGCCACTTCCTCTACCCGGACACCTACCTCGACGGCCTGGGCGAGGGCGCGGTCAAATGCAGCACGTGCCACTCCCCGGTCAACCCCTTCCACCTGGTCGAGGGCTACACGATGGTCTTCGACGACGCGAAAGGGATCGGGGTGACCGTTACGCCCGAGAGGGCGCAGGAGATCGGGCGCGACGGCCGCGCCTGGGTGGGGCTGGCCGAGCACAGCCGTCAGCACCCGGTGGTGGCCATGGCCACGGCCGACCTCGTCGGCCTGATGACCCGCTGCCGGATCTCCGTCGGGAACCTCGGCTCGATCCCGGCGATCGACCTGCCCAGCTCCCACAACTGCGGCGATTTCGGCGCCTTCCTGGTCGGGGCGGAGCACGAATTCGCCGTCACGGAGGAGGAGCTGGAGCAGCGGACCGACGTCCACATGGACATCGACTCCGTCCGGGAGGGAAGCATCGTCGTGGTGCCGGTCAAGGTGGACGGGGCCGGGATCTACGCCGGCGACGTGCATGCCATGATCGGTGACGGTGAGGTCGCGGTCCACACCACCGACATCGGCGCCCGGGTTGTCGTCCGAGTGGAGCTGGTCAAGGGCCTCGCGTTGGACGGCCCGATCCTGCTGCCGCCGCTGGACGACCTGCCGTTCCTCGCCCGGCCCTTCACGGCCGACGAGGTGGCCCGGGCGCGGGCCCTGGCGGAGGCCAACCGCACTCGCCTCGAGGGCGCCGTGCTGCCGCTCCAGGTGCTCGGCTCGGGCCCGTTCATCAACGCCGCAGTGGACAACGGTGTCGCCCGGGCCGCCAGGCTGCTCGGCATGACCGACGACGAGGTGAAGAACCGGGCGACCGTCTCGGGGGCGATCGAGATCGGGCGGCTGCCCGGCTTCGTGCAGGTCAACCTGCTGGCCCCGCGCGAGCGGCTCGAGAAGCTGGGCATCGCCCACCTCGTCGAGGCCCAGTACGGGGCAACGGCCGGCTGGTGAGGGAGACGGGAGACCGCCCGGCCGGCGCGCCGATGGCCCGCATCGCGGTGCGGCTCAAGGGTGCCCTGGCCGGGCGTTTCCCGGGCGGCCGGACGACCGTCGAGGTCGAGGCGGGGGAGCGTGTCGGGCGGCTCGTCGAACTGCTCGACCTGCCGAGGTCGAGCTACATCTTCGTTGTCAACGGCGCCGCGGTCGGACCGGCGCACCCGATGAGGGACGGCGACCGCGTGGATGTCTACCCGCCGATGGCCGGCGGATGCGAGTCGCGGCGGGGGACCGGCCGCCCGAGGATCGCGCAACCTCACGCCTGGCGTCGTGCCTGAGCCTCTGCCGCGCCTTCCCGGCGTGCGGCAGCCACAGGGGAACGCTTCGTCGCTGCCAGGGCTCCGGCGCAGGCATCGCCATACCGCTCCTCGCAGTACGCCACGGCCGGCTCCGTCAGGCGCGGCCGGCGAGCGGAAGTGGCGTGGCCGTCGCGGCCAGGATGGCCTTCAGCTCGAACGGTCGCACCGACGGATGCCGAGAGCGGATCAAGGCGGCGATCCCGGCGATGTGCGGGGCGGCGAAGCTGTTGCCGCTGGCCGCGATCGATGTGCCGTCCCGCCAGGCGATCGGCACGTCCAGCCCGTAGGCCCCGAACTCCACCGGCGGCGCTGGGTTGTGGAAGAAGGTCCAGGGGTCGGCCACGTCGTGGGCCGCGACCGACACCACCGACGAGAAGAGCGACGGGTAGCTGGCTCCGGGCAGGTTGTTGGCCGCGCAGACCAGCAGCATCCCGGCGAAATAGGCCCGGTCCGCGAGGTCGTGGAACGCCCCGTAGAGCGCCTCGCTCTTGGAGGAGAGGCTCAGGTTCACGATCGGGTAGCGGCGCTCGATGGCGAAATCGAGGCCGGCCGCGAAGACCGTGCCCCGGCCGCGGTTCTCCGGGCCCAGGACCCGGATCGAGACCAGGTCCGCGGCCGGGGCGATGGCGTGGATGATGCCGGCGCAGGCCGTGCCGTGCCCCACGACGTCGACCGCGGCCTCTTCCTCGAGGACGACGGGCTCGGCCTCCGGCTCGGCGGCGGGTTCGACGCGGTAGCTGGCGACGAGTCTCCCGCCGACCGCCGGATGATCCCCTTCCACCCCGGAGTCGAGGATGGCGACGGTCACGCCGCTGCCGTCCGCGCCATCCCAGGCCCACTCCCGGGTGATCTGGTCGAGCGGGGGCAGGCGCGCCAGCGCGGCCCGCCGCTCCCTGACGAACGGCTCGCTCCAGGCGGGCAGCACGGGGTCCATCTCGTCCTAGCCGCCGGCGCGGGTGCGCCGCGGGTGGCGCCGCTCGGCGTGCAGCGCGAGCACGTTCAGCAGATCGATCACCAGGTCGAGCTGGGCCGGATCGGCCGATCGCACCCGGGCGACCTGCTCGACGAGCTCCCACAGGCGGAACTCGTCGTCGGCTCCCAGCCCGATGGCGGCCGAGGCGACCAGCCGCTCGACGGCGGCCGCATCAGGCAGCGGCCCGCCGGCGTCCTCGGCCTGCGCCACCAGCGAGCGCACGGTGGCTCCGAGCAGGCTCCCGACGTCTCGTTCGATCCGGCTCGCGCTGATGGCGACGGCCGCCTGGTGGGCGAAGATGCCGGCCAGTTCGATGTCGCGGATGGAGAAGGAGGTCGAGTCCCGCTTGTCCAGGATCTCCAGGACGCCGATCGTCCGCTGCTCGTCGACGAGCGGGACGGCGATCAGCGAGCGCGGCGTGTAGCGGGTCTGCTCGGCGATCGAGCGCCCGAAGCGCGCGTCGCGCTGCACGTCGGACTGGGCGATGCTCTGGCCGGTGGTGTAGACGTAGCCGACGAGGCCCTCGCTGCTGCCGACGGACAGGCCGACCACGCCCGCACCCTGGGCACCGGCCGCGACCCGGAACACGAGCCGGTCCGTGGCGGGATCGTGGAGCGCGATGGACGCCGCCTCGGCCTGGAAGAGCGCGACCGTGGCGTCGACGATGGCGCGCAGCACGGCCTCGCCGCTCTCGCCCACCAGCCGGCGTGCGGTCTCGGCCCGGAGGGCAATCGCCCGCAGCAGCTCGAGGCCCGCCCGGTCCAGGCGGTCGGCGCCGCCGGCGCGACCTCCGCGCCGACCCCTGTCCGCCCCTCGATCCTTCACGGCCGCCTCCCGCTCAGCGCTCGGCCTCGTGCGCCAGGCGGTCCAGGTCGGGGATCACGATCGTCTCCTTCTCGAAACGGACGAGCCCCCGACCGGCCGCATCGGCCAGCAGGCGGTTCACGGTCTGGCGCGTGCCGCCGATCATCGCCGCGAGCTCCGCCTGCGTGTACGGCCAGTTCATCCGGACGTCACGTCGCACGCCCGGGGCAGCCTCGCCGGCCATTCGGACCAGCCGGATCGCCAGGCGTCCCGGCAGGTCCAGAAAATGCAGCTCCTCCACGTGCCCGGTCAAGCGTCGCAGCTCGCCCGCCAGGGCGCTCAGGAGGGCTCGACGCAGGCCGGGTTGGCGGTCGATGAGCTGGAGGAAGGCGTCGCGCCGCAGGACCAGTGTCTCGGTCGGCTCCATGGCGACGGCCGTCGCCGAGTGGGGTGCGCCGTCCAGGAGCGCCAGCTCGCCGAAGAACTCGCCGGCCCCGAGGGTGGCGATGATGGCCTGGTCCTCGCCGTCCTCGGGCGAGGCCAGGACGATCTTGACGGAGCCGGATTCGATGACGAAGAGCGACTCTCCGGGATCCCCCTGGTAGAAGATCACCTGGTCTCGGCGATAGCGGCGCAGCCGGAGGCTCTCGGCGACCGTCTCCAGGCTGGGCCGGTCCACGCCCCGGAAGAGAACGCAGCGACGGAGGGCCTCGAGGGCGAAGTCCCGGTCCACCGAGCCCAGCATCTCCCGCTCCTCCGCCAGCCGGTCCATCGCCCGCGGACGATCGCGCCGGGGAGATCGTACGCGCTCGATACAACCGGTGGCGACGACTTTTCCGGGCCCACGGCCCGAGGCCGCGCGGAAGTCGCCCAGCGGACCCTGACGGAGTGCCGCTGGCTACTGGACCTCGGACGTCGGCGGACCGATCATGGGTCCGCACGCCGGGCGCCGCGTCCACGGCCAGCAGACCGGCCGCAGGGAGAGACGATGGCTGACGAGATAGGGGAGCCGGCGGAAGAGCCGACTCCGGAAGGACCGGCCGGCGAGAGCGAGCAGGACACCGAGGGCCACTTCTTGCCGAACCTCGTCGTGTCGCACCACCTGGCCGCCCAGCGGGAGCGCGACATCCAGAGAGACCTGCAGCGCCACGAGCGGGAGGTTGAGGCGCGGCGGCCGCACCGGAAGGAGGGCCACCGCTGACAGAGCGGGTCCTGGCCGGGGCGCCCGGCGGCCACCGCCAGCTCGGCGCCGGCCCGCAGAGCCGGCTCGGGATCTTCCCTTCGCCGCCTCTTGCTCGGCCTCGGCGCGCGGAATGCCCGCGCGAGCTCGTCCCGTGACCCGGGGACGCACGGTCTGCGGGTGCCCGAGCGGCTGAGCCGCGATGCGCTCCGGGGGGGCGGCGGGGCGGGGGGCGGGGGGGATCGCTGCTCCGGGGGACCTGTGGCTCACCGCAACGCGGAGGAAGGGCGGCGGAGAAGAGCGTGGGCGACGCGTGACATCCGGCCGGCGACCCTCCCCCCGGCGCCCGAGTCCGAGGGCCGGCGGGCGTGGCCGAGCAGAGACGGTCCTGCTGCTCCTCGCGGCCGGCGGGCTGGCCGGCGGAGTGGCGATCCGGCAGGCCGACCCGGCGGCAGGGTTCACCGTCGCAGGCGTCGCAGCCGCCCTCGCCGCCGAGCTGCCGACAACCCTGCCGGCCGCCGTTCTCGTCGCGGTCGCGGCCGCGGCCAACGCGGCCGCGGGGGCGATCCTGCTGCGGTTCCTGCGGCGAGCGCCGTTCGCCTGCTGGTCGGATCTGATCCTCGGTGGCTACGCCGGGGCCGTCCTCCTGGATGCCCTGCTGCTCTACGGGCTCGGCGGTGCCGGCCTCTTCCGGCAGGCCGTGCTGGCCGTGGCGCTGGTCGCGACCCTGGCGGCGGGACTCGCCAGACGTCGGGCTGCGGGACCCCGCACCGGTCCGCCAGTGCGAAGGCCGCCGCGAGCCGGCCGGACGCCACCGCCGCGCTGGCTGCTGATCGGGCTTGTCTGGTGCGGGCCGATCCTGCTCTCGCTGGCCTCGCCGGTCGTTCCCGCCGCCGACGTGCTGCCGAACCATGTCGCGCCGGTGGAGCACCTGCGCCTGTTCGGCGCGGTCGGATCGCTGGCAACGTATCCGTCGCCCCTCTACGGGCCGTCACGACTCTTCCTCGGCTACGTCGCCTGGATGGGCACGCTGGCGACCCTGGCCGGCCTGCCGGCCGCCCTGGCCGTGGCCGCGTCGGTGGGCCCGCTCGTCGTCCTCTCCGCGGTCGCCGTGCGCCGGTTCGCCTCCGCCGCCTTCGGTACCGAGGCGGGCTTCTGGGCCCTTTTGGCGTTCGCGCTGTCCTTTACCTTCGTTCGGCTTCCCGACGCGCGTGACAGCGTCGCGGCCCTTCCCCTCGCCGCGTTTTCCCTGGCTCTTCTGGCCGCCCCCGCCCGGGAGGATCGCCGGGCCCGACCCCCCGGCCGGCCGGACTGGCTGCTGGCGGCCGGCCTCGCTGCGGCCACGCTCGTCCATCCGCTGGTGGGGACGCTGGCCATGGGGACGGTCGCGCTGCTCGTCGTGGCGGACCCGGGCCGGTACGCGGCGCGGGCGATCCCCGCGCTCGCCGCGGCCGGGATCGCGGTGCTGCCCCAGGCGGCGGTGATGGCCGGGCTGGCGCCGGCACCGACGTGGGGGATCGTGGCGTTCGCTGCTGCGGCGGCGGTCCTGGTCGGGACCGCCCGGGTCGTCGATCGCGTCCCCTGGTCGCGGGTCTCGCCGCGAGCGGCGACCCGGAGCCTGGTGCTCGGCGCCCTGCTCTGCCTGGCCGTCGTCGGAGCGGCAGAGCCCGGAGCCCTGCCCCGGGCGGCCGGCTGGCTCAACCCGGCCTTCCCGCTGCTCTTCCTGGGCGCCGGCCTGGCGGCCGCCGGCCTCGTCCCGGCGGTACGCGGCGGTCGCCGGCTGCTGCTGGCGGCCCTCGCGGTCGGCGCCGCGCTCCTCGTTGCCGTGGCCCTGGTCCCGGGCTCATCGCTCCTCGCGGGCTCCCTCCGTTACGAGGTGCCCAAATCGATCGGCTACTGGCTGCCCTGGGCCTGCGTGCCGGCGACCGCGGGCCTCGTGGCGGCCGCGCTTCGCCGCCGGAGGGCCGGGGTGCTCCGCCTGGTCCCGGCCGGCGCGCTCCTGGCGATCGTGGTTCTGCCACTCGGTTCACCGGCGCCGAACGCGGCCCAGGCTTCGCACGCGGTCGCGGACGACCTCGCCTACGATCTGCGGACCGCCGAGCTGGGCTACTGGCAGGGCTACCCGGACGCCCGGCTCGTGGTCGACGCGGCGGGCCGGCGGCTCCTCGGGTTCCTCGGCGAGGAGCGCTCCTCCGGACGGCTCGGCAGAGAGCCGAGCCTCCTGCATGTCGCCGCCAGCTACCAGCCCTGGGCGAGCCTGCCGATCGCCGCGTTCGCCGGGATCGAAGAGACGGTGGTCTGCCGCGACGCCACGCCGGACATTTTCACGGCCGGCGGCCGGATCGACCCCCTGGCGACCCTCGACGGCCTGCTCCGCCGGGGGTTCTCCGCCGTCGTGCTGGAGCCGGCGGGGCTGCCCGGCGCGGTTCGACCCGCCATCCTCGCCGCCGGCTACCGATCCGTCTTCTCGAACGCGTCGGGCGAGGTCTTCCTGCCGCCTGCCCCCCCGGCCGGGACCGCCCCCGCGGGCCCGTGACCGGCTGGGGGGACTTCGTCCTGGCGCCAGGTCCGGCGTCCTGGTGCAGATTGGCCGCGAGCGCGACGGGGACCCCCCGGTACCTCGGCGCCTTCAGCCGGATCGTCGAGGAGAGTTGAGTCGCGGAGAGCCGCCTGGACGAGCCCACCTCACCGGTTCCGCTCGGCGCGCACGAAGAGCGTCGTCCCGACCGCCAGGAAGGCGGCGAACAGGACGCCGATCACGGCGAGGTCCAGGCCCGCGGGATCCATCGCCGGCGGAGCGCCGCCCGGCTGGGCCGCGTAGTAGACGTTGCGGACGAGGTCCACCGCGTAGCGCATCGGCGTGATCGCCGACAGGATCCCGAGCCACCAGGGCAGGCCGTGGATCGGGCTGAACACGCCGGCAAGGAAGAACTGCGGGAGCATGATGAAGGCGAAGACCTGGCTCGCCGCGCGCTGGGTGCCGATGTTCGAAAGCACGAGGAGCCCGAACGATCCGCCGAAGACCGCCATGGCCAGCACGACGGGCAGCAACAGCCCCAGCGCTCTCGGCGACATCGGCACCCCCAGCAGCAGGCCGACGGCGACGATCGCGAAGGCCTGCGGCAGCGCCACGAGCGACTCACCGAGGATCTTGCCGAAGACGATCGAGTAGCGCGACGTCGGAGAGACGAAGATCTCCTGGCTGAAGTCGGTCTCTCGATCGCTCACCAGCGAGACGAGCCCGAGCGCGGCCGACTGCCAGACGGTCTGGGCGAGCACGCCCGTGAAGATGAACGTCTGGAGGTTGAGCCCGCCGGGCGCACCGAAGCCCGCCTGCAATGCCGGGCCGAGGAAGGCGACCAGCCCCAGCGGGAGCACGAAGTCGGCGGCGATCCGCAGGCGATCCCGCAGCAGTTTGACGAAGTCACGGTGCGCGATCGCCAGGACCGCCGAGAGCCCGGTCACTCGGCTTCGGCGCTTCGCCCGACGATCTCGAGGTAGGCGTCCTCGAGGCTCGGGGCATGCGTCTGGACGAGCGTGAGCGGGGTCTCGATCGACTTGAGGGTCGCGTGGGCGCGGCCCCCGTCGAGGTGGAGCCGGAACGGTCCCGTGCCCTCGCGCGACAGCGCCAGGCGGTCGAGCTCGAGCGCCAGGGCCGTACGGTCGACCGCGTCGACGACGAGGTACTCGCTGGCCAGCTGGGCCTTCAGCGACGCCGGTGGCGCCATCGCGACGACGTGGCCGTGATCGATGATGCAGATCCGATCGGCCTGTTCGGCCTCTTCCAGGTAGTGGGTCGTGAGGAAGATGGTCGTGGCGCGCTGGCGGCGCACGCCGGCCAGATGCTCCCAGAGCGTCCGCCGGGTCGGAGGGTCGAGGCCGACTGTCGGTTCGTCGAGGAACAGCACCTTTGGCCGGTGCAGGAGGCTCCGGACAATCTCGAGCTTGCGCTGCATGCCGCCGGAGAACGTCCTGACCGGCTCGAAGATCTCTCGGTCCAGGCCGATCAGGGCGGCCAGCTCGGCGACCTGCATCCGATACGCCGCCGGCATGAGCCGATAGGCCGGCCGGTACGGATACAGGCCGTACAGGACAGCGTGAAAGCGGACGTTCTCCTCCGCGGTCAGGTTCATGTCGAGCGAGGGCCGCTGGAAGATGATGCCGACGCTCCGGCGCACGGCACTCGCTTCCGTCACGATGTCGTGGCCATCGATCATCGCCCGGCCGGACGTCGGCGAGAGGGTCGTCGTCAGGACCGAGATCGTGGTCGTCTTTCCGGCGCCGTTCGGGCCGAGCAGGGCGAAGAACTCGCCCGGCTCGACCGTGAAGCCGATCCCGTCCACGGCGTTCCGGCTCGCCTTCCGGTAGCGCTTGACCAGCCCTTCCACCCGGATCATCCGGCCAGTGTAGGGGCCGCCTCGGCAGGCCGGTCAGCGCCTGGAGTTCACGACCGGGAGCCAGCCCCAACACGCCAGGCGCAGCCGGACCGCCGGCCTCGGCGGTGACACGGCGCTC
>JAJYJO010000031.1 GCA_021789435.1 Chloroflexota bacterium
GGCCGATCCGCAGCGCGCCCTCCAGCCAGCCGATGTACCAGTCGGGCTGGGCCGGTGAGCTGACCGCGTAGGGGATGAACGGCCCGTAGGCCCAGACCGGGTTGATCTGGACGAAGCCGGCGATCAGGGTCACCACGGCGCCCGTCAGGAAGAGCAGGCCGAGCGACCGGAAGGCCTGGCCGGGCCAGAGGTGGGCCCCCACCACGTTGTGCTCGCTCTTGCCGGGTCCCGGGTACTGGGTGTGCTTCTGGGCCCAGACCAGCAGGAGGTGGAGTCCCACTGCCCCGACCAGCAGCGCCGGCAGGAGCATGACGTGAAAGACGAAGAGCCGGCTCAGGAAACCGGCGGCCGGGAAGTTGCCGCCGAAGACGAGGAAGGCGAAGTAGGGCCCGATGAAGGGGATCGAGAGGGCGACGGAGTAGGCGATCCGGAGGCCCGTGCCGGACAGGAGGTCGTCGGGCAGCGAGTAGCCGGTGAAGCCCTCGCCCATGGCCAGGAGCAGCAGCGTGAAGCCGATCAGCCAGTTGATCTCGCGGGGTCGCCGGAAGGCCCCGGTGAAGAAGATCCGGGCAAGGTGGGTGACGATCGCGGCCACGAAGACGAGCGCCGTCCAGTGGTGGATCTGGCGCATCAGCAGGCCGGCCCGGACCTGGAACGAGAGCCGCATGACGCTGTCGAAGGCGGCCGAGACCGTCTGGCCGTCGAGGGGCGCGTACGGCCCCGTGTAGGTGGTCGGCGTGGTGTCGGGCGTGAAGAAGAAGGTCAGGAACGTGCCCGTCGCGACGAGGATGACGAAGCAGAAGAGGGCGACCTCGCCGAGCAGGAAGGACCAGTGGTCCGGGAAGACCTTGCGGAGGGCCACCCGGGCGTACTCCGCCAGGCCCGTCCGCCGGTCGAACCAGCCGACGAGGCGCGCGATCTCGGTCGGCTCCTCGTCCCCCGCGGCCACCGGTTCGGGCACGAGCCCCTCGTCCGCGGGACGGCGGGAGAGGTGGTCGGTCATCGGCCCGCCCGCCTCACGAGTTCATGTTCCAGAAGCCGGGCCCCACCGGCTCCGGGTAGTCGCCGAGAGCCACGAACGTCCCGTCCGCCTGGAGCCGGATCGGGAGCTGGGGAAGGGCCCGCCCGGCCGGCCCGAAGACCGGCTGGGCACCGTCGAGGACGTCGAAGGTCGACTGGTGGCAGGGACAGATGAGCCGGTGCTGGATGGCGCGGTAGAGCCCGACGGGGCAACCGGCGTGGGTGCAGAGCTTGGAGTACGCCACCGTGTCGTCGGGCGCCCAGGCAAGCCGTTCGGCCGGCAGGCGCAGGAGGCCGGGGCCCACCCGGATCAGGAGCGTCGCGGCGTTGGCGTCGCCGGCATGGCCCTCGGGGAAGACGGTGACGACCCCGTCGACGGAGAGCTCGCTGGAGTGGACCACGCTGCCGTCCACGCGGACCAGCCGCAGGCCCTTCCGCCAGGAGGTGGTGAAGAGGCTTCGACCGGGGGCCGGGCCCAGCGACAGGACCGGGATGGCCAGGGCCGCCGCAAGGCCGCCCAGGGCGCCCATCAGCGAGCCGAGCAGGAACCGCCGGCGGGTGAAGCCGGCCTCCTCCTCGAGCGCCTCGCCGACGGCCGCCAGTTCGCGGGGATCCGAGGCAAGCCCGTGCCGCTCCTCGACCGTCTCGTGGATCGCCATCAGTCTGTCGACCCAGGTGATGATGCCGGCCCCGATCCCGCCAAGGCACGCCATCAGCAGGAGCCCCTGGGCCTGGATGGGCCCATCGAGCGCATAGGTGACGAGAAGGCCGAAGCCGGCCAGGGCCGCGATCCCGAAGAGGCCGGCCGCCAGCAGCTCGTCGCGACGGGTGCCCGGCAGGACGGGGCGAGGTCCTCGGCCGGGTGCGCCGGCGGCGCGTGGGACGCGCTGGGTCATGTGCGCTGGCCGCTCTCGGCGGGCCCGTCGGTCCGGCCGCCCGCCTCGCCACCGTTCGCGCCCGCGCCCGCGGCTCCGGGGCGCGGCCGCCCGATCCAGCGGATCACGAGCAGGAGGAGCCCCAGGCCGACCACGATGGCGACGAAGCCCTCGGCGACCGGGCCGACCTCGGCCAGGGCGAAGCCGCCCGGCGACGGGGCATGCCGGAGGTACTGCACGTAGGCCGCGATGTCGTCGACCGCCTGCTGCGAGTAGAGCTTCGGGTTGAAGACAGGCATGGCGCCGGGGCCGATGCGCATCGCCTCCGCGACGGTCAGTGGGTCGGCCTGGTCGAGCCGCGGGGCCACGTAGCCGCCGCCGACCGCGTCACCCGCCCCGGTGGCCGCGTGGCAGGCGGCGCAGTTCTGGATGAAGAGGCTCTGGCCCCGGGAGATGTTGCCCCGCGTGACGTCCACCGACGGGATGGGGAGGCCGCCGAGGGTCGCCGCGAAGGCGTCCAGCTCGCGGATCTGGGTCTCGTCGAAGGCCGGCGGGTTGCGCTGCATCTGCTGCGTGGGGGCGGAGAGCGGCATGCGGCCGGTCCGAAGCACGAAGTCGACCGCGGCCGCGCCGCCCACGCTGGCGATGGCGGGCGCGACCGAGGTGCCCTGGCCGGCTGCGCCGTGGCAGGCGGCGCAGGACTGGATGAAGAGCCGGGCCCCGGCGTCGATCGTCGACTGCGAGGTCTGGCCGGGGCTGTCGACCGCGCGCGTCGGAGTCGCGCTGCTCGCCCAGAGCGCGGCCGCGCCCAGGCCCAGCAGGCCCAGGACGAGCCAGCCGCCGAGCTGGTGGGCGAGCGCGCCGCGCCGGGGGCGCCCCGTTGGGCGGCCCCGGGAGCGTCGCGGGGACGGCAGACTCACCGGCCGACTCCGCGGGCCGTGCGCCGGCGGAGATCCGCGGCACCGATCGTCACCAGCGTCTCATCCCCTCCACTTCGTGGGTCGCCGGTTCCGCGCGGGGCTGCCGGTGCCTGGGGTCCCGGCCGGCTCGGGCTCCGACCGGCGTTCGCTCGCCGCTTCAGGGCGCTCCTCCTCGCCAGACTCTAGCGCAGCGCCGACCCCGGTCGCCCGCACCGGGCGGGTGGCGTCCTGCAGCGTGGGCCGGCCGAGACCCTCCGCGCCCCAGGAATGCCTACTCCAGGACCCGATCGTCCTCCAGGAGAGGGCGCCGCCCGTTGCGGATTGATTGCAGGTGGCGGCCGATGCATCACGCCTGCCTGCCACGGCCGCGGCCTCGGGGGTTCGGGCGCGGCCGGCGCGGCGGCGCCGTGCCGCGGTGTCCGTCAGGCCCGGTGCAGGAGGCCGCCCAGCAGGCCGGATCGGCGCTCCACCTGCGCCGCCGGGGCGGCGCCTTCGTCGGAGACCATGCTGGAGAGCTTGACCAGCCGCTCGGCAGCCGACGAGCGCGGGGCGCCGCGGACGACCGGGATCCCCTCGTTGACGGCTTTCAGGTAGACGACCGGGTCGTAGGGGATCTCGGCCACGACCTTGCCGCCCAGCGCCCCCTCGACGTCCCGCATGTTCAGCACGTCCCGGGCGAAGAGGTGGTTGACCACGAGCATGGTCTTGGGCGTCACGGTCCCGGCGTCGGTCAGGTAATCCATCAGGACCCGGAGCGCGCGCAGAGCGGCGAACTCCGGTGGCACCGGGAGGACGACGATGTCGGCCCGCTCGAAGACCGTCATGGTCCGCTCGTCGAGGGCGTGGCCGCCATCGACCACGACGTGGTCGTAAGCGGCGGTGAGCGTCGGCAGGAGGAGGCCGACCTGCTCCGGCGTGATCAGTTCCGCAAGCTCCGGAGACAGGGGGGCGGCGTAGACGTCCAGCCCCGAGTCGTGGTGGTTCGAGTAGGAGCGGATCAGCTCCGGCTCGCGGAGCGCGGCATCATCACGGGCCAGCTCCGCCATGGTCTGGCGCGGTGTCAGGTTCAGGTGGGTCGCGACCTGGCCGAACTGGAGGTCGAGGTCCACGATGGCGGCCCGTCCCGGCGAGCGCTCGGCGATGGCGGTCGCCACGTTGACCGCGATCGTCGTCGTGCCGACGCCGCCCTTCGGGCTGAAGACGGCGATGAGGTGACGGCCGCCGGCCTGCTTGCCGTCGCCCGTCAGCAGGGGCGACAGGTCGCGCGAGCGCCGGAAGCGCAGCAGGAGCGCCTCGACCCTCGCCTCCAGCTCGCGGGCGTCGAACGGCTTGGCCATGACGTCGTCCGCGCCGGCCTCCAGGAACCGGATCCGGGCCTCGACGTCGTCGCTCTGGGCCACGCACAGCACCGGGATGGCGGCCAGGGCCGGGGTCCGGCGGATCTCCCGGCAGACTTCGACCGGGTCCCGCCCGGCCGAGAGGAGGTCGATGACCACGAGGTTGTGGTCTGCGGCCAGCCGGAAGGCCTCGTCGGGATCGGCGACGGTCGTCAGCTGGTAGCCGACACCGCTGAGGATGCCGCTCAGCAGTGTGCCGGCGGCGGGGTCGGTCTCGAGGAGCAGGATGGTGCTGGCGGCCACGGGTTCTCCGGAATGGCAGCTGGGGACGACCGCCAGAGCATACAGGCCAACCGGTGCGGGCCGCACCCCTGAAGCCCGCCGGCCGGGTCGCGTGCTAGACTGACGCCGTTTCCTTTCGGCTCCGCCCGGCCGGGTCCTGCGCGCCCGCCGCGCAGCGGGGCATACCCACAGGAAGGAGTGGCAGCGCATGCGCCGATACGAACTGATGCTGGTCCTGCGTCCGGACCTGCCCGACGACCGGGTGCAGGGCGTGCTGGAGCGCACGACCCGGTCGATCGGGGGTTCCGGCGGCCAGATCGTCAAGCAGGCCCCCTGGGGCCGCCGCCGCCTGGCCTATCCGATCGGCCACTACCGCGAGGGCTCGTACCACATCGTTCTCTTCGACGCCCCGGCGGAGGCCGTGGCCGAGCTGGAACGCGGCCTGCTCATCACCGAGGAAGTGCTGCGCCACATGGTCACGCGCGTGGAGCGGCCGGTCCGGGTGGGGCGTGGCCGTGAGGCCGGGGCCGAGCTGCCGGAGGACCGGCTGCCGGCCGCCGAGGAGGAGGAAGAGGAGGAGGCCGTCGAGCGGATCGACGAGTCGGAGAGCGAGGCCGCTCCCGCCGCGATCGACTAGCCGCGCCGCCAGCCGAGGAGGGATCCCGTGTCGCTCTGCAAGATGCTGCTCATCGGGAACCTGGGCCGCGATCCCGAGATGCGCTACACGCCCAGCGGGCGGCCGGTGACCCAGTTCACGCTGGCCGTCAACCGAAACACCAAGAACGCCGCCGGCGAATGGCAGGAGCAGACCGAGTGGTTCCGGATCACGGCCTGGGGCCAGCTCGCCGAGAGGACCGCCGAGAACCTGCGGAAGGGGAGCAAGGTCTTCGTGGAGGGCCGCTTCCAGTCCCGGGAGTGGGAGGGCCAGGACGGCCAGAAGCGAACCGCCCTGGAGGTGACCGCCGACACGGTCCTCTCACTCGACCGGCGCCAGCGCGAGGAGGAGGGAGCCGAGGGCGGCTTCGCGCCGCGGCCGGCGGCCGCCCGCGGGACCGCGCCGGGGACCGCGGACGAGGACTCCGACATCGACGACCTGCCCTTCTGAGGCCCGACCCCCGGGTCCGGGCCGGCTGAGGACGACCACCAGCGCCTTGTGGCGCCCACGAGGAACGAGCGAGCGATGGCACCGACTGGCAAGCCGAGCAAGAAGCGAGACGACTACTACCGCGACCGGCGGCGCCGGAAGGTCTGCGCCTTCTGCGCCGACAAGACGGTCCAGATCGATTACAAGGAGGTCAACCGCCTCCGCCGCTACCTGTCCGAGCGGGCGAAGATCGAGCCTCGCCGCAAGACCGGCACGTGCGCCGAGCACCAGCGGCAGCTGGCAGTGGCCCTCAAGCGGGCCCGCCACGTGGCGCTGCTTCCCTACGCGCCGCAGCACCTGCGGCCCTGACCCTCCGCGGGCGCCGAGCCTGACCCCGGTGGTCGCTGGCCTCCTGCTCGTCACGGGCGGAGCCGCCGCCGGGGTCTTCGGCGCTCTCCTGGGCCTGGGCGGCGGGATCCTGATCGTCCCGCTGCTGACCCTCGGCTTCGGGCTGCCGCTGCGCGAGGCCGTCGCGGTCAGCCTGGTCTCGGTCATCGTGACCAGCAGCGCCGCGGCCAGCGTCTACCTGCAGCGCTCGACGGCCAACCTGCGGCTCGGGATGTCCCTCGAGCTGTTCACGGCCTCCGGGGCCCTGTGCGGCGGGCTCCTCGCCTATGCCATCCCGGAGCGGGTGGTCGCCGGGCTCTTCGCGGCACTCCTGGCCTACACCGCCTTCAGCATGATCCGCCGGCGGGAGCCGGCTCCCCCAGCCGCGGCGGGCGCCGCCGCCGGAACGCGCGCCACGCCGGGCGCCGGCGATCCGCCCTCGCCCGCGCCGGCGGCGGCGTCGGTCGCCGACCGGCCGTCGGTCGCTGACCGGCTGTCGGGCCCCGGCTACCGCGTCCGCAACCTTCCGGCCGGGATCGCCGGCGCCCTCTTCGCCGGGGTCGTCTCCGCCCTCCTGGGCGTGGGCGGCGGGATCGTCAAGGTTCCGGTGATGAACCTGGGGATGGGGGTTCCGCTGCGCGTGGCGACGGCCACCAGCAACCTGATGATCGGCATCACGGCCTCCTCCAGCGCGATCATCTATCTCCTCCGCGGCGGCATCGATCCCTACGTGGCCGGGCCCACGGCGGTCGGGGTCTTCGTGGGCGCCTCGGTCGCGTCGCGCCTGGCCCACCGGGTGGACGTCCGGATCCTGCGCCTGCTCTTCGTCGTGGTCGTCGCCTACACGGCCTACGAGATGCTCGGCAAGGCCCTCGCATGAGTGCCTCTCAGGCCGCCGGCGGTCCGGGGCCGGGGGCGGCCCACGAGCGCCGGCTGGAGCGGGCCGTCGGCCGGCTGCTGAGCCTGGGGACGCTGGCAGGAGTGGTGCTCCTGGCTATCGGCGTGGCGGGGATGCTGGCCGCCGGGTTGGCGCCGCTCACCACCGTGGCCCCGGCGCTCGACCTGGCGCGTTTGGCGGCCGATCTTGCGGCGCTCCGGCCCGAGGGCTTCCTCTGGCTCGGCGTGGCGGTGATCATCGCCACTCCGTCGGCCCGGGTCGCGACGGCGCTGGTCGGCTACGGCCTGGAGGGGGACCGGCGCATGGTCGGCATCGCCGTCGCCATCCTGGGGGTGATCGCCCTCAGCGTAGCCGTGGCGATGGCCACCGGCGCCTGAGGCCGGCCCGCGTGGACCTGATCGTCCTGGCCGCCTCCTTCGGCGTCATCCTGCTCGGCGCCGAACTGTTCACCAACGGCATCGAGTGGTTCGGCCACAAGCTGGAGCTGGCCGAGGGAGCGGTTGGCTCCGTGCTCGCCGCAGTGGGGACCGCGCTGCCGGAGACGATGATCCCGCTGATCGCGATCGTCTTCGGCCGCAGCGATGAGGCCAGTCACGTCGGCGTGGGTGCCATCCTCGGGGCGCCGTTCATGCTCTCCACCCTCGCAATGTTCGTCACCGGGACGGCCGTCCTGCTGCTGCGACGCCGGCGCGCGACCGGCGAGGCGATGGTCGTCGACACGGCCGTCCTGGGGAAGGACATGACCTACTTCGCCGTCGGCTACGGCCTGGCCCTGGGCGCGGCCTTCCTCCCGGTCGACCCGCCCTGGACGCGCTGGGTCGTCGCGGCGGTTCTGCTCGGGCTCTACAGCTTCTACGTTCGGGCGCACCTGGCGGCGGAGGTCATGGAGAACGATCCAGCCGAGCTGGCGCCGCTCCGACTCCACCGCCTGGACCGGCGTGCCCCGCCGGACCTTGTGAGCCCCCGCCTCCGGATCGTGACCGTCCAGGTGGTGGTGGCGTTGGTGGCGATCGTCCTGGGAGCCGACGTCTTCGTCGGTGCCATCCGCGACCTGGCCGCCTCGCTGGGCGCCGATCCGACGCTGCTTGCGCTGGTGATCGCCCCGATCGCGACCGAGCTGCCCGAGAAGCTCAACAGCGTCATCTGGGTCCGCCAGGGCAAGGACACCCTGGCCATGGGCAACATCACCGGGGCGATGGTCTTCCAGAGCGTCTTCCCGACCTCGATCGCGCTCCTCTTCGCCCCCGCGACGTGGGCGGTCACCGCCGATTCGCTGCTCCCCTTCGCGTCGGCCGGGATCACCTTCCTGGCAGCCGCGGCGGTCTTCCTGCCGATGGCCCGGCGCGGCCGCCTGCCGGGCCGCAGCCTGCTGGTGGGCGGCGCCTTCTATGCGCTCTACCTGGTCCTCGTGGGCGCGGCGGTGGCCGGCGTCGGAGCCTGATCGGCCTCGCCGGGAGGTCGCCGGGGCAGGGGGCCGCTCGGGGAGGGGCCCCGCCCCCGGCGTATACTCGCCGGGCCGGCTGCAGCCGAACTCCCGACGCACACCCAGGAGCCGTCACCCATGCTGACCGAGAAGCCCGTGTCCGAAGAACGCCCGTCCGGCGCCGCGGACGCGCTGGACGACCTGATCTGCTTCTTCGACGGGCGCTACGTCCCGCAGCGCGAAGCCCGGGTCCCGCTGATGACCCACGCCTTCCTCTACGGCACGGCCGTCTTCGAAGGGATCCGCGCCTACTGGAACGAGGAGCAGGGCCAGCTCTACGGGGTCCGGATCCGCGAGCACGTGGAGCGGATCCGGCGATCGTGCCGGATCATGCTGATGGAGCCGACACCCTCGGTCGACGAGCTGACCGAGGAGATCCTCGAGGTGGTGCGCCGCAACGGCTTCCGGCAGGACATCTACATCCGGCCGTCGTTCTACAAGTCGACGCCCACGATCGGCGTCCGCCTCCACCACCTGGAGTTCTCCCACTACATCGTGGCCATCCCGTACGGCGACTACATCGAGACGGAGGCCGGCTGCCGGGTGATGACCTCCTCCTGGCGGCGGAACGTGGACGAGGCGATCCCCGCCCGCGGCAAGATCGTCGGCGGCTACGTCAACATGGCCTTCCAGAAGTCGGAGGCGGAGCTGAACGGCTTTGACGAGGCGATCGTCCTGACCGCGGACGGCCACGCCAGCGAGGCCTCCGCGGCAAACCTCTTCGTGGTCCGCGACGGGGTCCTGATCACGCCGCCGGTGACCGACGACATCCTGGAGGGGATCACCCGCCTGGCCGTCCTGGAGATGGCCGGCCGGGAAGGGATCCCGACCGAGGTCCGCTCCATCGACCGGTCGGAGCTCTACATCGCCGACGAGATCTTCCTGTGCGGGACCGGCGTCCAGGTCTCGCCGGTCGTGGAAGTGGACCACCGGGCCGTCGGCAGCGGCCGGGTGGGGCCCGTGGCGCGGCGGATCCGGGACGGCTACTTCGACGCCGTCCGCGGCCGCCGGCCCGAGTACCGCCACTGGCTGACGCCGATCTACGAGACGCGCTGAGCGAGGTTGGCAGAGACCGTCGCACCAGGCAGCAGGGTCGGCGGCCCGGGAGGAGCCCGCGGCCCCGGCCGGGCCGCCCCGGACTCGTCGATCACGGGGCCGGGCGGGGCGGCCACCGACGCGGGCGCGCCGGAGCGGGCGCGCCTCGCCCAGCGCGCCCTGGAGGTCGTCCCGGGCCTGGTCAGCTGGGTCCTGATCCTGGCCCCGATCGTCGTCGCGGCGCCGTCTCCGGTCGGATTGAACCGGCCCGACTTCGTGGCCTGGTTCGTGCTGAGCTTCGACTTCTACTGGCTCTACCGCGCCGTGGTCCTCGTCTTCTCGGTCTCGATCGCCTTCCTCCGCATCCGCCGGGTCATGGGCATTCGCTGGCGGCAGCGGGCGTTCGCCCTGGTCGATCCGGCCGGCCGCGTCGAGCAGCTGCGCGTCCTGGTTCCGGCGGTCCGGCGACGGGTCGACGAGCTGCAGGCCGCCGGGGACCGGCTGGCCGCCTCGGGTGGTCGTCGCGAGCTGCGGCGGCTGCAGGATGAGCTGCGCGACCTCGAGCGCCTGCTGGTACGGGACGAGCCGACCCCCGATCCCCGCCGGCTCTGGCACGTGGCGCTGATCCCGACCTACACGGAGCCCTACGAGAAGCTCTATCAGACGGTCAAGGCGCTGGCCGACAGCGACTATCCGAGCTCGCTGCGGATGGTCGCGATCATCACCCGCGAGACGGACACGGAGGGCCGGGCCAACGTCGTCCGGCTGCGCGAGCTCTTCGGCGACCAGTTCCTCCACTTCTTCCACATCCTCGACCCGCTCGAGCCCGGCATCGTCATCGGCAAGTCGAGCGCCATGGCCTACGGCGGGCGCTGGCTCTACCGGGAGCTGGTCCGGCTGGGTTTCGATCCGAAGGAGGTCGTGGTCACCGACCTGGACTCCGACTACCGGGTCCACCCTCAGTACTTCGGCTACCTGAGCTGGAGCTTCCTGACCGACCGTGACCGCTACCGTCGGCTGTACCAGCCGGTCCCGATGTTCCACAACAACCTGTGGCAGACACCCCTGCCGGTCCGCCTGGTCGCCGTCGGCGCGACCCACGTCCAGATGTGGCGATCGCTGACCCCGGAGCGGCTGATCAGCTTCAGCTCCTATGCCGTCTGCCTGCGCACCATCCACGAGGTGGACTACTGGGCCACGGACGCCATCCCGGAGGACAGCCGCTTCTACTGGAAGAGCTTCTTCCGCTACTCGGGCCAGTTCCGGGCCGTGCCGCTCTTCATCCCGGTCTACGGCGACGCGGTCCGCGCCCGCTCATATCCGCGGACGCTCGTCCAGCAGTACCTCCAGATCCGGCGCTGGGCGTGGGGCGTGACCGACATCCCGTACTACATCCGCAACGCGTTCGCCCACTCGGAGATCCCGCGGAGCCAGCGGATCCACCGCCTGCTGGACCTCTGGCTGGACCACATCAACTGGGCGATCGCGCCGTTCGTGCTGATCTTCGGCTCGAACCTACCGCTGCTGCTCAACCCGGCCTTCGCCGACACGATCCTGGGTCGCCAGCTGCCGCTCTACGCGGCGTGGCTGCTCACGGGCGCCTTGTGCTGCCTGCTGATCCTGGTCTTCATCGAGGACAAGATCGCGCCGCCTCGGCCCGCCGAGTGGGGGGTGGGGATGCGGGTCGTCGCCTGGCTGCAGTGGCTGCTGCTGCCGGTCATCGGCCTGATCTTCAGCAACCTGCCGGCGCTCGATGCCCAGACGCGGCTGATGACCGGCCACTACCTCGAGTACCGGGTCACCGAGAAGGCCTGACCACCGGCTGGGCCAGGCCCGACCTCAGCTGCCGCCGGGCGGGAGGGTCGGGACCGGGGTCAGGGCGGGCGTCGCGCTGCTCGTCACGATCACGATGTCGACGCTCACCGACGGGTCGGTGACGAGCGTGGGCTGGACCCAGAAGACCTGGCTCAGCAGCGCCAGGGTCTGGGGCAGCCGCGCCTGGGCGCCGTTGTAGACCTGGATCACCGTCTGGGGTGGGCTCGCCTGCGCGGGTGCCTGGCTGCTGGCGGTGGCATTGAGGCCGCGCGACACGAGGTAGGCGGCGGTCCGACCGGCCTGGCCGGCCACGCCCGACCCGTTGAGGACGGTGATCCGGGCGGCCTCCTTGGCGAGGGCGGCCTGCTGCGACGCCTGGGCCGGGTTGTTGTTGATGGCGGCGTCGACGGCGGCCTTGATCTTGGCGATGTAGGGGATGATCACGTAGCCGCGCGGGTCGCCGCTGAGGATCTCCTCCTGGTAGATCGGCGGGGCGAAGACGAGCGACTGGATGTGCCGGGAGTCGACGCGGCTGGCCAGCTCCAGCAACTGGGGCAGCTCGCTCACCGGGACGTCGGTGTGGACCGAGCTCTTCAGTTCGTCGGCCAGGCTCTGCCAGTTGGCGAAGAGGGTGGCGAAGTCGGCCTGGTCCCGCAGCGCCACCAGGACCCGCTGCTGGCGGGCCGCCCGGTCGAAGTCGTTCGAGCCGTGCCGAGAGCGGGCGTAGGCGAGGGCCTCCGAGCCGTTCATGTGCTGAACGCCGGTGGGGATGTAGAGGCGGATGTGGGTCCCGTCGGGCGTCGGGTAGAGGTCATCCACGACCGGGTCCTGCACGTTGATGGTGACCCCGCCGAGGGTGTCGACGACCGATTCGAAGCCCCAGAAGTTGACCTCGACGTAGTAGCTGATGTTGAGCCCGTAGAGGTAGCCCAGGGTCTGCTTGAGGGTGCCGAAGCAGCCGCCGGGGAAGAGATCCGGCCGGCTCGTGGCGGCCGTGCAGAGGCTGTTGATCTTGCCGTAGTAGGTGGCGCCGTAGACGGCCCGGGCCGGGATCGGCGGGAGCGGAACGTCGACGGTGTCGCGGGGCAGCGTGAGCATGGCGACCTGGTTCGTCTTCGGGTCGATGCTCACCACGATCATCGTGTCGGTGTTGAAGGTGGGATCCGGCGGCCGCTGGTCGGCCCCGACGACCAGGATATTGAGACGGTCCGTGCCGTTCCAGGGCGGCAGGCTCGGCGCAGGGGTGTCGCTCGGCGCCGGCGCGAGGCTCGTCCCGGGCGAGACGACGGCCTGGCTCGCGCCCGGGGCGAGGGTCGGCTCCTGGCCACCGAAGACGGTGTTGACGACGTCGAGGACGCGCAGGTCCCAGTAGGCGACCAGGGCGTGCCCGGCGAAGATCACCAGGAGGACCGCCGCCAGGCCGGCCAGCGAGAAGGGGTTGGGGCGCCGCGTGGGCCGGCCCACGCGGCGCCCCTCGCTCCAGGTGTGGAGGTTGAGCTCGGCGGCCACCCGCCAGGCGTCCACGCTGGCCACGACCCGGTAGGCGAGGGCCAGGCCGTCGGCCACGAGAAGGACGACCAGGACCTCCGGCTGGAGGACGACGCCGAGGAGGTGGAGCCGCTGGTTCACCACGATCCCGGCGGTCAGGCTCAGGAGCAGGAGGGGGGCGGCGGCGAAGGCGAGGCCGCGGGCGGGAAGCCCCGCGTAGGCCTGGCCCAGGCCGGGGAACAGCGAAGAGAGGAAGGCCGCGGCGAAGGAGGATCGGACGCGCGGCGCGGCCGTGCCCTGCAGACTCATCGGGCGACAGGATAGCGCCCGAGCCGGTCGGAGCGCCCGGCACGCCTCCGGTCGGTTGCAGGCCGGCCGGCGCTGTGGCACGCTCCGCCCCGAGCGACGTTGAGGTCGGCCCGGCTTGGATCGACGGCGTCTCGTCCGTGACGGACGGGCGCCGTCCGTCACGTCCGGGCGCCCGGCGGTCGCCGCCAGTCACCGTGAGGGCAGATGTTCCGACCCGTCAGCGGCAAGCCCGACCTCGTCGCCCAGGAGCACGAGATCCTCCAGCTCTGGCGCGAGCGCCGGACCTTCGCCCGGCTGCGTGCCCAGAACGCCGGCGGGCCGCGCTGGTCGTTCCTGGACGGGCCGATCACCGCCAACAACCCGATGGGCGCCCACCACGCCTGGGGACGGGCCTACAAGGACCTCTACCAGCGCTTCCACGCCATGCTCGGCCAGGACCAGCGCTGGCAGAACGGCTTCGACTGCCAGGGGCTGTGGGTCGAGGTCAACGTGGAGCGCGACCTCGGCTTCACCTCCAAGCGCGACATCGAGGACTACGGGATCGCCGAGTTCGTGAGCCTCTGCAAGCAGCGCGTCCTGACTTACGCGGCGCGCCAGACCGAGCAGTCGATCCGGCTCGGGATGTGGATGGACTGGAACGACCCCCACGAGCTGCGGCGGTTGCGCGACCTGCTGGCCGAGGACCCGGCCCAGCCGGGGACGATCGAGGGGACCGCCGGCCCGGTGACCGATTCGGTCGAGATGCTGGTCGGCCGCCTCGGCATGCCCGAGGTCGGCGGCTCCTACTTCACCTTCTCGAACGAGAACAACGACCTGATCTGGGGCTTCCTCGCCGAGTGCCACCGGCGCGGCTGGCTCTACAAGGGCCACGACACGATGCCGTGGTGCGCCCGCTGCGGGACCGGCATCAGCCAGCACGAGATGACCGAGGGCTACCAGGACCGCGAGGATCCCGGCCTGACGGTCAAGTTCCCCCTGGTCGACCGGCCCGGGGAATCCCTCCTCGTCTGGACCACCACGCCCTGGACCCTGACCTCCAACGTCGCCGCGGCCGTGGGGCCGGCCCTCCGCTACGTCCGGGTCCGGCAGGGGGAGGAGAGCTACTGGCTGGGTCGGGGAACGATCGAGCAGGCGCTGACCGGTCCCTTCGAGGTGGTCGAGGAGAAGCTCGGCCGCGAGCTGGTCGGCTGGCGCTACCGGGCCCCCTTCGCCTACCTGCCGGCCGTCGAGCGGACCTTCGCCGCAGGTGGCCCGGCGGCCCCCGGGGCGGCCTACGAGCCGCAGGTGGTCGACTGGAGCGAGGTCGGCGAGGAGGAGGGGACCGGCATCGTCCACATCGCGCCCGGCTGCGGCGCCGAGGACTTTCAGCTGGGCCGGGCCCAGGGCCTGCCGGTCATCGCCCCGCTCGACGAGAACGGCGTCTTCCTGTCCGGCTTCGGGCGCTTCTCCGGTGAGGACGTCCGGGCCGTCCAGGCGCCGATCGTCGAGGCCCTCAGGCACCACGGCCGCTTCTACCGGCTGGAGACCATCGTCCACCGCTACCCGCACTGCTGGCGCTGCGGCACGCCGCTGGTCTTCCGCCTGGTGGACGAGTGGTACGTCAGCATGGGCCCGGTCTACGACCAGCCGCGCGAGACGCTCACCGGGGAGCAGGTGGACGCGAGCCTCCGCTACCAGATCATGGAGGTCGTCGACCAGATCCGCTGGATCCCCGGCTTCGGCTACGAACGGGAGATCGACTGGCTGCTGAACATGCACGACTGGATGATCAGCAAGAAGCGCTACTGGGGGTTGGCGCTGCCGATCTACGACTGCCGGGCCTGCGGCACCGTCACCGTGGTGGGTGGCCGCGAGGAGCTCCGCGAGCGGGCGGTCGAAGGCTGGGACGTCCTTGAGGGGCACACCCCCCACCGGCCGTGGGTGGACGCGGTGCGGATCGCCTGCCGCGGCTGCGGCGCCCCGGTGGAGCGGATCAGGGACGTCGGCAATCCCTGGCTGGACGCGGGCATCGTGCCCTTCTCCACGCTGCACTACCGCGAGGAGCCGGATTACTGGGCCCGCTGGTTCCCGGCCGACTTCATCACCGAGAGCTTCCCCGGCCAGTTCCGCAACTGGTTCTACTCGCTCCTGGCGATGAGCACGGTGCTCCGGCGCGAACCGCCGTTCCGGACGATCTTCGGCTACGCCACGCTGCTGGGCGACGACGGCCGGCCGATGCACAAGAGCTGGGGCAACGCCATCGAGTTCGACGAGGCGGCCGAGCGTATGGGCGTGGACGTCATGCGCTGGATGTACGCCGGGGCCCGGCCGGAGGAGAACATCCTCTTCGGCTGGCATGCGGCGGACGACGCCCGGCGGCGGCTGCTGGTGCTGTGGAACGTCTACGCGTTCTTCGTCACCTACGCCCGCCTGGCCGGCTGGACGCCCCGGAGGGGGATCGCCGCGGCCGTGGACCTGGCGGGCGAGTGGCCGGCCCTGGACCGCTGGATCCTCTCCCGCTGCGCCGGGCTGGCGGAGGAGGTTGAGGCCCGCCTGGGGGACGTGGACGCGGTTGCCGCCGCCCGGGCCATTGACACCTTCGTGGAGGACCTCTCGACGTGGTACCTGCGCCGCTCGCGGGACCGGATGCGCCCCGGCGCGAAGCCGGCCGACCGCGAGGCCGCCTTCGCCACCCTCCACGCCGCCCTCGTCCTGGCGGCCCGGGTCCTGGCCCCGGTCCTGCCCTTCCTGACCGAGGCGATCTACCAGAACCTGATCGTGTCGGTCGAGCCGTCCCTTGCCGACAGCGTCCACCTGACCCGCTGGCCGACGGCCGAGGTGGCCCGATTCCGCGACCCGGCCCTGGAGGCGGCGATGGCGACCGCCCGTCGGGCCGCCGAGCTGGTCCGGACCCTCCGGTCCCAGGCCGGGATCCGTCTGCGGCAGCCGCTGGCGCGGCTCTGGCTGGCCCTGCCGGGGGGCGACCTGCACGAGTTGGACGCCCTGCTCGACCTGCTCGCCGACGAGGTCAACGTCCGGCAGGTCGAGCTGATCGGGGACGAATCCCACCTGGTGGAGCGGCGCGTCAGGCCGCTCCTGCCGCGGATCGGCCACAGGCTCGGCGCGCGCATCCCGGCCGTGATGGCCGCCGCCCGCGAGGGCCGTTTCGAGGTTCTGGCCGACGGCTCGGTCCGCCTGGCGGACGTGACGCTCGCACCGGACGAGGTGGAGATTCTGGCGAGCCCGAGGCCGGGGACGGCAGTGGCCCACGACCGGGGACTGGTCGTCGTGATCGACACGGAGCTGACTCCCGATCTGCGGGCGGAGGGCGACGCGCGCGAGCTGGTGCGGGCGATCCAGGACCTGCGCAAGTCGGCCGAGCTCGAGCTCGACGAGCCCGCCGCGGCGGTCGTGACCGGGGACCCGGCGGCGATCGAGCGGCTCGGGCCGTTCCGGGCGTCGATCGAGGCCGACACGACCGCCGTCCTCCTGCTGGCGACCGGCGAGCTGCCCGGCGCGATTCCCCTGGCGAGCGGCTTCGCCGATCTCGACGCCGGGCGCGTCGCCCTCGCCTTGCACCGTCGCTCGGGTGCCCGCTAGGCTTATCCGAAACGAGGAGAGGCTGCCCTGAGCCCAACCGTCCTGGTTCCCCAGCCGTCGCCGAGTCCGACCGTGCCCGGCCGCCCGGCCTGGGCGGTCTTCCTCGGTCTGGCTTCGGCCATCGTGGTCGTCGACCAGCTGGTCAAGGAGTGGATCCTGGCCAACTTCCGGCTCGAGGCGCCCGTGGACATCGTGGGCGACTATGTCCGGATCACGATCGTCCACAACAGCGGCGGCCTCTTCGGTCTCTTCCAGAACGAGGCGCCGGTCTTCGCCCTGGTGAGCCTCGTGGTGATCGGCGCGATCGTCTGGTTCCACGCCCGGGCCGCCGCCGGCAACCTGCTCGTGTCGGTCACGCTGGGCCTGCTGCTCGGCGGCGCCATCGGCAACCTGATCGACCGCCTCCGCTTCTCGTACGTGGTCGACTTCGTCGATGCCGGGATCGGCGGCTGGCGGTGGTACACGTTCAACGTGGCCGACTCGGCCATCTCGGCCTCGCTTGTCCTCCTGATCGTGCTGGCCCTCTGGTCGGGTCGCACGCCGCAGGCCGATCGCGGGCGGCTGGGTCCGCCGGGGGCGGGGCCGGCCGACGGGCGGACCTCGCCCGACCGGCGGTCGGCCGGCTGAGGGGCGGGGAGCGATGGAGCGCCGGACGTTCGAGGTCCCCGGAACCGCCCGGGGCCGCGTGGACCGCTTCGTCGCCGACCGGTCGGGCCTGTCGCGGAGCTACCTCCAGCGGCTGATCGCGGAGGGGCGGCTCACCGCGGGCGGGAGGCCGCTGCGCGCCAATGCCACGATCGAGACGGGCATGCGCCTGGAACTGGAGATCCCGGATCCGGAGCCGCTCGACGTCGCGGCCGAGCCGATCCCCCTGGACGTCGTCTACGAGGACGATGACCTGCTGATCGTCGACAAGCCGGCCGGCCTGGTTGTCCACCCGGCCGCCGGCCACCCGTCGGGAACGCTCGTCAACGCGCTCCTGGCGCGGGGGACGGCCTACGGCGGGATCGCCGGCGTCCGCCGGCCGGGCATCGTCCACCGCCTCGATCGGGACACGAGCGGCCTGCTGATGGTGGCCAAGACGGACCTGGCCCAGCAGTCGCTGATGGCCCAGCTCAAGGCGCGGCGGGTCCGGAAGACGTACCTGGCCCTGGTCCGGGGGGCCGTGAGCGCCGCGGTCGGCCGGATCGAGGCGCCCCTCGGGCGCGACCCTCGGAACCGGCTTCGCATGGCGGTGTTGCCCGACGGCCGGCCGGCCGTGACCGGCTACCGGGTGCGCGAGCGGCTCGGCGGCTGGACGCTGCTCGAGCTCGACCTGGTCACCGGCCGGACCCATCAGATCCGCGTCCACCTGGCGGCGATCGGCCATCCGGTGGCCGGCGATCCGGTCTACGGCACGGGCCTCTCCCGCCGCGGACCGGAGGGCCTGGACCGCCTCTTTCTCCACGCCTGGCGCCTGGAGCTGGTCTCGCCGTCCGACGGTCACCTGGTCCGGGCGGAGGCGCCCCTGGCGGCGGACCTGGAGGCAGTCCTGGAGGATCTTCGCCGGTCGGCCGGGGCGGGCCGGCCGACCGGACCGCTGCGAGCCGCCCGATGAGCCGCCCGCCGGAGCTCCAGTTCCCCGGGCAGGAGGCGCCGGCCGGGGCCGTCCTCGGCGCCCAGGGCGCCATGCTGGTCATCATCTCGGGGCCGTCGGGGGTCGGCAAGGACACCATCATCGCCGCCCTCCGCGGCAGGCCCCACCTCCCCGAGTATCACTACGTCGTCACCTGCACCACCCGGAGCCGACGGGCAGGCGAGGTGGATGGGGTCAGCTACCGCTTCCTCGCCCGGGCCGATTTCGAGGCGCTGCGCCGGGCGGGCGAGCTGCTGGAGGCCAACGAGGTTCACGGCCACTGGTACGGGACGCCGCGCGACGACGTCCGGCGGGCGCTGCTGGCCGGCCAGCACGTGATCCTCAAGATCGACGTGCAGGGAGCCCAGGTGGTCAAGGAGCGGGTGCCGGACGCCCTGCTGATCTTCGTCGTCCCACCCTCGCTCGAGTCCCTCTTCCACCGCCTGAAGGCCCGGGCCACCGAGACCGCGGACGAGCTCGAGCTCCGCCAGCGGAACGCGGCCCTGGAGCTGGCACGCCAGGACGACTACGACTACGTGGTGGTCAACGAGGACGGCCAGGTGGAGCGGACGGCCGAGCGGATCGACGGGATCATCGCCGGCGAGGCGGCCCGCCACCCGGATCTGCGCGTCCGGGTCTAGGGCGAAGGCATGGCCGAATCCGGGCGCGCGGGTGTCCCGGAGGGTGCGGCGTCGACGGTGCCCGCGGCGGCGTGCGGGACCGGCGATGCGACGGAGGCGGCCGACGACCGGTTCGTCGAGGTGGCGGTGGACGCCGCCGGTGCCGGCGGGCAGCACGCCTACACCTACCGGGTCCCGCCCCGCCTGGCGGACCTGGCGGCCGGCGAGGCGGTCCTCGTCGGCTACGGCCGCCGGCAGGCGCTGGGGGTGATCCTGGCCGACAGCCCGGCCCCCGGCGGGTTCACGGCCCGGCCCATCCTGGAGCGGGTGCGGTCCGACGGACCGCTCCTCCCGCCGCTGTCGCTGGCCCTGGCTCGCTGGATCGCCGCCGAGTACCTCGCGCCGCCGGCGATGGTCCTGCGGGCGATGCTCCCGCCGGGGCTGCTCGAGCGCCTGGAGCTGGTGGCGGAGGCTGCCCCGGAGGGCAGCGCGGCCGGGGAGACAGGATCCGGTGCGGGCGCCCTCGACGCGGCCGGGCCCGAGGCATCAGCCGAGCCGCCCGCATCCGCGTCGGCCGCATTCGCGTCGGCCGTACCGGCGGCGGCCGGGCCCCAGGCGCCGGCCGACGCGGCCATCCTGGCCCGGCTGGCGGAGGGTCCTCGGGCCGTGCGGGAGCTCGACGCGCCAGAGGGGCGGGCCGGCCTGCTGCGTCGCCTCCACGCGCTCTCGCAACGCGGCCTCGTGCGCCTGGAGTGGACGCTCACCGTCGCCGCGGCGGGGCCGCGCTACGAACGCTGGCTGACGGCGACGCCAGAGGGGACGGCGCTCGTGGCCAGGCTGGTCGCCGGGGAGCGGCCGGCCGGCCGGTCGCTCGGGCCGCGGCAGCGCTCGGCCCTCCAGGAACTGGTCGCCGCCGGCACCCACGGCACGCCGGCGGCCGCCCTGGCGGATCGCAACGGAGACGGCGCGGTCGCCGGGATCGTCCGCCGCGGGCTGGCCTCGGCCGAGGTGCGGGAGCGGCCCCGGCTGCCACTGGCCGAGCGACGGCCGGGACGGCGGGGCGGCCGCCCGCCGGGGACGGCGCTCTCCGCCGAGCAGGTCGCCGCAGTCGCGCGGATCGAGGCGGCGATCGCCGCCCGTGACTCCCGGCCATTCCTGCTGACCGGCGTGACCGGGGCCGGCAAGACGGCGGTCTACGTCGCCGCCATCGCCGCGAGCCTGGCCGCCGACAGACCGGCCCTCGTCCTGGTGCCCGAGATCGCCCAGGCTCTCCCCCTGGTGGACCGGCTCCGAGCGGACCTGGCGGCGCGGGTCGCCCTGGTCCACTCCGGCCTCGGCGAAGGCGAGCGGGCCGACGAGTGGCGACGGATCCGGGCGGGCGATGCCGACATCGTCGTCGGCACGCGATCGGCCGTGCTGGCGCCGCTCGCCGAGCTCGGGCTCCTGATCGTGGACGAGGAGCACGAGGCTGCCTACAAGAGCGATCGCACGCCACGCCTCCAGGCCCGGGACACCGCCCTCCGGCTGGCCGAGCTGGCCGGCGCCGCGGCCGTCCTTGGCAGCGCGACCCCGGCCGTCGAGTCGGTGGGCCGGGCGCGCCGGGGCGTCTACCGCCGGCTTGCCCTCTCCGAGCGACCGTCCGGGAGGCCGCCGGCGATCGAGCTGGTCGACCTGCGGGCGGAGCTCGCCGTCGGCAACCGCGGCCTCCTCTCGGCGCGGCTGGCGGAGGCTCTCGCCCGGCTCGAGGGGGCCTCCGGCGAGCGGGCCGCCGGCGAGGGGACGGCCGGCGAGAGGACGGCCGGCGAGCGCGCGATCCTCGTCATCAACCGCCGGGGCTCGGCTTCCGTGGTGCTCTGCCGCGACTGCGGCCACGTCCAGGCCTGCGCGGAGTGCGGCCGGCCCCTGGTCTTCCACCAGGCCGGCAACACGCTCCGCTGCCATCACTGCGGGACGGCCGTGCCGCCGGCCTCGCGCTGCCCCGCCTGCCGCTCCCCGCGGATCCGCTTCCTCGGCGGCGGCACCGAACGGGTGGAGGCGGAGGTCCGGGCCCGCTTCCCGGCGCTGCGGGTCGGGCGGCTGGACCGCGACGTCGTGGAGCGGCGGGGGGCGGCGGCGCGGGTGGTGGATGCCTTCGCCGGCGGCGGCCTGGATGTGCTGGTCGGCACGAGCCTCGTCGCCAAGGGGCTGGACATCCCGGAGGTGACGCTGGTCGGGATCGTCTCTGCCGATGTGGCCCTGAACCTGCCCGACGAGCGGGCGGCCGAGCGGACGTATCAGCTGCTGGTCCAGGCCGTCGGGCGGGCGGGCCGCGGGGAGCGGCCGGGCCTCGCGATCGTCCAGACCTACCAGCCGGACCACCCGGCCATCCGGGCCGTGGTGGACGGGACCGCCGACGCCTTCTACGACGCGGAGCTCGAGCTGCGCCGCCGCTTCGGCTCGCCGCCCTTCGGCCGCCTGGTCAAGCTGACCGTGGCCCTCCCGGAGCGCGACGCGGCCGAGCGCGCGGCCCGCGAGATGGTGGAGCGGCTCCGCGCCCGCGCCGGCGAGCGCGGGGCGCGAGTCGAGGTGACGGGTCCGGCAGCCGCCTACGTCCCCCGGCGGGCCGGCCGCTGGCGCTGGAACGTGGTCCTGCGCGGTGAGCGGCCGGTCGAGCTCCTGGATGGCGGGCCGGCCGCGCCCTGGTCGGTGGACGTCGATCCGGAGTCGCTGCTGTAGCGGGGGTGCGGCTCCGACCGCGATGCCGAGCGCCGGGTGTCGAGCGCCGCGAGGTCGCCCGGACCCGATGTGCCGGCCTCCCCGTCGCCATGGGGACAGGGCCGCTGTCCAGGGCCGCGGTTTCCCGCGGCGGATCGGGCGGCTGGTCAGGGCGAGGCCCGGCCCGTCCTTCGGTATACTCCCGTGCCGTGAGCGTCAAACCGATCGTCCTCCTCGGCGACCCGCGGCTGCGCCTCAGGGGTGAGCCGGTCGATTCCTTCGGCAAGTACCTGCACGACCTCCTCGATGACCTGACGGACACGATGCGCAACGCGCCAGGGGTGGGCCTGGCGGCGCCCCAGCTCGGGGTCGCCCTCCAGGCCTGCGTCGTGGAGGTCGAGAGCCAGCTCCACGAGCTGGTCAACCCGCGGATCGTCCGGGCCGACGGCGAGGACCGCGACCTGGAGGGCTGCCTCTCGATCCCGGGCTACGCGGCCTATGTCACTCGGCGCGAGAAGGTCTGGGTGGTCGCCCAGAATCGCCAGGGCCGCAAGTTCCGGCTGGCCGGGCACGGCTTCCTGGCCCGCGCGCTCCAGCACGAACTGGACCACCTCCAGGGGAAGCTCTACATCGACTACCTGGCCTCGCTCGACGAGCTGATCGCGGTGGGCGGCGGCGAGGAGGGCGAGGAGGCCGACGAGGTCGCGGAGGGAACGAAGGTCCTGGCGTGAACCGGGCGGCCGGGGCGGGCGCTGGACGGCGGGGGGCCGGCGCAGCAGGCGCCGGAGCGGAGGGGGCGGGGTTGGCGCGCGCGGTGGAGCAGGTCGATGGTCGGTCGAGGGCGGTCTTCTTCGGCTCGGGCGCCTTCGCGGTGCCGGTCCTGGACACCCTCGCCAGCCTTGGCGAGGTCGAGCTCGTCCTCGTCGTCACCGCACCCGATCGACCGGCCGGGCGCCGCGGCGCGCTGACGCCCACCCCGGTCGCAGCGCGTGCCCGCGCCCTGGGGCTGCCGCTCTTCCAGCCGGAGCGGCTGCGAGCGCCCGAGGCGATCGAGCGCCTGGCCGGGCTGACTCCCGACGTCGGCGTCCTCGCCGACTACGGGCAGCTGGTGCCGCCGGCCGTCCTGGGGCTCTTCCCGCGGCGGATCCTCAACCTGCATCCGTCCCTGCTGCCCCGCCATCGCGGGGCCGCCCCCGTTGCGGCGACGATCCTGGCGGGCGACCGGGAGACCGGCGTGAGCCTGATGCTGCTGGTGCCGGAGCTCGACGCCGGGCCGGTCGTCGCGGTCGAGCGTCTGCCCGTCGGACCGGCCGTGACCGCTCCGGAGCTGGAGGCGCGGCTGGCCGCCCTGGCGGCCGGCCTGCTGACCCGCTCGCTGGCGCCGTGGCTGCGCGGCGAGCTGGCGGCCGTGGAACAGGCCCGGGAGGGCGTCTCGGTGACGCGGCCCCTCGGCCGCGCCGACGGCCGGCTCGACCCGGCCCGGTCGGCCGAGGAGCTCGAGCGCCAGGTTCGCGCCTACCAGCCCTGGCCGGGCGCCTGGATCCAGACAGCGGAGGGGCGGCTGCTCGTGCGCCGGGCGGCGTGCGTCGCCGGCGGGCCGAGGGAACGCGGCGCCGCGGCCGGCGGTCCGGCGGGCGCACTGGTCGCGGACGGCGACGGCCTGGCACTGGTCACCGCCGGCGGGCGCCTGCGGCTGCTGGAGGTCCAGTTGGCGGGCGGCCGGTCCATGAGCGCGCCCGAGCTCCGGCGCGGTCACCCCCGGCTGCTCGGGACGGGCGGTTGAGGCAGGGCGCGCGGCGGGGGCGAAGCGGCGACGGCCGGTGATCCCTGCCGTGCCGGGCAGGTCGCGTGCGATAATCGGCCGCCAGTGACCCCGCCGATCGCAACCCTTCCCCGGGCCGGGGCCGACCCCGCCCGCGGCCCCGATCCGTCCGGCCCGACCTCTCCGCGCGACCCGCGGCCCGGGCTGAGCGGTCTCACCCCCGACGAGCTCCGCGCCTGGCTTGCCGTTCGCGGCCTCGCCGCCTACCGCGCCCGGCAGGTGGCGGACGCCGTCTGGCGGGGCCTGGCCCGGACGCCCGAGGACCTCCGGGGGCTGCCTCGCGACCTCCGGGCGGCACTGGCGGCGGCCTTCCGGGTGGACACGATCGTCGAGACGGAGGTGAGACTCGCCGATGGCGGCCGGACCGCGAAGGTGCTCCACCGGCTCTCCGACGACCGGCTCGTCGAGTCGGTCCTGATGCGCTACCCCGCCCGGGCCGGGCGCCGAGAGCGAGACACGCTCTGCATCTCCAGCCAGGTCGGCTGCGCCGTGGGCTGCCCGTTCTGTGCCACCGGCGAGCTCGGCTTCGGGCGCGACCTGGAGACGGCCGAGATCGTCGACCAGGTCCGCGACGCGGCCCGCCGGCTGGCGGGCGAGGGGCGCCGCCTGACGAACGTGGTCTTCATGGGGATGGGCGAGCCGCTCCTCAACCTGGATGCGGTGCTGGCGGCGATCGGTGCCCTGACCGATTCCGCCCGCTTCGGCCTGGGCGCCCGCCACGTCACGGTCTCGACCTCCGGCGTCGTGCCGGGGATGCGGCGCCTGACCGCCCTCGGCCCGCAGTTCACCCTGGCCGTCTCGCTGCACGCCGCGCGCGATCCGCTGCGGGACGTCCTGGTCCCGCTCAACCGGCGCTGGCCGGTGGCGGAGGTCGTGGCGGCCGCCCGCGACCACGCCCGCGCGACGGGACGTCGCGTGAGCTACGAGCACGTGATGATCGCCGGGATCAACGACACGGAGCGGGACGCGGTCGCCCTGGCGGAGCTGCTGCGGGGCGACCTGGCCCACGTCAACCTGATCCCCATGAACCCGGTCGCCCATACGCCCTGGCTGGCCAGCGACGGGCCGGCCGTGGAGCGGTTCGCGGCCCGGCTGCGGGCGGCGGGGATCGGGGTAACGGTCCGCCGCAACCGGGGCCAGGAGATCGGGGCGGCCTGCGGCCAGCTGGCGGCCGAGCGTGCCGGCGAGCCGCCGCCGGCGGCCGTCGACCGGCGTCGGAAGCGGCTGGTGGCGGAGAGCGCGGCCGCCCTGCGTGGCGAGCGGAGCCCGGCCGCGCCCGGCTCGGCCGGGGAGGCGGGCTGATGGCCGCGGGTCGCGCCCGACTGTCCGCGAGCATCCTGGATTCCGACCTGGGCAACCTGGCCCGGGAGATCCGCCGGGCCGAGAAGGCGGGCGCCGACCGGATCCACGTGGACGTGATGGACGGCCACTTCGTGCCCAACATCACCTTCGGCGCCCGGACCATAAAGGCTCTCCGGCGGGTCACCCGGCTGCCCTTCGACGCCCACCTGATGATCGCCGAGCCCGGTCGCTACGTGGGCGAGTTCCTCGACGCCGGGTGTGACTCGATCAGCTTCCACGCCGAGGTCGCCGAGCCGCTGGAGCCGACGCTCGACGCCATCCACCGGGCCGGCCGGGCGGCTGGCCTTGCCATCAAGCCGGCCACCCCGGTGAGCGTCCTGGAGCCCTACCGCGCCAAGCTCGACATCGTCCTGGTGATGTGCGTCGAGCCGGGCTTCGGCGGCCAGCAGCTGATGCGGGACGCCGCGCGCAAGGCGCTGCCGGCCCGCGAGCTCTTCGCCGACCGCGCCTGGGGCGGCGAGGTCCACGCCGACGGCGGCGTCAACCGCGACACCGCCGAGTTCGTGGGAGCCTGCGGCTTCGACATCCTGGTCGCCGGCTCGGCCCTCTTCAAGAGGGGCCACGACATGGCTCGCGAGGTCCGCATGATCCGGGCCCTGGCCGACGAGGGCTTCCAGTACCAGCTGAACGCCGGCCAGCCGCCGATCCCGCGCGAGAACTGGGTGACCTTCGCCAGCCTGCCCCGGGCGATCGGGCGGCGCCTCGCGGCGGAGATCGAGGCGGGCGGCGTGCCCGTGATCCAGCTCCGGACCGACGGCCGGGTCAATCCGGACGGCCAGCGAGACTACGACCTGCTGATCCCGGCCACCGCCGAGGCCCGGGTGGAGGAGCGCTGGGCCGCCAGCCGCCAGCGGGCGGACGCCGAGGCGGACGCCTGGCGGGCGGAGCTGGAGCGGGCCGCGACCGCGACCCCGGAACCGTGAGCGACGAGGCGCTGGCCCCGCCGAAGACCCCGCCCGCCGCCGACGCCACGCGCGAGACGGGCGCGGCGCCCCCGGCCGGTGAGGCGGACCGGCCGTCCCTGGGGGCCCGCAACGACCGCCTGCTCCTGGCGGCGGTCGCCGCCTACGTGGTCCTGCTGAGCGTCCTCATGATCGCCCGGGGGATCTCGGTCACCCCGGACGTGGTGCTCGTCGCGCTGGGCCTCGCGGCGCTCATCCTGGGCCGAGGCCGCCTCTTCCTGCGGGACTGGATCCCCTTCATCGCCCTCTTCTTCGCCTACGAGCTGATGCGCGGCTACGCCGACAAGTTCGGGGCGAGCATCCACGTCACCGACATCATCGACGTCGAGCGCTTCCTGGCCCTCGGCCACCTGCCGACGGAGGTCCTGCAGTCCTGGCTCCATCCGGCCAGCGGCACGGACCCGTTCGCGGTGGCCGGCGTCGTCTTCTACTTCCTCCACTTCCCCCTGCCGCTGGCGATCGGCTTCCTGCTCTGGCTCCACCGGCGACGGTTCTACTACGACTACGTGGCGGCCCTGATCGTCCTCTCGATGGCCGGCTTCGTGACCTTCCTGCTGCTGCCGACCGCCCCGCCCTGGTGGGCCCAGCAGCACGGCTATCTGCCGGCGGGGACGATCCTGCCGCTCAAGGACGTCGGCTTCCAGACGCTCGCCTCGGCCTTCGGCTTCAACGGCAGTTACCTCTACAGCTACACCTTCTACGACATCAACCCGAACGAGGTGGCGGCCTTCCCGTCGCTCCACGCCGCCTACCCGTTCCTGGCCTTTCTCTTCGCCCGCCGAGCCTTCGGCCGGAGCGGCTGGCTGATGCTGCTCTACTCGGCCTGCGTCTGGTTCTCCGTGGTCTACCTGGGCGAACACTGGGTGGTCGACATCCTGGGCGGTCTGGTCTACGCGGGGGCCGCCTACTGGCTGGTCCTTCACGCGCCGGCCTGGTTGCGGGGCGTGATGGACCGGGCCGCCGATCGCGAGCTGGAGGCGGGCGTGGAGGCGGAGGAGGGCGGGGAGCGCGGCGCGCTCGCCCGCCTGGGCCGCCGCGTCCGCTGGGCTGCCGTCGTCCAGGGGCTGGCGATCTTCGCCGCCGGCGCGGCCGGGGCCGCCCTGCTGGCCCGCAGCGGCTTCGCGGGCGGGGCCGCGTCGCCGCTCTACCTGCTGCCCTGGCTGGCGATCCTGGGCGGGCTCTGGCGGGCGGCAGTCGGCCTGGTCAGCCGCTGAGGGGCGGCCGGCGGTGCGAGCGCTCCTCCAGCGGGTGAGCCGCGCCGCGGTCCGGGTCGACGGCGAGTGGGTCGCCGCGATCGGGCCCGGCCTCCTGGTCCTGCTCGGGGTGGGCCCGGGCGACGGCGAGACGGTCGCCGGCGGCCTGGCCCGCCGCACCGCCGGCCTGCGGATCTTCGCCGACGCCGAGGGGCGGACGAACCGTTCCATCGTGGACGTCGGCGGGGCGGCCCTGGTCGTCAGCCAGTTCACCCTCTACGCGGACACGCGTCGGGGGCGCCGCCCGTCCTTCACCGGCGCGGCCGAGCCGCGCCTGGCGGAGCGGCTCTACGCGGCCTACTGCGCGGCGCTGGCCGCCGAGGGGATTCCCGTCGAGCGTGGTCGCTTCGGGGCGAAGATGGCGGTGGAACTCGTGAACGACGGGCCGTTCACGCTGCTGCTCGACTCGGCGGACGGCTGAGGCGGACGCCCGGGCCATCCGCCGCGACCCCGGTCGCCGCACGGCCGGCTGGCCCGGAGACAGGACGACCGGTCGCGGCGCGACCGGTCGTGGCATCGAGCGGCCGCCCGGGCGGCCCCCGGGACTAGGCCTTCGTGCGCATCAAAGTCCGGCGGCAGCGGGTGCAGACCAGCTCGCGGGTCGGCTTGCCCTGCCGGCTGATATCGAGCGGCTGGAGGTTGGGGTGGTAGCGGCGGTGGGCGCGGACGCGGTTCATCCCGGACGACTGCGGGTTGAAGCCGCCCATCGAGACCTTGCCGCAGATGGCGCAGGCACGAGCCATGGGAACCTCGGGCGTCGAGAGGGGTTGATCAGCACGAAAGAGCCGGCCATGGACGGCCGGACCGAGGCGGTATGATAGCACACCGCCCGAGCTCGACCGCCCGGGAGCCCCGCCGCCCGGAGGAAGCCACCCGCATGCTCGAAGGACCCGTTCCGGGCCGATCCATCGTGACCCGCCGGGCCATCGTCGACATCGTCCGGACCGCCGTCCAGGGCAGCTACGGCGTCGTCGGGCTCTCCGACCCGGACCTGCGCAGCCGTCTTCTCCGCTGGCTCGGCCTGCGGCCGTCCGGCATCCGGCTGACCGTGGCGACTGGGCTCGACCTGGACCTGTACGTGACCGTGGCCTACGGTGTGCCGGTGGCCGAGGTGGCCCGCCAGGTCGACTCGGCGGTCCGCTACGCACTCCGGCGGGCGCTCGGCCGCGAGGTCGGTCGCCTCACCGTCCACGTGGGCGGGCTCCACTACCAGGCGGGCGGCGGGACGGCCGCGGGCGCGGCGGTCGCGCCGCAGCCGGCGGACGCCGCGCCGGTGATCGGCGCGGAGCCGGTCCCGGGCGACGGTCATGGCCGCCCGGTCGCCGCCGAGTCGGGCGGCCGCCGGCGCTCCGGACGATCCGCGGGTCGGCCCGCAGCCGGCGGCCCGGAGGACGCCCCGCGATGAGCCGTCGCTCCTGCGACGGGGCGGGCCTCCTCGGGGCCTTCGGAGCGGGCGTCGCCAACCTGCGGGCCCACGTCGACGAGGTCAACGCCCTCAACGTCTACCCGGTTCCCGACGGCGACACCGGCACCAACATGATGGCGACCGTGACCGCG
>JAJYJO010000122.1 GCA_021789435.1 Chloroflexota bacterium
CGCGGAGCGGGCGAGGCGATCATCGGTCGAAATGGTAGCCGCTGGCGGAGGGCCCCGAACCCCGCGCCCCCGCTCCCCGCCTCCCGTGCCGCACCCGCGTCGGCGTCCCGCGTCCCCGCACGCGCGTCCGCGTAACCGCGTGCCGCACCCGCCTCCGCGTAACCGCATGCCGCACCCGCGTCCCCTCGCCGCCCGCCCCGTCAGCCCGCCTCCGTGCCAGGGGTCGCCGTCGGCTACACTCCGGGACCATGACCGCCGACGTTGCCGTCTCCGCGCGCCCCGCCGAGGTCGCCTCGGCCCCGCGCCCCCGGATCTTCAGCGGCATCCAGCCGTCGGGCGTGCCCCACCTCGGCAACGACCTGGGGGCCATCCGCAACTACGTCCGGCTGCAGACCGAGTACGAGGCGATCTACTGCATCGTCGACTACCACGCCCTGACGAGCACCCACTCCCCCGATGCGCTGCGCCAGCGGACCCGCGAGATGGCGGCCACCCTCATGGCGCTCGGCCTGGACCCCGAGCGCTGCACGCTCTTCGTCCAGTCCCATCGGCCCGAAGTGACCGAGCTCGCCTGGCTGTTCACCACCGTCACGCCGGTGAGCTGGCTCGAACGGACGCCGACGTACAAGGAGAAGCGCCAGAACCAGCCCGAGGACCTCAACCACGGCCTGCTCGCGTACCCGGTTCTCCAGGCCGCCGACATCGTCCTCTACAAGGCCTCGCTCGTCCCGGTCGGCAAGGACCAGGCGGCCCACCTGGAGCTCTCGCGGGAGATCGTCCGCCGCTTCAACGCCATGTACGGCGAGACGTTCCCCGAGCCGCAGCCGGTCTACACGGAGGCGCCGGTCGTCCTCGGCACCGACGGCGTCAGGAAGATGTCGAAGTCACTCGGCAACACGATCGAGATCCTGGCCGAGCCCGAGACGATCCGGCGCCAGGTGATGTCGATGGTGACCGACACGAAGCGGATCCTGCGGACCGACCCCGGCCGGCCGGAGGTCTGCAATGTCTGCCAGCTGCACCGCTTCTTCGGCGGGGACTACGAGTCGATCTGGGAGGGCGAACGGACCGCGCGCACCGGCTGCGTCGACACCAAGAAGCTGCTGGCGGAGCGGATCGCCGCCCACTACGCGCCGGCCCGCGAGCGGTACCTCGAGCTGATCGCCGCGCCCGACCGCGTCGACCGCATCCTGGCCGAGGGCGCCGAGCGGGCCCGGCCCTTGGCGGCCGCGACGATCGCCGAAGTCCGCCAGCGGATGGGCATCCGCTAGAAGCCAAGCCGGGCGCCTGCTCCGCCGGCAATGCGCGTCACCGCATAATGCCAACAAGCACGTCCGCGGTTCCGGGCCTCGCGAAAGGCCCCGGCCCGGAGTGGCGGATCGCATGGCCGGTCGATCATTCGCTCGGCCGCCCCTGGGGACGAGCCCTGCGGTCATGCGAGTCATCGGCCGCCCCGGCGGCGACCCCTGCGGTCCATGCGAGTCATCGCATAAGGGTCAAGCGCCAGGGGCCGGCCGGGGACGCCGCGTACTCCGGGGGGAGCGGCAGCTAACGGTCGCGGGCTACCATGCACCGCAGGGGAGGGGTCACCGCTCCCCCGGAAGTTGCGAGTGGGGCGAGTTGGGGCACCGACGATGGCCTTCGAGCTGACCGAGCGCCAGCAGCGCTGGCTGACGGCCTTCCTCGTGCTGGGGACGACCGCCGTCGGCTTCGTCGTGCTCGGCTTCGTGGCCCAGCTGGTGCTCTTCTTCGGCGACGTCATCCTGGTCTTCTTCCTGGCCTGGCTGCTCGCATTCATCCTGAGCCCGCTCGCCTCCGGCCTCATGCGCCTCCTGCCCGGTCTGCCGCGCGCAGTCGCGGTGATCCTCGTCTACGCCCTTCTCCTTGCCGTCCTGGTGGTCCTGGCCATCCAGGTCGCGGCCAGCATGTCCAGCTCGATCAGCCAGTTCATCCAGAACGTGCCCCAGCTGAACCAGCAGCTGCCGGGCCTGCTCGCGCCCTGGCAGGAACGCCTCGACGCGATCGGCCTGGGGCGGGTCGACCTGGCCGCCCAGGCGGGGGCTTTCCTGAACAACCTCCGGCTCGGCGCGAACGAGCTGGTCGGGCCCCTCCAGCAGCTCGCCGTCGCGAGCCTGGGCATCCTGGGCAACGTCCTGATCGTGCTGATCCTCTCGCTCTACATGGCGATGGACCGCGACCGGATCCTCTCGTTCATCTTCCGGGTCACGCCGCCCGGCTGGACCGAGGAGGCGCGCCTCCTGGAGACCAGCGTCAGCCGGTCGTTCGGCGGATTCCTGCGTGGGCAGGCGGTGATGGGCATCATCTACGCCACCGTCGCCGCCCTGGCCAGCGGTCTGCTCGGCCTCGACTACCTGCCCGTGACGACGGCCACCTCGGGGATCCTGCAGGCGATCCCGTTCTTCGGGCCGTTCTTCTCCTGGGCCCCGCCGGTCCTGGTAGCCATCTTCTTCAAGCCCGAGGCGACGCTGCCGGCGCTGGCGATCATGGGGATCGGCTGGTTCCTGGTCATGAACCTGGTCCAGCCACGACTGATGGCCGAGGCGGTGGGGATCCACCCGATCGTCGTCCTGGCCGCCGTCCTGGTCGGGACCAAGCTGGCGGGGATCGCCGGCGCGATCTTCGGCATCCCGGTCGCGGCGGTCCTCTCCGCCTTCTTCTTCTACTACCTCGGCCGCAACGCCTCCGAGGGCCGGAGCGTGGCCGCTCGGGCGGCCCGGCGGTTGGAGGCCCGCGAGGGCCACCCGTTCCGCGTGCCGCGCGAGCCGGCCGCAGGACAGGACCGGGAGCTGGACGAGGCCATGGGCGACGCGGCACCCGACCGCCTGGGGACACGCGGTGAGGGCCTGCCCGGCGGACCGGTCGCGTGACGGAACGGGCAAAACCGCTCTCCGCGGGCCGCAGGCCCCCTGCGGAACCTGCCGATGCGGACGGCAGCCGCGAGGGCACCCGCCTCGAGGCTCGCGACCTGGACAAGGAGCGCGGCGAGCCACTCTCGGGCGGCCGGCACCGGCAGGCGCGGGCGCTGCGGTCCCATGCCCGCCCCCTCGGGGAGTGGCCAAGCCGGCCGCGCATCCTGGTCACCAACGATGACGGCATCGAGTCGCGCGGCCTGCTCGCCCTCAAGGAGGCGCTCGACCCGATCGGCGACACGTTCGTCGTCGCGCCGGACACCAACCAGAGCGCGGTCGGCCACACCAAGACGCTGATGCGGCCGCTGCGCGTCCGCGAGCGGCGCCTGGGCGACGGCTCGATCGGCTGGTCGGTGGACGGCTCGCCGACGGACGCCGTCAGCCTGGCCTTCCTGGGCTTCTTCGGCCACGGCTTCGACCTCGTGGCGGCGGGGATCAACTACGGCGCCAACCTGGGCGACGACATCACCTACTCGGGCACGGTCAGCGCGGCCATGGAGGGCGTCATCAACGGCTGCCCGGCCTTCGCGATCTCGCAGGAGTACTACGCGCATCCCGACTTCAGCCTGGCCGCCCGGGCCGCGGCGACGGTCGCCCGCAACGTCCTGGAGCACGGCCTCTCGCCGGGCGAGCTGATCAACGTCAACGTCCCGGCGATCACGGCAGAGGAGGTCGAGGGGATCGAGGTGACGCGCCTCGGCAAGCGGATCTACCAGGACGAGCTGGTGCGACGGCTCGATCCGCGCGGCATCCCCTACTACTGGATCGGCGGTCCGCCGCCGTCGGGCCTGGCCGTCCCCGGGACCGACTTCCACGCAGTCGTCAACCGGCGGATCGCCGTCACGCCCATCCAGCTGGACCTGACGGCGCGCCGGCTGCTCCGGCGCCTCCGCGACTGGCGCTGGGAGCTGCCGCCGCCCGAAGCCGTCCCCGGCGACCCCCCGGCCTGACGCGCCGTCCTGACGCGCCGTCCTGACGCCCCGGCCGGCGTCAGGCCCGGCTCCGGTCGACCAGCACGGCCCGGGCCGCGCTGGCGCCGGGAACCCCGGTGATCCCGCCGCCCGGGTGGGCTCCCGAGCCCGCCAGGTAGAGGCCGCCCAGGGGCAGCCGGTAGCGGGCGAGCCCGACCATCGGCCGCCAGGCGAACCACTGGTCGAGCGAGGGCTCGCCGTGGAGCGGGTGGCCCTCGGTCAGGCCGAAGTCGCGCTCCAGGTCCAGCGGGGTCAGGACCCGCCGGCTCGTGACGAGGCCGGAGACGCCGGGCGCGACCTCCTCCAGGCGGCGCAGGACCAGGTCGCCGAGCGCCTCCCGCTCGCCTTCCCAGGCACCCTCCCGGCGGTGGTAGGGGGCCCACTGGACCAGGACACTCAGGACGTGGCGCGGCGCGCCCGCCCCGGCGACGAGCGACGGGTCCGCCAGCGACGGGATCGTGGCCTCCAGGTAGGGAGCTTCCGAGACCCGGCCGTACTTCGCCGCGTCGAAGCCCCGCTCCAGGTCGTCGATCCCGGTCGCCCCCACCAGGATCCGGCCGCGCAGGAGCCGCTCCGCCTCCGGGCCGTCGCCGGCGGCCGGGAAGCGCGGCAGCCCGGCCAGGCCGAGGATGACCTTGGCGACGACGCCCGGCTGGCGCAGGTTGCCCGCCCGCCAGACCATCGTCGGGCCGAGCGCGACCGGGTCGAGCAGGCCGAGCAGCGTCCGCTTTGGATCCAGGCCGGAGACGACGATCGGGGCCGTGACCTCCTCTCCGGAGGAGAGGACAACGCCCGTCACCCGGTCGCCGGCGCGAACGAACCGGCGGACCTCGGCGCCGGTCCGGACGGTCGCGCCGAACGCCCGGGCCGACGCGGCGAGCGCTTCGCCGAGCGCGCCCGGGCCACCCACCGCGAAGACCGTCTGGCCGGCCGCGCCCCCGCCCGCCCCGGCCTGGGTGAGCAGGTGAGCGGCCGTGCCCGCGGACCACGGCCCCATGGCCGCGTGCCGGATCCCGGCCGCGGCGAGAGTCGCCCGGACCGGCTCCGCGTCGAAGAACTCGCCGACCAGGTCCGCCACCGCCATCGGCACGACGCGGCCGAGCGCCCGGCCCCCCTCCGCACCGAGGCCGCGGAAGGCGGCGCCCAGCCGGAGGCCCGCCAGCGCGTCCGACGCTCCGGGGCGGTGCAGGTCCGGCGGCGTCGCGGCCCCCAGCGCGTCGAGGAGCCGGCCGAAGGCGCGGACGCGGCCATCGAACGCGGGGTAGGCCGCCCCGTCCGCCGGGGACCAGGCTCGCAGCCCGGCGGCGGTCCGGCCGACGTCCGACCAGAGCGTCACGGCCCGGCCGTCCGGCTGCGGGGCGAAGGCCCGGACCGCCGGCGCCACGAGCCGGAGGCCGTGCTCGTGGAGACGGAGCTCGCGGGCGACCCGGGGTTGCAGCCGGCCCACCGTGTCGGCGGCCAGCGGAGCCCGGACCCCCGGCTCCAGCTCGGCGGTCGCGGCCACCCCGCCGACGACCTCGCGCCGCTCCAGGACCAGCGTCCGCAGCCCCGCCCGCGCCAGGTAGGCGGCGCAGACGAGGCCGTTGTGGCCGCCGCCCACGACGATCGCGTCGTAGGCGGGAGGCGCCCCGCTCACCATCCCGCACCCCCCCGGGGCGCCTCGTCCCGCGATCCCGCGGCCGCCTCCCCGGCGGCGCACAGCGCGTCGAACGCCCGGCGGGTCGCGCGTCCGACGCGGCCGGCGCCGTCCAGGGGCCCGCCGCCCGTCCCGGCCTGGGCGGCGACCTCCCCGCCCCGGCGCTCGCGGAGCAGCTCCAGCGCCGCCAGCCGGCCCGGAGCACCCATGATCCCGCCCCCCGGGTGGGCCGCCGAGCCGCACAGCCACAGCCCGCGGACCGGCG
>JAJYJO010000032.1 GCA_021789435.1 Chloroflexota bacterium
CGGACGGCGGCGGGCTCCCGGCGGCGGCCGGCGGCGGCAACGGCGGCGGCGACGGTCGGCCGCACGCCGCCTCCCTGCCGGTCGCCCCGGCCCGGCCGGCTCCACGGACTCCGGCGGAGCGCGTCTCCGGGCGGGCGACGACCCCGCGGACAGCCGAAGCGAGGCGATGAGCCTCAGCCTGGTCCGCGTCGACGACCGCCTGATCCACGGCCAGGTCATCGCCGTCTGGTTGCGGGCCATCGGCGCCGACCGGATCCTGATCGTCGACGACGACGTGGCCCGGGACGAGTTCCTGGCCGACGTCATGACCCTGGCCGCGCCGCCCGGCGTCCCGGTCGAGGTTCACGACCTGGAAGCCGGGATCGCGCGGATCGGCCAGGTCGCGGGCGGCCCGGAACGGATCATCGTCCTCCTCCGCGCCCCGGCGACGGCTCTCCGCCTGCGCGAGGCGGGCATCACCTTCGACGTGCTGAACCTGGGTGGCCTGGGCGCCGCCCAGGGCCGCCACCCGCTCTACCGGAGCGTCCACGCCAGCGACGAGGAGCGGGCCACGCTCCGCCGACTGGAGGAGCTGGGCACCCGGGTGGAGGTCCGGATCGTGGCCGACGATCGGCCGATCCCGTTCCGCTCGCTCGACCGCGGCGCCCGGGGGGACGCCGCCAGACCCTGACCGTTCGTCACGCAGTGAGGTAGGAGATGCCCAGGCGCCCCACCGTTCCCCGCGGCCCGCGGCCCCCCCAGGCCATCGGCCGCCGCCTCGCCCTCCCCGCGGCCCTGGCGGCCGGCATCGTCCTGCTGGCGCTGGCCGCCGGCCCGACGTTCGCGGCCGGGACCTCCGGCGGGTCGGCGGCGATCACCGTCAGCCCGCTCCAGGCCCTGCTGATCGCCCTCGGCTACTACCTGGCGAACAGCCCCTGGCTCTTCGGGCTGGCCTACTTCACCCTCTTCCGGCCGCTCGTCGCCGGGCTCCTGGTGGGCGTGATCTTCGGCGACCCGGCCCAGGGAACGCTGATCGGGGCGACCATCAACCTGGCCTACCTCGGCTTCATCTCGGCCGGAGGGACGCTGCCGAGCGACCCGGGCCTGGCCGGCTGGGTGGGGACTGCGCTGGCGATCGCGGGCCACCTGGACCCGGCGCAGGCGCTGGCCCTGGCCGTGCCGATCGGCCTGCTCGGGACGCTCATCTTCAACCTCCGGATGACGGCCGACTCGATCTTCGCCCACTGGGTCGACGCCCGGGCCGACGCCGCCGACATCGGTGGCGTGGCCTGGATGAACTGGCTGCCCGGCCAGGTCTGGCTGCTCGTCATCAGCGTCGTGCCGGTCTTCCTGCTGGCCTACAACGGCACGGGCTTCGTCGTCGGCATCCTCGACGGCCTGCCGCCCTGGGTGCTCAACGGCCTGTCGGTGGCGGGCGGGGTGCTGCCGGCCATCGGCATCGCCCTCAACATGCGCTTCATCTTCCGCGGCCCGGTGATCCCCTACTTCTTCCTGGGCTACCTGGCCATGGTGGCCAGCGGCGGGCAGCTGCAGATCGTGATCATCGCCGCCCTCGGCCTCGTGCTCGCCTACCTGCACGTGACCTTCGTGGCCGACGGGCAGCACCGGCCGATCGGCGCGGCCGCGGGGGCCGCCGCGACCCCGGCCCCGGGTGGCGCGGCGGTCGGGGCTGCCGGGAGCGCGCCGGCCGGCCCGGGCGAGGCCCCGGCCGAGGTCCCGCGCGTCCGCCTGACTCGCGGCGACGTCCTCCGGTCGTGGATCCTGTGGACCTTCTTCTCGCACGCCAACTACAGCTACGAGCGGCTCCAGGGGACGGGCTTCGCCCACGCCATGACCCCGATCATCCGCCGCCTCTACCGCTCGGAGGACGAGATCCGGGCCGCTCTCCGCCGCCACGTCGTCTTCTTCAACACGGAGCCGAACCTGGGCAACGTGATCCACGGCGCGGTGATCGCCATGGAGGAGCAGCGGGCCAACGGCGCGGCCATCGACGACGACGCGATCAACGCCGTCAAGTCGGGGCTGATGGGCCCGCTGGCCGGCATCGGCGACACCATCAGCCAGGGAACGCTCACCCCGCTCTTCCTGGCCGTCGGGATCGGCATCGCTGGCGCCAGCTCCAGTGCCGGCGTGAGCATCGCCGGTCGGACGGGCAACCCACTCGGGGCGATCGTCTACCTGCTCCTGATCTCCGTCTCGATCATCGCCATCGGCTACGTGGCCTGGACCCAGGGCTACGCCCGGGGCCGGGTCTTCGTCACCGACCTGCTGCGATCCGGGGCGATGGAGCGGATCCTGACCGGGGCGGGAGTCCTGGGCAACATCGTCCTGGGCGCCCTGTCGGCCCAGTTCGTCGTCGTCTTCCTGGCCCCCACCATCAGCCTCTACGACACCCGCCTCAACCTCCAGCTGGACATCCTCGACAAGCTCTTTCCCGGCCTGCTGCCGCTGGCCCTGGTGATCGCGACCTGGTACCTGCTGCGACGGGTCAACCCCGTCACGCTCCTGGCGATCTACCTGGTGGCCTCGCTGGTGGGTGCCTTCCCCTTCTTCGGCCCCGGACCGAAGAACGCCAACGACTTCTCCTACGCGGCCTGCACCTCCTCCATCCTCCATCCGTACACCGCCTGCACGCCGCCGTCCCCCGCCCCGTCCGCAGCCGCCTCGCCGGCGCCGTCGTCGCCGTCGCCGGCGCCGTCGCCGGCGGCCTCGGCCGCGCCGTCGGCAGGCCCTTCCGCGGCGCCGCCCGCACCGAACGCACCGAGCCCCTCGCCCGCACCGAGCTGACCCGCCCCGCCGCGGAGCTTCCCACCCCGCTACCATGCTTCGCGGCGCCTCTCCCGACCCGGGACCGGCGGCGCGCAGGCCGCAGACTCGGGACGGCGGTCCAGCGGAGGACGGATCTTTGGACACCATGCGGCGCTCGTCGGTCGACGAGCTCTACGCGGCGGCCGCCGCCGACTTCGAGCGCTACGAGCAGGTCAAGGACCTGGTCGACGAGCTCATCGACCTCTCCCTCAACTACCGCCAGTCGGGCCACCCCGGCGGCTCGCGCTCCAAGGTCCACCTGCTGCTCGCCCTGCTCCTCTCGGGCGCCATGCGCTGGGACGTCCGCCGGCCCTGGCGGCGCTTCGCCGATCGGTTCGTCCTCTCGGCCGGCCACACCGTCCCGCTCGTCTATGCCACCCTCGCCGTCTTCAACGAGGCACTCCGCGCCCGCCGCGAGCTCGGCGGCGGCGAGGCCTTCGGCTTCCCCGATGGCGGCCGTTGGGCCCTGACCTGGGAGGACCTGCCGGGACTCCGCCACCGGGGCGGCCTGCCGGGCCATGCGGAGATGGCCGGCAAGACCCTCTTCCTTAAGGCGAACACCGGGCCGTCGGGTCATGGCATGCCGCCGGCCGCCGGTGAGGCGACCGCCCTGAAGCTGGCCGGCTGCGAGGAGGTCAAGGTCTTCGTCGTCGAGGGCGAGGGCGGCCTGACACCCGGCGCCGCCCACGAGACCAAGAACTCGGCCTGGGGCCTGGGGCTGTCGAACCTGGTCTTCCTGGTCGACTGGAACGACTTCGGCATCGACGAGCGACCGGCCTCGTCGGTCATCGCCGGCACACCCGACGACTGGTTCCGGCCCTACGGCTGGCGGGTGACCGGCACCGAGCGGGGCATGGAGTGGGGCCCGGTCCTGGGCGCCGTCCTCGACGCGTCACGCGGCGACAACCCGGACCGCGTGCCGAGCGTCGCCTGGTTCCGCACCCGCAAGGGCCGCGGCTACGGCAAGGAGGACTACCGCTCGCACGGCACGCCGCACCCGCTCAACGCCCCGGAGTTCTGGGCGGTCCGCCACGCGTTCATGGCGAAGTACGGGGTGAGCTACGAGGGCGTCGACGAGCCGGCGCCGGCCGATCCGGCCGCCCGGGCTGCCCAGGCGGAGGCGAACCTGCGGACCGTCATCTCGGTCCTCCGCCGCGACACCGGCCTGGTCCGCTGGCTCTCCGACCGCCTGGTCGCCGTCGCCGACACGGTCCCGGAGGAGATCCCGACCTTCAACCTGGGGGGCCGCGGCGCGACCGTCTTCGACGATCGCCGTCTCTTCGACTACCGCGCCTACCCGCCGGAGCTCTACCGCAAGCCCGGCGAGAAGCAGCCCAACCGGGCCGCACTCGGCGCCTGGGGCTCGTGGGTCAACGCCTTCGCCCGGGCGGAGCACGGCCGGCCGCTGTTCATCGTCTCCTCGGCGGACCTGGCCGAATCGACCAACATCGCGGGCTTCGGCAAGGACTGGGGCGACCTGCCCGGCTGGGGCTGGTACGAGCGCGAGCGGAACCCGCGCGGCTCGATCCTGCCCCAGGAGATCACCGAGTTCACCAACGCCGGCCTGATGGCCGGGCTCGCTTCGGTCAACCTGGCGGACGACCCCTTCGCCGCCTTCAACGGGTTCTGGACAGCCTGCTCCACCTACGCCTCGTTCAGCTACCTCAAGTACGGCCCGCTGCGCCTCTTCAGCCAGCTGGCGCAGGACTGCGACCTGAAGGTGGGCAAGGTCCTCTGGGTGGCCGGCCACTCCGGCCCCGAGACGGCCGAGGATTCGCGGACTCACTTCGGCATCTTCTCGCCCGGGGTGACCCAGCTCTTTCCGGACGGCCACATCGTCGACCTCCACCCCTGGGAGTACAACGAGGTCCCGGTCGTCCTGGGCGCCGCCCTGGCCGGGCCCGTCCCCATCGTGGCCCTCCACCTGACCCGGCCGGCGATCGAGATCCCCGACCGGGCGGCGCTCGGCATCCCGTCCCACTTCGAGGCCGCCCGCGGCGCCTACGTCCTGCGCGACTTCCGGCCCGGCCGGCCGCGGGGCGGGACCGTCTTCGTCCGCGGCACGGCCTCCACGGCCAACGTGGTCAGGGTCCTCCCCGAGCTCGACCGGGCCGGCCTGAACGTCAAGATCGTGGCCGCCATCAGCCCCGGCCTCTTCCGGCTCCAGGATGCGGACTACCGCCAGGCGACCGTCTCGGCGGCGGACCGCTGGGACGCGATGGCCGTGACCAACGGCGCCTTCCGGCTGATGGGCGACTGGCTGGACGGGCCCCTGGCCCGCGAGTACTCGCTGTCGGCTGACTGGGACGACCGCTGGCGGACCGGCGGCACGGTCGACGAGGTGATCGAAGAGGCCCACCTCGACCCGGGCCACATCCTGGAGGCGATCGAGCGGTTCGTCCGCGAGCGGGAGCGCCGCGTGGCGGTGCTCCGCCGGACGGTGGAGGCGATCGAGACGCGCTGAGGGAGCCGGGTGGACCGAGGCGCCCCGGCCCTTGGTGGGACCGCGGCGCCCCGGAAGTGCGGCGACTCCTCGGGCCCGAGATTCTCAGACGGCCAGGGGCTCCAGGACGGCCCGCATCTTCTCGAGCGCCCGGGCGATCATCTGCTGGCTGTTGGCGTAGCTGAAGCGGAGGTGGTTGAGCCCCACCTCGCCGAAGGCTGTCCCCGAGAGGGCCGAGACGCCGGCCTCGTTGAGGAGCAGGTCCGCCAGCTCCCGGCCGGTCCGGCCGGTCCCCGAGACGTCCGGGAAGACGTAGAAGGCACCCGACGGGCGAAGGCAGCGGAAGCCGGGCAGGCCGTTGAGGCCGTCCACGATCAGGTCGCGCCGGGCCCGGAACTCGGCGACCATGGCGTCGACCGCGTCCTGCGGGCCGCGCAGGGCCTCCACCCCGCCCCACTGGGTGAAGGTCGGGGCGCAGCTGATGGAGTTGATGATCAGCCGGCCGAAGCCGAAGACGAGCGACTCCGGGACGATGGCGTAGCCGAGGCGCCAGCCGGTCATGGCGTAGGTCTTGCTGAAGCCGTCGAGGACGATCGTCCGCTCGGCCATGCCGGGCAGCGAGGCGATCGAGACGAAGTCGCCCTCATAGAGGATGCGGCCGTAGATCTCGTCGGAGAGGACCATCAGGTCGTGCTCCCGGGCGACGGTCGCGATCTTCTCGAGGTCGGCCCGGGTCAGGACTCCCCCGGTCGGGTTGGCCGGCGAGTTGATCACGATCAGCCGGGTCCGCGGGCTCACCAGCCGGACCAGCTCGTCCGGGTCGAGCCGGAAGGCGTTCTCCTGGCGGATCGGGATCGGCACGGGCCGGCCGCCGACGAAGCGCGTGACCGACTCGTAGATCGGGTAGCCCGGATCGGGCACGATCACCTCGTCGCCCGGGTCGACCAGCGCCAGGATCGCGTAGTACATGACGCCCTTGCCGCCGACGGTCACGAAAACACGGTCCGGCGCCACGGCGAAGCCTTTGCGGGCGCTCGCGTCGTCGGCGATGGCGACGCGGAGCTCGGGGATCCCGGGGAACGGGGCGTAGTGGGTCGCCCCGTCGTCGAGCGCGCGCTTGGCCGCTTCGCGGACGTTGGCGGGCGTGTCGAAGTCGGGCTCCCCGATCTCGAGGTGGATCACCTCCCGCCCGGTCGCCTCGATCGCCCGGGCCCGGGCGGCGGCCTCGAAGGCCGTCTCCGTGCCGATCCCCTCCATGCGCATCGCGAGCTTCATCGGCGTCCCTCCGTATGGGCTGCCCGGGCATCCTACAACCGACGCCGGGCTAAGATGGGCCCGTGACCGCTTTCTACGACCTGGACCGCGCCAACGCTCGCCTCGGGGAGGTTCGACCCCTCCTGGAGACGCTGCAGCGCCAGCGTCTCCAGTTGATCGAGCTGCGAGAGCGCGCGGTCTCCGTCCATGAGGCCAGCGGGGCCCCCGAGCGCGAGTCCGGCGGCTCGGCCGACGAGCAGGCGCGCCACCTGGAGCTGCGGATACAGGCGCTCGTCGACCAGATGCAGGCCGGCGTGGCGCGGCTCGACGAGTGGAGCATCCAGCTGCGCGACATCGAGGCGGGCCTCATCGACTTCCCGGCCCTGGTGGCGGGTCGCCAGGTCTGGCTCTGCTGGCGGCTCGGCGAGGAGCGCGTCGCCTGGTGGCATGAGCTGGGCACCGGCTTCGGCGGCCGGCGGCGGCTCGAGGACCTGGCCTGACGGAACAGCCGATGGGCGGCTCGGCCGAGGGAGGCGGGACGGCTGACCCGTCCCGGCCGGCTCGCGACACGCCTTCCCCGGCCGAGCCCGGGCGCGCTCGCTCGACGGTCCTCCAGGGTGGGCGAGCGAAGGCCTACCGGCCCATCAGCCCGCAGGCACGTGCCGCGGCCCTCGCCGCGGGGCTGGACGCCTATCGCCGGGGCGACTTCTTCGAGGCGCACGAGGTGCTCGAGCCGGCCTGGATGGGCACCGCGGACCCCGGGGAGCGGGCTCTCTACCAGGGCCTGATCAAGCTGGCCGCCGGCTTCGTCCATGCGGTCCGCGGCAATCCCCGCGGCGTCGAAAACAACCTGCGCGGCGCACGGGTGCACCTGGCGGCCGCGGCCCGGGCGGGCCACGACGGCGGCCTCGACCTGGCGACCCTGCTGGCGGACCTCGACGCGCGCCTCGCGGTCGTGGCAGCGCTGCCGTCCGTCCCGCCGAGAGCCCCCGGCACGTCGCGCTTCGCGTCGCGCGAGCCGGTCGCGGTCGAGCCGCCCGGCCTCGTCGCCCGTGAAGGACCGCCGGGCGCCGGGATCCGGCCGGTCGGCGCTCTCGGGAGGGCCGGCCGGAGGGGGCCCGACCGGGGAGCCTGAGCTGCGCCGGTCCCGGCAGGCGTTTACGAAGACCCGGCGAGCCGGCCCAGAGGTGGGGCCGCCGCCGCCCGGGGGCGGGAGTGAAAGACGCCGCCTCAGGCCCGCCGGCGGCGCAGCCGGGCCCAGAGCTCACGCGTCCGCTCCGGATGGGCCATCGCCACCCCGACCAGGATCAGCAGCACGAAGTCGACCGTGCCCACGCCGGCCGCCGCCAGGTAGCCCAGCTGCTGGCCGACCTCGCCCTTGATCGCGAGGGCGGGGATGGTGGCGCCGACGAGCCCGAGCGCGAAGAACGGCGGCTGCGGTGCCATGTCCGCCCGGATCGAGCCGTCGGTGACGCCCTGTCGCGTCGTGCCGCCGACGATGAAGGCGTGGGTCCCGGAGGTGGTCGCCGCGCCGCCGGCCAGGCCGAGCGAGGCCGGCAGATCGTCGTTGACCAGGTGGCTCCAGCCCGCGATGTTGCCGCTGGCGTCCGGCGTCGCCCAGTACATCTCGTTCTGGGGCGTGGTGCCGTCCGGCCCCACGCCGCCGACAAGGTAGAGCGTGCCGTTGGCCGAGAAGCTGGCCGCCCGCGACCGGGCCGCCGGCAGGTTCGTGGCGCCGCCGCCGATCTCCCAGTGGCCGATGACGGAGCCGGCCGTCTTCTCGGTGGCCACGACGCCGCGCAGCACGGTCGCGGTGGGCCCGCCGCGGCCGGTGCCGCCGTAGACGAAGAGATAGCTCCCCTGGAGCGAGGCCGCAGCGTCGGAGCGCGGCTCGGCGGCCGGCAGCGGCTGGGTCGCCTGCCAGGCGCCCAGGTTGCCCTTGCTGTCGAGGGTCGCCTTCCAGACCGTCGCCGTGGGTCCCTTGCCGTCGGAGCCGCCCACCAGGAAGAGCCCGTCACCGGCGGCCGCCACCGCGGCACCGGTCCGCGCCGCCGGCAACTTCAGACCGTCGGCCGTCGTCCAGTCGCCGAGGTTCCCGTTGGCGTCAGGGGTCGCCACGAAGACGGTGTCCGTCGGCGCCCCGCTCGCGTCGGTTCCGCCGATCACGTAGATGGAGCCCGAGAGGAAGGCCACCGCCGCGTCGGTGCGCGGGGCGGGGAGGGGCTTGGCGGCCTGCCAGGGCGAGAAGTTGCCGTCCGGGGTGACGCTCGTCTGCTCGACCGCGGCGGTCGCCTTCCCGCCGGCGGATCCGCCGATGTAGAGGAGGCTGGTCCCGGACTGGACGACCGCGCCGCCGGTGAGTGGAACGGGCAGGGCGAGCTGGCCAGGCGACGGCTGCCAGGCGAGCGTGCTGCCCGGGGGAGCCGGGCAGGGGAAGCCCGCGCCGTTCTCGGGCGGGCAGAGGTTGATCGGCGAGACCGCGCTGATCCCGAGGTCGATCGTCGGGAAGACGGTGAAGTAGTAGGCCCGGTCGGGGATGTAGCCGAGCAGCATGATGACCAGGAGGAACCAGCAGAACGCCTTCACGGTCGCCCACGACCAGCCGCCCGCGTCGAGCAGCCCGAAGAGCGCCCGCCGCCGTGCCTGTGGTGCGCCGCGGCCCAGGGCCCGCTCCGTCATCGTCCCTCCATCGCTGCCGCGCCCCTTCGGCACGGCCTCCTCACTTGACCGTCAGCGTCCCCGTCATGCTGGGGTGGACCGAACAGACGAAGGTGTAGGTCCCGGCCGGGAGCGCCGGGACCTGGTAGGTCCGCGAGCCGGTCCCCGGGAAGATCTCACCCATGAAGACCTGGGCTCCGCTCGCCGACTTGATCGAGACGTTGTGGGGGATCCCCGCGTCGTTGTTGGTGAACTGGATGTCGAACGGCTGGTTGGCCGGCGCCTCCAGGGTCGACTTGTCGTAGGCGATGTTCTGGGCCGTCAGCTGGAGTGTCGTGGCCACCGGGGCGCCGCCGCCCGGCGACGAGGCGGCCGTGCCGGAGGATGCGCTCGGACTGGGGCTGGCGGCATTCTTGAAGGCGTCGAGCCAGCAGGCCGGCACCGGCGTCGCGCCGGGTGGCATGACGTAGGTCGGGTCCGTCCAGGGATGGATCGTCACCGTCTTGCCGGTCGTCGGGTCGGTGCCCTGGAAGCTGACGTTGCTGGTCGCCGTGAGCCAGGCGATCAGGTCGTCGATCTGGACGTAGTTGAGGGGACCGCCGTTGGTGTCCGCCCAGACCGGCATCAGGCTGTTGGCGTTGCCGCAGACGTAGCGACCGCCGACCGTCAGGACGCTCCGGATGTAGGCCGGGGTCAGGTGTGTCGCCAGCTTGGCCTGGTCGTTGAGCGTCGGGCCGATCCCGCCCTGGCCCTGTGCGCCGTGACAGCGGGCGCAGTTCGCCTCGAAGAGCTGGTAGCCGCGGGAGATCGCGGTGACCTGCTGCTGCGCGGCCTCGGCCGCCAGACGGCTGCTGCCGGGGATCCCTGGGAAGCCCAGGTCGTAGAAGTAGTAGACGATCACGAAGACCACGACGACCAGGACCGCCAGGAAGCCGACCCAGCGGGCGTTCGCGCTCTGGCGGACGATCCGGGCCGCCCGCTCGCTGGAGAGGCCGTAGGTGTGGGCGGACGGCGGGGCGGAGAACCGCTCGACCGGGCCTTCGGCGGGGGGACGCGGGACGGGCAGGCGCTGCTCGGGCCGGGGCTGGTCGGTCATCGCGGTCCTCTGCGCTGCTCGGGGGACGGGCCCGATCCCGGACGGGTCGATCTCATCAGGCTCGCTCGTCGCTCAGATGCAGCCCGTCGGGCTCTTGGGCGGGATGAGGCCGGGCTGGCCGAGGGCGATGGGCAGCGGGCCGAGGGTGATCTTGCTGGTGTCGAGGGTCAGGACCCCCTTGCCGTCCACCACGGAGGCGAAGCGGTCCAGGCTCCGGGGAGCCGGCCCCAGCTGCTCCACCTTGATCCCGAGCCGGTCGTAGCGGGAGCCGTGACAGGGGCACTCGAACCAGTAGTTCTTGGGGCAGAAGTTGGGCTTGCAGCCCAGGTGCGTGCAGCGCTGCCAGAGGGTCCGGACGTTGGTGGCCGCGCCGTCGCCCTCGGGGCTGTCGCCCGGCACGAACTCGTAGCGGGTCGGGTCGATCAGGACCACGTACGACTGGGCGTCCTGGAAGTAGGCCGGCGCCCCCGTGTTGAAGTTGGCGCCGATCACGGCCGGGCTGGCGGCCACGGCCTTGATGTCGCCGAGGGTCACCTTGCCGCCGAAGCCGCCGGCCAGGTTGGGCCAGAGGAAGCTGATCGTCCCGCCGACCAGCTCAAGGAGCCAGAGCCCGATGCCGGCGCCCAGCGAGGTGCGCAGCATCCGGCGCCGCGACATCCCGTCCGCCTGGCCGTGACGCAGGGCGCGAATGGCCTCCTTGGTGAGAGCCTGAGGCCGGGAGAGGGGCTCGACTTGCCAGTTACCCACGGCTTTTCGATCCAATCCTTTGACTGCACGGCTCGGCGCGCGGACGCCGGAGCTCTGGCCGGTTCACAGACTGAAATGGAGCCCGGTCACCCAGGGCAGCGTGATGGCATAGCCGGCGCCGCGGAAGAAGATGCCGATGAAGGTGACGAGCAGGCCGAGGATGGCGAAGAGGCTGAAGAGGACGACGGCCGTCTTGCGCTCGGAGGGCTTGTGCGCCAGCACGTCGCCCCGATCGACGTAGGGGATCAGGGCCGCCCCGACCAGCAGGAAGGTGGGGACCATGACGCCGGCCACGACCGGATGGAAGTAGGCCAGCATCTCCTGGAGGCCCAGGAAGTACCAGGGCGCCTTGGCCACCTCCGGCGTGACGTTGCCGTTGGCCAGGTCCTCGAGCGGCGCGTTCACGAAGAGGCCCATCAGGAGGAGGAAGACGCTCAGCACGGCGGCCGACAGGAACTCGATGGCCAGCAGGTGCGGCCACGTCATCACGGTGTCGTCCGGCTCTTTCTGGACGCGGACCACGGCGTCCTGCTTGACGAGGGCCAGCAGGCGATACGGCCGCGCGGACATCGGGACGCGCTGCTTGTCGATCTCCGTCCGGCGGGACGGGTCGACCGGTGTGACGCGGCGCTCGGGCGGACTCTGGGTCTCGGCCATGCTCAGGACGCCTCTCGGTTCACAGGGGACCGCTTATGCCGCCGTCCTTCCGGATCCGCCAGAAGTGGACGGCCATGAAGATCGCGGCGACCAGGGGGAAGACGACGATGTGGAGCACGTAGAAGCGGAGGAGGGTGTTCTGGCCCACCTCCAGGCCGCCGAGCAGGATGAACTTGCTGGGGGTGTTGAAGAGCGGCGCGTAGCCGGCCATGTTCGTGCCGATCGTGATCGCCCAGTAGGCGATCTGGTCCCAGGGCAGCAGGTAGCCGGTGAAGCTGAGCATGATCGTCAGGAAGAGGAGGACGACGCCGACGACCCAGTTGAACTCGCGGGGCGGCTTGTAGGCCCCGTGGTAGAAGACCCGCATCATGTGCAGGAAGACGAAGAAGACCATCAGGTGGGCGGCCCAGCGGTGGATGTTGCGGGTCAGCAGGCCGAAGGCCACCGAGCTCTGGATCTGGAGGATGTCGGTGTAGGCCTGGGTGGCCGACGGGACGTAGAAGAACATGAGGTAGACGCCCGTCACGGTCAGAACCAGGAAGAGGAAGAAGGAGAGGCCGCCCAGGCAGAAGGTGTAGGCGAACTTGACCGCGTGCTGGCGGACGCGGACCGGGTGAATGTGCAGGAAGACATTGTTCATGACCGCGTAGGCGCGCGATCGTTCGTCGTTCGGGTAGGGCTGGCGGAAGAGCGAGCGGAAGACGACGCTGCGGCGGATCCCCTGGTCGACCCGCTCGAGGAAACTCACCTGGCTCCTCCTGCGACGCCGGGCATGCCGGCCAGCTGGGCGTCCCGGTACGACTCCTTGTAGAGCCGGCCGTCGCTGGATTCCTCGCGCAACTCGAAGCGCTCCATCGTGATGGCGTCGAAGGGACAGCGCTTGACGCAGAGGGCGCAGCGGATGCAGCGCTCCTCGTCGAGGACCATGGCCGCGCCCTGCTCCCAGCCGTAGGCCTCCTCGAGCTCGGGCAGGTAGCCCTCGCTCTTCAGCTGGTTGACGTCGACCATGTGGATGACCCCCTCGGGACAGACATCGGCGCATGCCCCGCAGAGGACGCAGCGGAAGGGGTCGAACCAGATGTTGTAGTTGCACATCAGGCAGCGGGTCGACTCGGCCACCGCCTGGCCGGCCGAGTAGCCGAACTCGACCGGTGTCGTGAAGTTCAGGCTCGGGTCGGTCGACGGCATCCGCTGCTCCACCGGCGCCATCGGGATGTGCTGGCGCGGCAGCACGTCGTAGAGCTCGGGCATGTCGTGGCGCCAGGAGCTGACGATCCGGACGTTGGCGTCGATCCTGACGTCGGCTCGCCCGGCCAGGTATCGATCGATGGCGTAGGCGCACTTCTTGCCGTGGCCGGCCGCCTCGATCAGGGTCGTCGGGCCGGTGACGAAGTCGCCGCAGGCGAAGACGCCGCGGACGTTCGTGGCGTAGGTCGCCGGGTCGACCTTCACGCGTCCCCGGGCGATCTCGATGGGCGAGTCGACGGGCAGGAACGTCAGGTCGGCCGACTGGGAGACGGCCGGGATGACGGTCTGAGCCTTGATCACGAACTCGGAGCCCGGGATGGGGACCGGCGAACGCCGCCCGGAGGCGTCGGGCTCCCCGAGCCGGTTGCGGATGAACCGGACGCCGGTGACCTTGCCGTCCTCGCCCAGGACCTCGAGCGGGCTGGCCAGGAACTCCAGGCGGACGCCCTCGCGCTCCGTCTCGCCGAGCTCCTCCTCGTCGACGACGAGCTCGGAGCGGGTCCGCCGGTAGACGATGGCGACGTTCTCGGCGCCGTAGCGCAGGCTGGTCCGGGAGCAGTCCATGGCGGTGTAGCCGCCGCCGATCACCACGACGTCCTGGCCGACCTCGAGCGGCTGTCCCAGGTTGGCCTTCTTCATGTAGTCGACGCCGTACTGGACACCGTCCAGGTCGGCGCCCGGCACGTCCAGGACAACCGGGTCCATCGCCCCGGCGCAGATCGCCACGGCATCGAAGTCGCGGTGGAGCTCTTCGAAGGTGACCTGCTCGCCGATCTTCGTGTCGTAGACGAACCGGACGCCGAGCCGCTCGATCAGCCGGACATCCATCTCGATCGCCTCACGCGGGAGGCGGAAGGCCGGGACTCCGATCAGCATCGTCCCGCCCCCGTAGGGCAGCTGGTCGAAGACCGTCACGCCGTAGCCCTTCGTCGCCAGCTCGCGGGCGACCGCCAGGCCGGCCGGGCCGGCACCCACGACCGCGACGCGCTCCGGACGGGGCTCGATCGCCGGGATGACGTCGGGAATCCCGGAGGCCTCGTGCCACTCCACCAGGAAGCGCTTCATGGCCCGGATCGCCAGGGGCCGGTCGATGTCGCCGCGGCGGCAGGCGCGCTCGCAGGGCGCCGAGCAGACGTAGGAGCACATCGCCGCGACGGGATTCGGCTCCCGGCTCAGGATGTAGCCCTCCTCGAACCGCCCTTCGGCAGCCAGGTTCAGGTAGCCGCGGCAGTTCGTCCCGACCGGGCACGCCTCCTGGCACTCGATGTTGCACTGGAGCCAGGATGCGTCGACGGGCTGGACGAGGAATTCCTGGTCGGGGTCGATGGCCACAGAGACGACGTGCCTTTCCAGTCAGGGGACGAGATGGCCAGAGGCAGCGTGCGCGACGACGTGGGCACGAGGGTAGCAAAGGACCTCCGCGGGCGCACGCGGCGGTGCGCAGACCGGACCGCGGGGCGCACCGGACGGTCCGGGCCGGGCCCCGGGTCTCGCCGTCGTGGCGGTTTGACGCTGGGAGGCGGGGCAGCTACGCTGGCCCGGTCAGCCGCGCCGGAACGGGAGATCCGCACCGGACGTCCGCCGGTCGTCCGGAATCGTCGAGGGAGACTCGGTGAGCGCCAGCGAGTTCGGCTTCCTGGGCCTGGGGCTCGTGCTGGGCCTCGCCTGCGGCGTGGCGCTCCTCTCGCTGCTTCGCGCCCGACCCCCATCGCCGCGCGAGGTCCGCCTCACCGTCGCGCCGGGCAGTGTCCCGCGCCGGGGCCCGGCCACCCTCGCGACGCTGGCCGCCGTGGGCCCGGAGACCGCCCAGGGTGGCCCGGCGGATCCGGGGCTGGTGACCGTCGCCAGAACGGGCGTTCGCGTCGGCCCGGCGGGGCGGCGGACCGAGACGGCGGTGGCCGTGCCGATCCAGGGTGGCCAGGACCTGGAGCTCCGGGCGATGCTCGAGGGGAGATCCGGGGGCCACGCGCACTCCGACCGGCTCCCCGGGGCGGGCCGCGAGGTCCCCGTCCCCGTCGGCGCCGTACCGGTCCCGGCGGGCGCCGCGGGTCTCGACGTGTCGGCCTTCGCTCGAGGCAACGGCGGCGGGGCGGCCGAGCGGGGCGGCCGGCGGTCCGCGTCGGCCCCGGGAACCGGCGGCGGGCAGAGCGATCCGCCGCTCGTCGACCCGTCGGCGGTGGATCCGGCCGGCGCGGGGGCAGCGCCTGCCGCGCTCGACCCGGCCGGCGGCGGCCCCTGCGGCGAGGTCCGGCGGCTGGTCGCCGATCGCTGCGGGCTGGCCGATCGGCTGCGGGCCCTGGCCGAGGCGGCGGAGGCCACGCTCCGGGAGGGGCAGCGCAACCACGACGCCTGCCTCGCCCGCGTGGAGGAGGCGGAGCGCGGCCTCGACCCCCGAGCGATCCGCGAGGCGAAGGAGGCGGCGCAGCGCGCCTTCCGGGCCGCCCGGGAGCGGGCCACGGGGCCGCAGGACGTGGAGGCGGCGGCCAAGACCTGGCTCTCGGAGATCAACCGCGTCAATCGGACGGCGCGCGACGCCACCGCCACGCTCGGGCGTGAGCGCGAGCTGGCGGCCCGGCTTGGACCGGAGGTCGAGCGCCTGAGCGTCGAGGCCGACGCCCGCCGGATCAGCGCCGAGGCGGCGATGGAGGAGTGCCTGGCCGCTCGCGAGGCGCTCGCGGCCTGCGAGGAGGCGGAGCGCCGGCCCGCCCCCGTCCCGGAGCCGGTCCCGGTCGCTGCGCTGATCCCGACCGGCGGCCCTCCCGTCGGCTTCCCGGCGGTGCTCGAGGCGGGGGAAACGGGCCGGGCCGGGCCGGCGACCCCCGCCGTGGAGCCGGACCTGCTGATCGTCCGGCTGCTGCGGGGTGATCGTCCGGCACTCCTGGCCCTGGTCGGCCGGCTCGGCGGCACGGATCCGGCCGAGCAGCGGCACTGGCAGCTCCTGCTCTCCGACCTGGTGGACGCGATCCTCGCCCGGGCGATCGAGGCCGGCTACCTGGAGTACCCGGCCGAGCATCCCTTCTGGGGCCTCTTCACCCGCGAGCAGGCCCGCGAGGTCGGCCGGGCGCTCGCCTCGCTCGGCTACCGCTTCGACGGCCTGGGTGGCTTCGCCGACGGGCGGACGCCCGGCCAGCGCGACCTCTCGCTGGCCGTCGGTTACGCAGGCCAGGACCCGATGCGGGTCCGGCGCTGGCCGAACGAGGCGGAGATGGCGGACCTCCTCGCGGAGGTGTCCGTGGCCGCGGACGAGTACCTGGCGGCCGAGGCCGGCGGCCTGACCCTGGGCGAGCTCGTTGCCCTCCTGGGTCGGCGGGCCGATGCCCTGGCCGACCTCTGGAACAACTGGGGGCGGGTCCGGCCGGTCCTCCTCGAGTCGCTGTAGGGCCGGGCCCGCCACGCTGCGCCGTCGCCCACCCGAAGGCGCCTACCTTGCGGCGGCCGGACGCTCGGGCACCTCGGGGGCCGCCGCCGTCTCGTCCCGGTCGATCACCACGAGCCGGAACGCCTCGGCCGCCGCGACGCCGGCCGGAGCCCCCTCCTCCTCCCCCCAGGCCCGTATCCGCTCCGCCAGGGCGGCGGGATCGTGGACCTGGCTGGCGTGGGCTCGCAGCGCCTCCACCTTGCGCTCCAGGGTCGCGCCGACGTCGACCCGAACCTGCGGCTCGCTCGGCCAGAAGAGGTAGAGACGCCGGACGCGGTGGGCCGCCAGCCCGCTTCGGGCCAGCCACGGGAAGGCCATCGGGTTGCGAGCCGCAGGGTAGACCGCATCGATCGCCGCCGCGCCCGCCGTCCGGTGATCGGTATGGTTGATGCCGCCGTCGCGATAGACGATCACCTCGGGGTCGTGGGTCAGGACGGCATCGGGACGGAAGGTCCGGATCTCCCGGACCAGCATCTCCCGGAGCGGCAGGTCGTTCGCCAGCGCCCCGTCCGGCTGGTGCAGGAAGGTCACGCCGGCGTAGCCCACGATCTCGGCGGCCCGCCGCTGCTCCGCCTCGCGGACCCGGGCGAGCTCGAGCGGGTCGAGGTCCGGGTCCTCACCACCCGCATCGCCCGAGGTGCAGCAGACCAGCCAGCCGACCGACCCCTGGTCGATCCAGCGGGCGGCCGTCGCCGCCGGGCCGAAGTCGGCGTCGTCGGGGTGGGCGACGATGACCATGAATCGGGCCGGCCGCCAGCGGTGCGGCCCCGGGCCCTCGTCTTCGGGTGCCCAGGGGCGTCCGCGTCGCGTCCGGGGCGTGCCCGGCGCCGGCGCGGCGCGCCCCGCCGCCGTGGCCTGCCCTCCCTTGCCCTCGCCCGTGACGTGCGCGTCCTCGCTCACCATCTGGCCCTCCCGCCCGGCGCCGCCCCGGCCCCCCGCCTGCATCGGTGGAGCCACGGGATTTCGGAGCCGTCGTAAAATACGGGTTGAGGCTTCGCTCGTCTCCCCCCACGGGCGAAGCCTCACGCCATGTCAGGAGCCGTCCGGCCCGTGCCCGGCCTGCAGCCGGCGCAGAGCTTCCAGGACTTCGGCCGCGTGGCCCTCCGGCTTCACCCTGGGCCAGCGCACGGCGATCCGGCCGTCGGGCCCGACCAGGAAGGTGGACCGCTGGATCCCCCACGACTTCCTGCCGTAGCTCTCCTTCTCCACCCAGGCGCCGTATGCCTCCGCGACGCGATGATCCTCGTCGGCCAGCAGCGGGAACGACAGGCCGTACTTCGCCCGGAAGGCCGCCTTGCTGGCCGGCCCCTGCGGGCTGACGCCCCAGACGACCGCGCCGGCGGCCTGCAGGTCCGCCGTCGCGTCGCGGAACTCGCAGGCCTCCGTGGTGCAGCCCGGGGTGTCGTCCTTGGGATAGAAGTAGAGGACCGTGAATCCACGGTTGTCCGAAAGGCGGTGGACCACCCCGTCCGCGTCGGGCAGGGAGAAGTCCGGCGCGAGCGCGCCTGCCTCGAGCATGTCGTCCTTCCTCGGGAGCTCCGGTGGCGTTTCTGCGAGGGTACATCCGATCGCGCGGATCGCCTCCGGCGGAGCGCTCGCACCGGCGCAGGCACGGATCAGCGGGGCAGGGCGAGCGCCGCCACGGCCACGCCGAGCCCCACGGCCAGGCTGACCCAGTCGCGCCAGCCCGTCCGGACCGGGCGGTAGTGGCTGCGCGGGATGCCGCTGTCGAAGCCTCGGGCGTCCATCGCCAGGGCCATCCGCTCCGCGCGCCGGATGGCCGCGACCAGCATCACCAGGAGGCGGTCCCCGGCCTCCCGGAGGCGCCGCAGCGGCCCCCCGCCGGTCAGGCCGCGAAGCCGGCGGGCGGCGCCGATCGTGGCCCAGTCGCCGGCCATGAACGGCGCGACCCGCAGCGCGGCCAGGGTGCTGTAGGCGAACCGGTCCGGGACACGCCACTGCTGGACGAGCGAGTCGGCCAGCCGGGTGGGGTCGGAAGGGGCGATCACCAGGAGCGAGGTGAGGCCGATCACCACGATCCGCAGGCCGATCGCCAGGCCGGCCGCCAGCGCCGGGGCGGTGATCCTGACCGGGCCCAGGGCGGCCACCGCGGCCAGGCCGGGGTCGCCGTTCGCCGGCGAGAGGAGGATCGAGAAGCCGGCCAGCCCGACGATCGCGACGCCCAGCGGCGCCAGGCGTGCCGGGACCCGCCGCAGCGGCAGCCCGGACCAGAGGACGAGCGTGACGATCCCCGCCACCAGGAGGCGGGCCGGGACGAGCGGATCGAGCGTCAGCACGTCCACGATCAGCCAGGCGAAGCCGACGACCAGCCGGGCGGCCGGGGTCACCCGGGTGAGGAAGGCCGGCCGGGTCGGCTCCAGCGGGGCGGGCAGCAGGCTCACCCGGCCGGCTCCACTTCCGGCTCCGGGATGGCCGCCGGTGGATCGGACGACCCGAGACTGACCTCTGCCCGCCAGGCCGCCGCCACCGGATAGGGCGGCCGGGCCAGGAACGCGCGCGGGGCGCCGTCGAAGACGACGCGGCCGCCGTCGAGCGCGACGACCCGATCGCACGCCGGCAGCAGGCGGGGGTCGTGCGTGGCGAGGAGCTGGGCCTGGCCGCCCGCCCGCAGCTCGTCCAGCAGCCCCAGGACCGTCTCCGTGCCGCGCCGGTCGAGGCCGAAGGTCGGTTCGTCGAGCAGGAGCGCCGCGGGGGGCACGAGGGCGAGGGCGGCCAGGCTGAGGCGGCGCTGCTCACCCTGGCTCAGTCGGAAGGGATCGACGTCGGCCAGGGCGGCCAGCCCGAAGCGGTCGAGCACGCGCTCCCCGGGCGCCCGGTCCTCCGCCGGCGGCCGGAGCGCGGCCCCGGCGGAGGCGAGCACCTCGAGGAGAGCGGTCCGGCCGACGAATCCCAGCTCCGGGTCCTGGAAGACGAGGCCGACCCGGCCCGCCAGCCGGCGCGCCGCCAGCCGCGCCGGGTCGACGAACGCGCCGCCGGACGGCCGGTCCAGGACGGCGACCCGGCCGACGCTCGGGCGGAGCAGGCCGGCCAGCGCCAGCAACAGGGTCGACTTGCCGGCCCCGTTCGGGCCGACCAGCCCGACCCGCTCACCCGCCGCCACGTGCAACGAGACCCCGTCGAGGGCCCGGCGGCGACCGCTGCCGTCCGAGGGGTAGTCGACCCGGAGCGCCTCCGCGACCAGCACCGCCTGGGTCCGCGGCGGTTCGGGACGGGCGTTCCCCGCCGCGAACGGCGGGCGACCGGACCTCTGGTCCTCGGCGGCGCCGGTGCCCGCGCCCGTCCAGGCCCGCGGGATCCAGGCGCCCGTCCGGGCCAGCAGCTCCACCGCCTCCGGGCCGACCGAGGCGGCCGGCGAGAAGGCCAGCTGGCGACCTGCCTCGTCGATCAGGAGGACGTCGTCGGCCAGGGGCAGGGCCGCCTCCAGCCGATGCTCGACGAGCACGATGGTGTGACGACGCCGCCCGGCCAGGCGGGCCAGCTGCTCGATCGTGGCCTGCATGCCCGGCGGATCCAGGTTGGCCGTCGGCTCGTCGAAGACCAGCAGGCCGGGCGCCGGCGCGAGGACGTCCGCGATCGCCAGCCGCTGCTGCTCGCCGCCGGAGAGCGTGGCGGTCGAGCGCGGCTCGAACCCGGCCAGGCCGACCTGGGCCAGGGCCACGGGCACCCGGGCGGCCATCGCCGGCAGCGGCCAGCCCCGGTTCTCCAGGCCGAAGGCGACCTCGTCCCCGGCCCGGGCCATGACCAGCTGGCTCTCCGGGTCCTGGAAGACGAGACCGACCCGCTCGCCCAGGACTCGTGCGGGAGTGGACGCGATCTCCGCATCGCCCACCCGCAGCGAACCCCGCCAGGTCCCGCCGAGGACGTGCGGGACGAGACCCGCCAGCGCTCGGGCCAGGGTGCTCTTGCCCGAGCCGGACGGGCCGAGGACGAGCAGGACGCGGCCCGGCTCCAGGCAGAAGCTGATCCCCTGGAGCGCGGGGCGTGGCCGGCCGCGATAGGTCCAGCCGAAGTCCTCGGCCGCGATCCCGGGCGGCCCCGTCGGATCGTCCGCGCTCACCCCTCCGCCGGGAACGCCTCGAGCGCCCCGGTCCGGCGCAGGGCGCGGACGAGCAGCCAGCCGCCGATCCCGGCGATCAGGACGGCCGAGACGATCTCGACGCCGGCGATGATGACGCGGCCAGGGATGTCGATCGCGACATAGCTCACGGTCGTGTCGTGGATCGCCTCGCCGACGCCGGCCCCGAGTCCCGCGATTGCCGCCGCCAGCGGGCCCCACGAGCGGTAGAGGCCGAAGGCGAAGACGAGCTCGGCACCGCCGCCCTGCAGGACGCCGGAGAGGATGGTGTCCATCCCCCACTGGCTGCCGAGGGCCATGCTGACGACGGCGGCCACCAGCTCGGCGAAGAGCGCGGCCCCGGGCTTGCGCACGATCAGGGGGCAGACGACGGCCGGCATCAGCCAGACCCCGGTGATGATCGATTCGCCCTGGGGGCCCAGGCCGGAGAGCCAGCTCCAGACGTTGTTCCAGAGGAAGAAGACGACCCCGAAGGCGACCGCCAGGACGGCCACCACCACGATGTCGACGGTCCGCCAGCGGTTCTCCGCGGCGCCGATCGGGGCGGCGGGGCGGGAGCGCTCATCGGCTGGATGTGTCGAGGAAAGCGTGCTCATGATCGGACTCCTCCAGGTTCAGCCGGTTCCGGCGCCCGGCTCTCGATGACCAGCAGCCGGCCGCGCCGGAGCGACACCCAGGCGGCGGTGTTGACGCGGACGTTGGAAAGGCCCCGGGCGGGGCCGGCCGGCAGCGACTCGTCGCGGAGCGGGAAGGCCAGGCCGCCCGTCGTCACGCCCTGCGCCTCACCGGCCAGGGGCAGCAGCGAGACGAGGCCGCCGACGGGGCCGGGCAGCGGCCTCGTCGCCGGGCCGCCGTCGCCGCCCGGCCCAGCCACCAGGGTGACGCGCGTGCGCTCGTCGACCAGCTCCACGGGGATCCCGGCGAGCGCCGGGTGGGCGAGGAGCAGCAGGTTGGCCACCGCGTGGTCGAACCGTCCACCGCCCAGGGCCCCGAGCACCGTGATCTCCCGCACGCCGCGGGCCGCCGCGGCGAGCAATGCCAGCTCCGTGTCGGACTCGTCCTTGTCGGCGGGCGAGCGGAGCACCTCGGCGCCGGCCTTCGCCAGCCCGAGGAGGGCCGCCTCGGGCAGAGAGTCGAAGTCCCCCACGAGCAGGTCGACCCGGAGCTCGAGCGCCGCCAGGTGGCGTGCGCCACCGTCGGCGGCCACGATCAGGGTCAGGCCCGTGTCCCAGCCGGGCCAGGCGCGATCGAGCGCCGCGCGGTCGGGGACGTCACCGTCCGCCACCACGAGGGCCCGGCCGCCCTCCGTCACCGCGACCGTCGACAAAACGAAACCTCCGTCCGGGACCAGGACGGAGGTTTGCCGTGGACTCCCTGCGCCGGCATGACCCGGATCAGGTTCCAAGGGTCTGCGGTTCTTCCGCACTCTCAGCGCCGCGCGCGGCGCTCCCCTGTCCTGCTCTTCGGTTTAGCCGAATCTACACCCGGACGGCGGGCTTGGCCAGACGGCGTTCGACCCACGCGGCCAGCGAGGGGACTGTCTCGACGGCGCCTGCGGCGACCAGCTCGTCCGCCGACGCCAGGCCCGAGACGATCCCCACGCCGTGCACCCCTGCGGCGGCCGCCATCCGCATGTCGTCCAGGGCGTCGCCCACGTAGACGGTGGCGCCGGGCAGGAGCGGGACGGCACGACCATCGCGGGCGGCCAGCCGACCCGCCCGCCGGATCGCCAGCTCAAGCGGCGCCGGGTCGGGCTTGCCGGCGATCCGCTCGTCCCCGAAGACGCGGACCGGGAAGAGGTGGGCCAGGCCGAAGCGCACGAGTTGCGGCCGGATCACCGCCCGATGACCGCCGGTCACGAGCCCCAGGGCATAGCCGGCCGCGCTCAGCCGCTCGAGCGCGGCAGCGGCGCCGGCGAACGGCGGAGCTTCGTTGCCGGCGAATGCCTCCTGCCAGGCCCGGCCGGCCTCCTCGATCGAGTCGTCCGGCATCCCGAGCCGGCGGTACATCAGGCGCCAGTCCGGGGCATAGACGCAGCGGAAGATCTCGCGGTCGAACGGGAGGTCGAAGCGCCGGCAGACCACCGCGTAGGCGTCGAAGTGGCGGTCGATCGAGTCCACGATCGTCCCGTCCCAGTCGAAGAGCGCGAGCGGCATCGGTTCCATCCTAGCGCCCGCCGGGCGACCGCCGACTCCTCCGCCCGGGCGCCTTCAGCGAGCCACGGGACGCACCGGGGCTCGGGCGGGCCGGAGGCGCCCGGAATGGTAGATTCCGGCCGTGCCCGCGAACGACGTCGATCCCGCCATCCAGCGTGTTCTCGATGCTGCCGCGCGGAAGGGCGTGACGCTCCCGATCACGGTCTTCGACGAATCGACGCACACGGCCGACGAGGCGGCGCGGGCGGTGGGCGCCGAGCTCGGCCAGATCGTCAAGTCGCTCGTCTTCGTGGCACCCGGCGACGACGGCGGGCTCGAGCCGATCCTCTGCCTCGTCTCCGGCCCCAACCGCGTGGACTTGGCCCGCCTCGCCGCCATCACCGGCGAGCCGTCCGTGCGGCGGGCGACCGCGCGCGAGGCACACGAGCTGACGGGCTTCGCCATCGGGGGGATCCCGCCGATCGGCCATCGCCGGCCGATGCGCGTGGTGATGGACCCCGACCTGGGCCGCTACCCCGTCGTCTGGGCCGCGGCCGGCACGTCCACGGCCGTCTTCCCGGTCCCACCGGCAACGCTGCGGAGCCTCGCCAACGCCCAGGTCACGCCCCTCGCCGAGGACCGTCCGGCCGCCGAGACGCAGCCCGGCCAGCCGGGCGAGCCGAGCGGCGGGCCGCAGGCGAGCCAGCAGGGCGCCGGCGCCTGAGGCCCTTCGCGCCGGCCCACGCCTCGAGCTCAGGCAGGTGACCGAGCCCCGGCACGCCGACCTTGCCTATCCCGGCGGTCTCCGCGTCCGCTTCCGGTGGGCCGGCAGCGGCGAGGGACCGGCGGTCTTCGCCCTATCCGAGCAGGGCGGCGCCCTGGTCGACCACGGGCCGCTGGTGGCGAGCGACTACGAGCGGCTCTGCCGCGCCGAGCTCCGCGTCGAGACGCCCGGCGGCGCCTGGGTCGCCCGGCTCGCCTCGCCCATCTGGGACGACCCGGCCGCCGTCCTCTGGGACCTCCCCGGCCTGCTCGTCGTCAAGTACGGCTTCGTCACCTACGCCTTCGAAGCCCGCTCCGGGGAGCTGCGCTGGACGCACCGCGCCGGGACCCCCCTCGTGGCGGTGCTGGCCTCGTCACGGCTGGACCACGTCCTGGTCCAGGCCGATCTCGAGACCTTCGCCGTCCGGGCGGACGGCGACGTCGCCTGGCGGCTGGCCCACAGTGACGTCGTGGCCGGGGTCGAGCTGGTCGGCGGCCGGCTGATCCTCACCAGCTTCGAGGGCCAGCGCCAGGTGGTCGATCCGGAGAGCGGCGAGTCCGCCGGCTGAGTGCCTCGCCCGGTGGATGGGCGGTGGAAAAGTCCGGCGCGCCGGCGCACCGATGGTGGAAAGCCGGATTGACGAGGCCTCGTGGACCGGTCTACGGTGCGAGCAGCCCGAAGGGGCCGGAGCGAATGCTAGTGGCGGCGATGACCTCAACGCCCACGCATCCGGTAGGTTCCTTCGGGCCCTTCGATTCACGTCACCCGGACTGACCCGCGCGACGGGGCCGGAGGGCGGCGGGCGATCGGCCGGCCGCGCACCTCCACGCTGCTACCATCGCGACTCGTGGGACCCTTGGCCGTCATCGCCCTGGGCGCGCTCGCCCTGCTGGGCGGGGCGATCATCCTGCGCTCGTTCGGCCCGGCCTACCGGATCGGCCGCCTGCTGGCCACCGCCCCGCACGTCAGCGTCGAGGAGGCCGTCGCGCTGGCCGCACAGGATCGCCCTCCCTACGTCGCCGTGGCCGGCCGCGTGGATTCCGACCAGGACTTCCCCGACGAGCACGGCCGCCCGCTGGTCTTTCGGCGGGCCCGGCTCCAGGTCCGGCGAGCCGGCGTCTGGCGAACCATCCAGGAAGAACGGCAGGCGGTCCCGTTCATGGTGCGCCAGGGCCTCGTCTCGATCGCGGTCGACGGCGAAGCGCTCGCCGAGGGGCTCGTCACCATCCCGCGCGAGTCACGCGGGACCGCCGCCGAGGTCCCCGACCGCCTGCCGGCGACCCTCCGGCCCGGCACGCCGACGCGGCTGCGGATCGAGCAGGTCTCGGCGGTCGAGCACGCCACGGTCGTCGGCGTTCCCGGGCCGCGGCCGGACGGCGCGGTGATGACGGCCGGCCGCGGGCGGCCGCTCGTGGTCTCCACCGTCGAGCGGGACCAGGCGATGCGGGTCCTGGCGGGCGGCGGGCGGCTGCGCCCCACCGCCGCGGCTGCCCTCCTCGTGGGCGGGCTCGGCCTCGTCGCCGTGGGCCTGGCCTGGGGGGTCGCCGCGGGGCTCGGCGGTTCGTGAGCGCCCGCGCCCGTCGGCGGTCGGTCACCGTCCGGCTCGCACTCCTGCTGGCAGCGGCCGGCCTGGTGTGGCTCCTGACGTCGCTCGGGCCGCTCGCGCTCGGGACATCCGGTCCGCTCGGGCCGGACGTCGCCCTGGCCGCAGAGCCGAGCCCGTCCGCTCCCGGCGGGGACCTGCGGAGCAGCGGCGAGGGGGCCGGTGCCGCCGGTCAGCCGATGGGCGCCGTGGAGGCCACGATCGCCGTCCTCCTGCTGGGCCTGGGGACGGCGGCCGCGACCATGGTCTACGTCCGGCTGACGCGTCCGGGCCGCGAACGCCGGTAGCGGAACGCCTGCCGGCCGGCCAGCCGCTCGGCGCCGGCACCGGCCGGGCTCGGCCCCCTCGGCCGCCGCGGCGCGGCACACATGTCGGCGGCCGGTTCCGGCCGCCGCAGGCGGAGGCCGATCACGGTCGCCGCCTCCGTGCCTCTTCGATCATCAGGCCCAGGAGGCGGTCGAACTCGGCCAGGTCGGCCGGCCCGAGCGCACCCAGGGCGGTCCGCACGAAGTCGAGCCGCGTCCCGTCGACCTCGGCCATCAGTTCCCGCCCCTGCTCCGTCAGGCAGGCTTCGACGACCCGGCGGTCGTCGTCGCGATGGCGCCGGCAGGCCAGTCCGTGCCGCTCGATCCGTTGGACGATCCCGGTCGCGGTGGGCATGGTCACGTCCAGCCAGCCGGCCACCTGGCTCATCGTGGCCGGCCCGCCACGATGGAGCCGGAACAGCAGGCGGAGCTGGCCGAACGTGAGGTCCTGGGCGCCCACCCAGCCGGGCATGCCCTGCCGGCCGAGATGGAGGAGCTCGGCCAGGTGCTCCATCGCCGCCGCCGGGTTCGGCCCGACGGTTGGTTCGCTCATACGTGGATAGTTTTTGTCATCACTAACCGCTTGGTCAAGGTTCGAGCCTGCGGCCAGCAGTACTTCCGGCTCATTGGCAAGAAGTGTGCGTTGGCTACTCTCGGCGCCGATGAGTTCACAGCTCTTGCGGGAACTTGCTCCCGGCGAGGCGAAGGCAGGCGACGTGACCGACGCCACCCTTTCGGTGACCAGGGCCGCGCACGTCCTGGGCGTTCACCCCAACACCATCCGTGCATGGAGCGACCAGGGCCGGCTGCGCTACTACCGGATCAATGCCCGCGGCGACCGGCGTTACCGCCCGGACGATCTGCAGTGGTTCCTCTCCGCCGCCGTGCGGCAGGCAGACCGCGGCGACGACATCGACCAACCGCGCCGCTACGCCGCCGACCCGAACCTCGGGGCGCCGAGTCCCCACCCGCTCCCATCGGGATCCGGCCCCGTGGCCGGGCTCCCGTTCCCGGAGCGCCGCCTGCTGGCCGAGATCGCCACCATGGCCACCGGGGACGTCGGGCCGGCCGCCGGACTGGAGCGCGTCGTCGAGCTGCTGCAGGCGAGCCACCATCTCCGGGCGGCGGCGCTCTGGGAGCACCGCGACGGCCGCAACCTCCTGCGCGCCGCGACCGGACCCGTCCCCGGCGGGCTCCGCGAGCTGGCCGGAACCTACGGCCTGCTCGGTCGGGTCCTCGCGGCCGGGCGGCCCATCGTCGAGGACGGACCCGACCTCCGCGAGCCACTGGTGCCCGTCGTCGCCGGCCCGCGGACCGCCGCGCCGGTGCCCGCCGCCGGCGGCACCTGGGGCGTCCTGGTCGCCGTCGGCGAGCCCGGCCGGCCGCCGATCGACCCCGAGCTGCTGGCCGCCATGGCGGCGCCGCTCGGCGTGGTCCTCGCCCAGCGCGCGCTCGGCGAGGAGTCCGAACGCCGCCTGCATCGGGCGCAGGCGCTCCACCGGGCGGCGGCCGACATCGCCAGCGAGCTCGACCTCGACCGGCTGATCGGCGACCTCGTGGACCACGCGATGGTCCTCTTCGCGGCAGACCGCGGCGCGGTCTTCCTGCGGCGGCGGGACGGCTCCGTCGTGCCCCGCGCTGCCCGTCACCTGTCCGAGACCTACCTCGCGGCCGTCTCCGGGTCGCCGGACCCATCGCTGCCCGCGTCGGCCATCGCGGCCGCCCGGCCCCTCTTCGCCACCGGCTACCGCAACGACCCGCGGGCCGCTGCGCACCGCGCGGCCGTCGTCCAGGAGGGTTTCGACACCATCTGCTGCGCGCCGCTCCGCGACGGCGACGGCCTGCTGGGCCTGCTCCTGCTCTACCACGACGTGCCGCATCCGTGGCCGGCCGACGATCTCGACGCGCTCTCCACGCTGGCGACGGAGGCCACGGTGGCAATCCGGACCGCCCACAGCTTCGCCCGGATGGCGACCTGGGCCGCCCAGCTCCAGTCCATCCAGCAGCTCGGCGCGCGCCTGTCGCGCCTCAGCACCGTCCGCGAGATCGGCCTGGCCATCGCCACTGAGCTGCGCCAGCTGATCGACTATCACAACGTTCGCGTCTACCGTCTCTTCGGCGACGACCTGCTGCCGGTGGCCATGCAGGGCCAGGTCGGCGAGTACGAGGACGAGACGCCGGAGCGGCTCCGGATCGGGCTCGGCCAGGGGATCACGGGCTGGGTGGCACATCAGGCGGTGGCCCAGAACCTACCGGACGCCGCGCGCGATCCGCGGGCGATGACCATCCCCGGCACTGAGGACGACCTGGACGAGTCGATGCTGCTGGCGCCGATGTGCTACGAAGACCAGGTCCTGGGCGTCCTGGTCCTCTCCAAGCTCGGCCTCCACCAGTTCACTGACGACGACCTCCGGCTGCTGGAGATCTACGCGAGCTTCGCCGCCCAGGCGATGGCCAACGCCGACGCGACCGAGCGCCTGCGGGCCCAATCGGCCACCCTGGAGCGCCAGCTGCGGAGTCAGCGGGCCCTCCTCCAGATCACCGAGTCGATCCTGACGACCCTCGATCCACGGGCCATCGTGGAGCAGATCACGGACCGGCTCGGCAGCCTGGTGCGCTCGGACAATGTCTCGATCGAGCGCTTCGACCGTGAAGCCGGCCGCCTCGAACTCCTGACCGAGCGCGGCGTTCGTCCCGCCGGCCGGGCGGGTACGGCGTCGTCCCGGGGAGACACGCTGGCCGCCTGGGTCATCGAGCACGGCGACGCCCAGCTGTCCCCGCGCCCGGCCGGCGGGCAGGGGCCGGCCGGCGGGCAGGGGCCGGCCGGCGGGCAGGGGCCGGCC
>JAJYJO010000123.1 GCA_021789435.1 Chloroflexota bacterium
CCCCGCCCCCGGGCCGGCCGTCGGTGCTGCCGCCGGCGGGCTCCCGATCCGCAGTCCCACGTCGCGGGCGCGGCAGCGCGCCGGCGACGGGCCGGACGCGGCGGTCGCGGGCACGAGCACCTCCCCTGGTACGCGGTGGCGGACGGCAGGAGCAACCCGTCCAGTATGCAACGGGCCGGTTTCGGGGGCCGGGGCCCGCTCGTCAGGTCCCGCCGCCCTGCTCCCGAACCTCCTCGGCGGCCGGCTCGCCACCCTGCGCGCCGCCCTGCTCCCGGGCCGCGGTCCGGGCGGCCTCGCCGGTCCAGACGTGACCCCCGGCGAACCGCTCGGCCTTCCAGATCGGTGCCCGGGCCTTGGTCTCGTCGATCGCGTAGCGGGCGGCGGCAAAGGCGACGTCCCGGTGGGGAGCGACCGCGACCACCGCCACGCTCGGGGCGCCCAGCTGGACGTTGCCGGTGCGGTGGACGATCGCCAGCCGCACGACCCCGAAGCGGGCCGCCACCTCGTCCGCGATGGCGGCCAGCACCGCCAGGACCATCGGCTCGTGGGCCTCGTAGTCGAGCGATTCCACCGGCTCGCCGGCGTGGCGTTCCGCCGCCGCCTCCTCGCCCGGGGCCGGGCTGCCGGGCGTGACTCTCGTCCGCCCCACGAAGCCCACCACCGCCCCGTCGGCGGGGGTGGCCAGGCGGGCCTCGAGGCGAGCCAGCAGGTCCGGCGGGAACGGGTCGGCTCGCAGCTCCAGGATCCGCCGGGGAGCCCCCGCGCCCGCGGGGCCCGTCGCAGGCTCGTCGGCACCGCCGCTCACCGGCGGGATCAGGGCGAGCTCGTCGCCGTCGGCCAGCGTTGCGTCCGGCGCCGCGTAGGCGCCGTTGACGGCGAAGCGGACCGAGGGACGCCCAGGAGCCAGGCTGGGGAAGCGGGCGGCCAGGCTCGCCCAGGCGTCCTCCGGGTTCGAGCCGGCGGGCAGCTCCAGGTCCAGCTGGCGGAGGCCGGTCAGCTCCCGGTGCATGGCGAAGAGGCGGACACGGACCCGGATCGGCAGCCGGGCGGCTCCCGGCTCGGCGGCGTGCCCCTCGGCGGCGTGCCCCTCGGCGGCTCCCGGCTCGGCGGCGTGCCCCTCGGCGGCGTGCCGCTCTGCGGCGGCCCCTGGCTCGGCGGCGTGCCCCTCGGCGGCGTGCCCCTCGGCGGCTCCCGGCCCAGCGTCCCGACCGACCACTGCCCGCCTCTCAGCCGCGCAGGAAGGCGACGAGGACGCCGTCGCCGACTGGCAGGATCGTGGCGTTGAAGCGGGCGTCGCCGAGCAAACGCGCGTTGAAGGCCCGGATCCCCTGCGTCGACGGGTCGGCCTCCACCGTCGGGTCGGCCACCCGGCCGCCGCGCAGGACGTTGTCGGCCGCCAGTACGGCGCCGGTGGCCAGGCGGGGCACGAGCGCCTCGAAGTAATCGACGTACTCGGTCTTGATCGCGTCGAGGAAGGCCAGGTCGAACGGGCCCTGCAGGGCAGCCTCCTCCTCGTCGGCCAGGGCCTCGAGGGCCGGCCGGTTGACGACCTGGATCCGCTCGTCCTCGATCCCGGCCGCCCGCCAGAAACGCCGCGCCAGGTCGGTTCGGGAGCGGTCCGGGTCGACCGTGACGATCGTGCCGCGGTGGACCTGGGCCAGGGCCATCCAGAGCGTCGAGTAGCCGTAGGCGGTCCCGATCTCGACGATCCGCGGACGGTTGGTGGCCATCGCCCCCAGGAGACGGCCGACCGCCCGGTCGACGATCGGGATCCCCCGCGGCTCGGCCGCGACCTCGATCTCGCAGAGCACCGGGTGCAGGGGTGCCTCGACACGATCGATGTACTCCAGGTCGGCCGGGCCGGGCAGGTAGTCGCGTGGCTTCATCGGCAGGCTCCAACGGATCGGGTCACCATCCTAGACCAGCAGGCCGGCTCCGAAGTAGAGCCCGGCGGCCAGGATCGTCCCCGCCGCGATCGAGCCCAGGTCGATGTAGAGCAGGCCGGTGGCCGATTCCATCGATCGGCTGCGGGCGGTCTGGAGGGCGGCCCACGAGATCACCAGCGGGAAGAGGAGGCCGACCAGCAGGCGGAGCCAGACGAAGAGCGCCCAGGGCCCGACGAGCGGCTGGAACGGCCCGCCGCCACCGGTCCCGACCGCCTCCCAGACGGCGAAGAGCACGACCTGGAGGCCTACGACGCCCAGCAGGAGGCGCGCGATCAGGACCAGGGGCGCCTCCGGTAGGCGCGGGGTGACCAGGTACCAGTGGCCGAGGACCATCGCCGCGAAGCCTCCGCCGGTCGCCGCCGCGAGCACCGCGAGCTGGAGGGCCAGCGGGACCGCCGTCGGGAAGCCGCCGCCCCAGCCCAGGGCGGCCCAGCCGATCGCCACCACTCCCACGACCAGGGCCCCCAGGCCGAGCCCCGCGGCGCGGCGACCGCCGAAGAGGGCGATGGCGTAGACCAGGGCGAGGACGGCGAAGACGAGCAGGAGGGCCCGGCGCGGCGCGTCGAAGGCCGGGTCGGGGTGGAAGACCGCGTCGGGCGCGACCGCCGGCAGGCTGCCATCGGAGAGGTAGGCGAGCGCGCCGAAGCCCGCCGCGCAGAGCGCCGTGAAGCCCAGGAACCCCTTCGAGGCGGCGGTCGCCAGTCGCGCCAGGACGACGGTCGCCAGCGAGCCCACCGCCAGGCCGGTCAGGACGGTCCAGTTGATGAAGGCGAGGTTCTGGGCGATGCGTTCCGCCACGCGCCCGAGTGTACCGAGCGGCGCGTGCCCGCGGGCCCCGGCCGCGGCGTCCGGCTAGGATGGCCGCGTCAGCGGCGCGGGACGCCCGGCAATCGGCAGCACCACGGAGGTGAGCCATGGCCCTGGACCCTGAGACGCAGTTCACCTGGTACGGCCACTCCTGTTTCGAGGTCCGCAGCCCGGGCGGCAAGACGATCCTGATCGACCCCTGGTTCTCCAATCCCCGGAGCCCGCGCGGGCCCGAGGAGGTGGACCGCTGCGACCTGCTGCTGGTCACCCATGGCCATTTCGACCACATGGGCGACGCCCCCGCGATCGCCTCCCGGACGAGCCCGACCTGGCCCTGCATCCACGAGATGGACCTCTGGCTGAGCCACACGGGGAAGGCCGGCGAAGGGACCAAGGTGATCGGCTTCAACCAGGGCGGGACGGTCGAGGTGGACGGGATCCGCGTCTCGATGGTCCCCGCCGTGCACTCGGCCGGCGACTGGACCGGCGCCCCGGCCGAGACGGTCCTCTACCTCGGGGAGCCGGCCGGCTTCGTCGTGGAGCTGGAGAACGGCTTCCGCTTCTATCACGCCGGCGACACGATCCCCTTCGGCGACATGCGCCTGATCGCCGAATTCCACCGGCCCGAGCTGGTCTTCCTGCCGATCGGGGGCCACTACACGATGGGTCCCGAGCAGGCGGCCCTGGCGGTGGAGCTGCTCGGCGCACCGGACGTGGTGCCGATGCACTACGGGACGTTCCCGATCCTGGCCGGCACGCCGGCCCAGCTGCGCGAGGCGATCGCGCGCCGCGGGCTCTCCGGCGTCACGGTCCACGAGGTGGAGCCGGGCGGCCGACTCGGCTGACCCGAGGCCGGGGTTCGGGACCGGGTTCCCAACCAGTCGGCCCACCGTCCGGCTCGCTCTTCGCCCGAGTCGGGCGAACGGAGCCGGCTTCAGTTGACTGCCGGCGGGTGCGCGATCTTCCGCCAGACGGGACCCTGTCGCCTGGACCGGTCATCGCCCGGATATGCCGAGGCGCCGGTCGCCTCGATCGCCTCGTCGCCGTCAGCGGGCGTGGCCGGCGCCCGACCGTGCATGCGCGGCCGACGCCCGGGTCCTGACTCAGGGGCGACCGGGCACGCCGGCGTTGCTCAGGATGCGGCTCGCCTCGTCGCCAGCGAGGTACACACTGCCCGCTCCGCCTGGCGTGGCCGCGTAACTGACGAGCTTGGTGAAGATCGTCCCGCCCCATCCGTAACGGCCTGGACCTTCGGGAGTCGAGTACCAGAATGCGTTGGCCGAGGCGCGGTTGTTCGAGCTGGCCAGGAAGAGCACGCCCGACCAGTCCTGCAGCCAATCGAGGGCATAGTCCTGGCTGCTTGCCGGCCAGCCATCGACCCCGAACACGTCGTTGTCGTGGACGGAGACATCCGCCACCGGCCCGGGAGCGTCCGATCGGTTCTGACTGATGACACTGATGCCATCGCCGTTCCAGGCAACGACGTTCGAGGCGACATCGACGTTGTTCGAGCTGGACAGCAGGATCCCGGCGCCCCAGCCCCAGGCGTAGGGACTCGTGTTCTGGACGGCGTTGTGCCAGACCACATTGCCGCTGATGCTGGCGTGAGAGCTGATCTCGTACATGATCCCGGCCGCCCAGTTGTCATGTACCCGGTTGCCGGAGATGACCACGTTCGGGCCGCAGTGGATGTCGAACCAGATGCCGGGCCCACCGTTGTGGTCTACCTCGTTGTCGGAGAAGGTGACGCCTGAGCAGCCATTGGCGATCTTCCCCCCACCCGCCTCCCAGCCGGGATCGACTGTTCGGGCGGCGTTATTGCCCGTCACGCGGTTGCCGGCGAACGTGAAGTTTGAGACGGCGCTGAAGTGGTAGCCCTCCTGCCGGCATCCGGACATCAGGCTGTTGAGGACCGACGACCCACTGCTATTCGAGATGCTGATGCAGGCCCCGGCGCTGTTTGTGGCGGTCACGTTGCGGAGGGTGACATTGTCCACACCGGATGCATTGACCGCGCCCGTCTGCAAGGCGTTCGCGACATTCGTTACGGTCAGGGAGTCGAGGGTGACGTTGGTGGCGGTGATGCTTACGCCCTTGGTGCGCGAGCCGTCACCTGTCACGGTCGCCGGTCCGACCACCACGAGCGCCTTGTCGATCGTGACCGACTCATGGAAGACGCAGTCCGGAAGCCTCAGCGTGCTGGCGGTCGGAGCCGCATCGACGAGGGCCTGGAGGGAGGTCGGGCACGCCGAAGGGCTGGGCGCCGTCGGTGTAGGCGCTGTCGACGGCACAGCCGTGGCAGCCGGCGTCCCAACAGCCGTGGCTCGGGGGGAAGCGGTCGGCGGGGGCGGGACGGTGGGCATTGAGGTGGCCACACCGACGGGGGTCAGCGTGGTGATCGGCGTGGGGACAGACGTCGCCGCGGGACTCTTCGTTGGGGTGGCGCTCGCTTGCGACCATGGGGTCGCCTGCCCAGGATAACCGGAGCTGTCCGTCGTCGCCGACGGGATCACGGACCCACCATCTGCCCGCACCAGCTCCGTCGCCGAGGCTCGCAGCAACTGCTGGCTGCCGCCCCTCGAGACAGCTCCGAGGGTGTGGTTGCCAGGTGTCGCCCCAGCGGGCACGGCGAAGGAGACGCGGAACCGTCCGTTGCCGCCCGCCTGGTAGGCGGGCATCCCGATTGTCGAACCGTCCCAGGCGAGGATGCCCAGGTCGTCCTTCGGGAACCCGATGCCGGTCACGGTGACCTGGGAGGCTGCATACGCCGAGTCCGGTGACAATGCCAAACGGGGATTAGTCGCGATTGCCGTTCCCGAAACGAGCAGCACGGCGGGCAGGAGAAGCGCTACCGGGATCGTCAGAAGCCAGTCGCTGACTCGCGAAGCCGGACTCCGTGACGTCAAGCGCCGGGCCCCGGGACCGGCGCCGCGAGGATCGGCGATTCGGATGTTGCGCACTGCTGGCTCCCTGCAGACGTCGAGCAATT
>JAJYJO010000033.1 GCA_021789435.1 Chloroflexota bacterium
CCAAGATGAATGCCCTCGGCCACTGCATGCGCAAGGCGCTCAGCATCGTCTGGGGCGTGTGGCGCAACGGCGTCGACTTCGATCCCAACTGGAGGATCGAGCCTTGACAACACGGTATGGGATCTAGGCCGTCGCCGGGGCCGGCCGCCGGGCCCAGAGGCGGCGGTCGACGAGCGCGGTCGCGATGGCGGCGACCAGGGCCGCGATCCCGATCGACGCCGCGACGTCGAAGCCGACCGTGTCGATGAAGGGCGCGAAGGCCTCGCTGCCGAGCGCGATCCCGACCGCGAAGGCGACCGAGTAGAGGGCAAAGGCGCTGCCGCGGTCCGAGGCGTCGCTCCGCCGCGACAGCTCGAGCGTGACCGGCGGCAGCACGAGCGCGGCGCCGCTGCCGGTCCCCAGGCCCGCCAGGATCATCAATGGCGTCGTCGGCGGCAGGAGCAGCACCACGAGCGCCCCGATGGTGACGGCGAAACCGGCCAGGATCAGGCCGTGCGAGCCGAGCCGGTCGGTCAGCCAGGCCGCCGGCAGGCGGAGCACCACGAGGGAGAGGGCGTCGGCCGTGAAGAGCAGGCCGACGTCGGCCCCCGCGGCGGCCGCCCGCTGCGGCAGGTATCCGGTCACCACGCCCCAGTGCACGAGGTAGAGGACCATCGCCAGCAGGATCGGGCCCCAGCTCGGCCGCCAGGCGGGCCGGAGCAGCCTGCCGCGCGGCCGCCGGGCTTCCGGCCGCCCGGTCGGCCCCTCCGGCCCGCCGCCGCGCTCGAGCGTCCAGCCCAGCCCCAGCGAGCCGGCGACGGTCGCCAGGACGACGGTCGAGACGAGCTGGAGCGAGCCCGCGCCCAGGATCGCCAGCGAGACCGGCGGGCTGACGGCCAGCGAGACGTTGCCGGCCAGCGCCACGAGCGACAGGCCGGTCGCCAGGCGGGCCGGTCCGACCAGTCCCGGCACCAGGCTCAGGGCGGCCGGCATGCAGGCCGCGAGGCCGACGCCCTGGAGCAGGCGCACCGCGACCAGGGCCGGCAGCGCTCCACCCGGGGCGGCTAGCCCGGAGACCAGCAACAGCGCGGCCAGCAGGAAGGCGGCCGCGCTGGCCAGGAAGATGGCCCGCCCGCCGAAGCGGTCGATCAGCCCGCCCGCCAGGAAGCCGGCCGGGATCTGGACGACCGCCGCCGCGCCCATCAGGGCGCCGATCAGCGCGTCGGAGCGATCGGCCGCCAGCAGCGCCAGCGGCAGCGAGGCGACGTAGGCGTGGAAGCCGGTCTGGGCCAGGAAGAGGGCGATGGCCAGGCGGAGCACGCGATCCTCAGCCGGTCCGCCGCGGCTGCCGGATCGCCTCGCTCCGCCAGCGGGGCACCCCGACGGTCGCGAAGCCGGAGTCGGAGCGGCCGTCGGTCGGGGCGTCGATCTCGACCAGGTTCCGGTCCGCCCAGCGCTCCGGCGATGCCCGCCCCCGAAGGAGGTCGTCGGGCGTCTCCCCGGTCGCGGCTCGCTGGGGCATGGCTGAAGGATGGCACGCTGCGGAGGGTCCCGCGGGCCCATTCGGCCCCGGCCGCTCGGGCCCCTGCCGAACGTCGCGGCTGGCGGGCCCCGGCCGCCGATCCGCCCCGGTGACAGGCATGGCGCTGAGGGCCGCCGAGCCCAGCCGCCGCCGGTCGGTGGCCTCGGTGTCCGTTCCGGGGTGGACTCCGCGCCGCGAGCGCCCACCCCGCCTTGTCCGCCTCCGTCAGCCGGCGAAGGGAATCGGCGGGAGGCCCCTGGCCCCGGGTCGGACTCGGAAGAGGCAGCCGGCGAGTGGCTCTCGCGCGTCGCCGTCCCGTCCCAGTCCCTTTCGCGCCGTCGTGATGAACAGTTCGTCCAGAGCCCTGCCGCCGAAGGTGCAGCTGCTCACCTGGGAGACCGGCAGGTGGACCGTCGCCAGCACGTCGCCGCCAGGTGAGACGCGCAGGACCCGCCATCCGCCCCACAGCGCCACCCAAAGGCAGCCCTCGGTGTCAATGGTCATTCCATCGGGCACTGCCTCGTCCCCGAGGCCGATGAGCCGCCGGCGGGGTCCCAGCGTCCCGGTCGCCAGGTCGTACGCGTAGGCGTCCACCTCTCGTCGCGGTGAGTCGATGTGGTACAGCTCCCGACCGTCGGCACGCCAGGCGAGGCCGTTCGGGATCGTCAACCCGTCGAGGAGCCGCGTCAGGGAAAGGTCCGGGTCGAGCCGGTAGAGCTCACCCGCACCCTCGGTCTCCTCGAGCGACATCCTCCCGACCACGAAGCGCCCCCGCGGATCGCACTTGCCGTCGTTCGCGCGGCGGGAGGGCGACTCCGCCGGCAGCTGGAGGATCGTGTCGAGGCGCCCGGTCTCCGGATCGAGGGTCACGAAGGCGTCCGTCACGGCGAGGATCAGCGTCCCGTCGCGGCGGAGTGCGACCGCGCCGACCATGCTGCCCACCTCGAAGGCGGTGTCCCCGCCCGCAAGCGGGTCGAACGCGTGTACGCGGCCGGCGAGGAGATCGACCCACCAGAGGATCCCCCGTCGCCCGTCCCAGACCGGGCCCTCGGCGAGGGTCGCGTGAGCCTCGAACGCCAGCTCGGCATCCATTTCGATCATGGCTGGACCGCCGTTCGCCGGCGGGCCACAGGTGACGCGCCGGCTGTCGACCGGAGGCTCGGGAAGGGGCGCACCTGGATCAGCCCTTCAGAGAGCCCGCGAGCAGCCCACGGATGAAGTACCTGCCCAGGAAAATGAATGCGAGCAGCGTCGGGATCGCGGTCATGATCGCTCCCGCCATCTGCACGTTGTACAGGGCAGCGAATGATCCGGCCAGGTTCTGCAGCGCCACCGTCACGGGCTGCACACTCGGATCGCTCGTCAGCGTGACACCGAACAGGAACTCGTTCCAGATGCTGGTGAACTGCCAGATTCCGACGACCACGAATCCGGGGATCGAGAGTGGCAGGATCACGCGCGCGTAGACTCCGATGATGCCTGCTCCATCCACGGTGGCTGCCTCGACCAACTCCGTGGGGATCGACGAGTAGTAGTTCCGGAAGATCAGGGTCGTGATTGGGATGCCGTAGAGGATATGCGTAAGCGACAGACCCGCGAGTGTGCCGTACAAATGCAGCTTCTCCAGGAACTGCACCAACGGGATCAGGATCGCCTGATAGGGGATGAACATACCGAAAAGCAGAAATGCGAAGACGAGATCCGCGCCGCGAAACCGCCATTTGCTCAGCAGGTACCCGTTGAGGGAGCCCCATACGGACGAGACGACGACCGCCGGGACGGTCATGATCACGCTGTTGACCAGCCCTGGCCCGATGCCCCCCGAGCCGACCAGCGGCGGCGTCAGTGCGCTGGCCCAGGCTCCGAAGTCGATGCCATGCGGTGGTTGCCAGATGCTGGTGGTATTGACCTCGCGGAGCGTCTTGAAGCTGTCGGCGACCACGACATAGACGGGGAGGAGGTAGAAGACTGTGAAGAGGAGGAGGAGGGCATAGATCAGCACTCGGGACCAGCGGAGCACCCTTCTCTTCCGGCCCGCGCCTTCGCCGGCGGGTGGCCGAATCGCAGCCTGGCTGTCCCGACCGGCTCCTCCAGCCGCCGCTCGCCTCACGCCCGTCCCGCTCACGCCCGTCCCTCCGATCGCAGCTGCGACCACATGTAGGGGATGACCACGATCGCACTCACCACGAGCATCACGATCGCGATCGTCGCCGCGAGGCCCCACAGCTGGCTCTGGAACGCGCTCACGAAGAGGAAGATCGACGGGAAGTCGGTGGCGGTCCCCGGGCCGCCGCGTGTCATGACGAAGACCAGATCGAAGATCTTCAGCGAAATGTAGCCGAGGATCACCACCACGCTGACGAGCACGGGCCGAAGCTGCGGCAGAACAACGTGGACGTAGATCTGCCGCTCCGACGCCCCGTCCACACGGGCCGCCTCGCGCAGCTCCTCGGGGATGCCCCGCAGGCCAGCCAGAAGCATTGCCATGACGAAGCCTGACATCTGCCACGTGGCTGCCACGACCACCGCGCCGAGCGCCGAACGCGAGTCGGTGGTCAGCCCCGGGCGAAGGATGTCGATGCGCAGGAAATCGAGAAGGTCCCACAGAGGTGTCAGTGGCGAGAGTGAGAGGAGCCACTCTCGCAGGGCATTGATCCCCAATGGATCGAGCAGCTGGTTGATCCCGGTGTTCGGGTTGAAGATCCAGGCCCAGATCGTGCCCGTCACAACAAACGAGAGCGCCATCGGCAACAGGAAGACGTTCCGAAAGAAGCCCTCGCCGCGAATCCGCTGATCGAGCAGGATCGACAGCAGCAATCCGATGGCCACGCTCACCACGATGAAGGTGACGGTGAACACGGCAGTGTTGAAAACGTCGTTGGGCCAGAACCGCGCCGTGGCGAAGAGCGTCTGGTAGTTGGCGAAGCCGACGAGCGGGAAATCCGGAAGGATCCCATTCAGGGGCCGGACCGAGTTCCAGCTCGTCAACGAGGCATAGAACGTCCAGGCGATGAAGAGGTAGACGAACACCAGGCTGGCCAGGACGGCTGGCGCGAGCAGGACGATGGTCAGCACTCGACTGCGCATGGCCTCTCCCTTCGGGACTGCGTTATCGTCGACTCATCGCGCGGGTGCGCTCCTGGTGGGAACCACGGCCCGGAGGAACGCCTGGAGGCCCTCCTGGTAGCCCAAGCGCTGCAGCGCGCGGCGGGCCATGGCGTCAAGGTCGTCATCGTAGTCGCGCCCGTAGGTTGACGAGGCAATGCTCAGGTGCTCGCGCATCGCTGCCCGTGCGCTCTCCGGGTCGCGCGCTGCGATCGCCTCGTAGACCAGCCGGTGGAACCTTGCGCTGCGCTGATACACGTCGGGGTCGCCCAGCGTCCGCACCATCAGCTCCGCCGCAAGCGAGGCGACCGAACCGAGCATCGCCTCCATGATCCGGTTGTGGGCCGCGGCAGCCACGGCGACATGAAACGCCAGGTCGTTCCGCACCGTGTCCTCCGGGGTCCCCGAGGACTCCAGCGCGCCGAGTTTGGCGCCCAGATCCCGAACGTCATCGAGGCCCCCTCGGCGGGCCGCCAGCGCCGCGGTCTCGCACTCCACCATGAGGCGCGCTTCGCTGATCTCCCGGGCGGTGGCATGACCCCGTCGGTAGATCGCCTCGAGGGGCCGCATGCCCGTGAGCGGGGAAGGTCGCTGGACGAAGGCCCCTCGCCCAGGGGAGATCTCCAGGAGCCCGCGCTCGACCAGCGTCCGCAGCGCCTCGCGAATGATAGGCCGGCTCACACCGTGCCGTTCCGCCAGGCGACGCTCGGCCGGCAGCCGGTCCCCCGGGGCCAGGCCGCCCGACAGGATCTCTGCCTCCAGCTTCGCAGCGACGATCTCTCTGGTCTTCGCGAGGGTGGTCATACCGCGACGATATTCCGGCCGCCTGTGGCGCGTCAAGCAGCGCCACAGAAACCAGAAGACCCTCGCCTCAAAGGAGCCGCTCACGCAGAGACAGACGCGCGGTGGATTGACAGCGGCCTTCGAACGGGGCTACCGTTGGCCCGCGTTATCGCGGTATGACCGGCACAGGAGGAGCCCGCATGGATCGTCGCGGGGTCGCATCGGTGGGACCGTTCACTCGATGGGGAGATGGCATATGAACTTCCGCAACGTCCCGGCCCGAATGGGAGCGCTGGCTGCGGTCGCGGCGATTGCCTTCAGCGCCTGTACTGGGGGAGGAGCGTCCCCGTCCGCTTCTGCCGGGGCGAGCGGGGCGACAGGCACGCTGCCGTCCCCTGCCAGCAGCGGCAACCTCGAGATCTTCAGCTACTGGACGGCCGGCGGCGAGGCGCAGGCACTCGCTGCGGTCGAGAAGGTATTCAACGAGCAGTATCCCAACATCAAGATCACGAACGCGGTGGTGGCCGGCGGCGCTGGGTCCAACGCGAACGCGGTGCTTGCCCAACGCATGCAGGCGAACAACCCGCCTGACACCTTCCAGATCCACGGCGGGGCGGAGCTGCTCGATAACTGGGTCAACACGAACTACATGCAGCCGCTGACCCAGCTCTACCAGCAGCAGGGCTGGATGGACAAGTTCCCCAAGCAGCTGATCGACCTCGTCAGCCACAACGGAGCGCCGTACGCGGTCCCGCTCGACGTTCACCGCAACGGCGTCCTCTGGTACAACAAGGCCATCTTCACGCAGAACAACCTGCAGCCCCCCACAACCTGGGACCAATTCTTCCAGGTCGCGGACCAGCTCAAGGCCAAGGGCATCACGCCTCTTGCCCTGGGGGACAAGGACCAGTGGGAATCCCTGCAGTTGTTTGAGGACATCCTGCTCTCCACGCTCGGCCCGGCCGACTACCGCTCGATCTGGACGGGCGGGTTCTCCTGGACCGACCCCAAGGTCACACAGGCCCTCCAGACGATGTCCAAGGTGATCGGCTACGTGAACAACGATCACGCCACGCTGACCTGGGATCAGGCCGATGGCCTCGTGATGCAGGGCAAGGCGGCCATGAACATCATGGGCGACTGGGCCAAGGGGTACTTCGAGGCAAACGGCTGGAAGCCCAACCAGGACTTCGGATGGGCGCCGGCGCCGGGGACCACCGGTGACTTCATCGTGGTGACCGACACGTTCGGGATGCCGAAGAACATCAAGGATCCCGGGCAGACCATCGCGTGGCTCCAGACCCTCGGCTCCGTGAAGGCCCAGGAGGCCTTCAACCCGATCAAGGGGTCGGTCTGCGCCCGTCTCGACTGCAGCCCGAGCGTGTTCGACGCCTACTCGCAATCCTCCATGCAGGACTTCGCGAAGGATCAGCTGGTCCCCAGCGAAGCGAACGGGCCGGCCAGCATCCCGGCCTTCCTGACGCCGATCACCACTGCGATTGCGCAGTTCGTGAACGATCCAAACGTCCAGAGTACCCAGAGCACAATTGCGGCGGCCTGCAAGAGCAGCGGCGCCTGCAGCCAGTAGGCGCCTCGATCGGGAGGGACGGCGGGGCAGCCCGCAGTCCCTCCCGCACGCCTTGCGGGCGCGTTCGTAGCGGAGCGGTACGACCGTGGCAACCGAGCTGGGGATCCCGTCGGGGGGCGCACTCGATCTCCTCTCGCTCGGCGGTGTCGTGGTGCGCCTCGACCCTGGCGTCGTGCCGTTCCACAAAGCCCGGCAGCTTGCCATCCACGTCAGCGGCGGCGAATACAACGTCGCAGCCAACCTCGCATCCTGCTTCGCGCTGAGGGCCGCCGTCGCCACCGCGATGGTCGACTATCCCGTGGGAAGGTTGGTGGACGAGCACCTGCGCGCGCTGGGCGTGGTTCCGATCTACCGGCGCTTCGACCACGACGGCGTGCATGGCCCGAACATTGCGACGGTCTACAGCGATCGGGGCTACGGGGTACGGGCCCCGGTCGTGTTCTACAACAGGGCCGACGAAGCGGCCGCCCGCCTTGCTCCGGGCGATTTCGACTGGACGGCGATCTTCTCCGCGGGTGTGCGCTGGTTTCATTCGGGCGGCATCTTCGCGGCGCTGTCGCCCACCGCGGCCGAGCTGATCGTGGAGGGGATGGAGGCCGCCCACCGCATCGGCGCGATCGTCTCGTTCGACCTCAACTACCGAGACAGGATGTGGTCGGCGCAGGGTGGACAGGCGCACGCGCAGGCCGTCCTGGGACGGATCGCGGAGCACGTCGATGTACTCGTAGGCAACGAGGAGGATCTTCAGCACGGGCTGGGGATCCAGGGTCCCAGCGTGACCGCCTCGTCCGGGCTCGACCCGAGCGTCTTCCTGGCGATGATCGAGCGGGTGGTTGAGCGCTATCCACGGGTGAAGGCGGTGGCCACCACGCTGCGCGAGGTGCACTCCGCGAACCGCCACTCCTGGAGCGCGGTGGCGTGGGTGGCGGGACGGACCTACAAGGCTCCCACGCTGGAACTGGACGTGTACGACCGCGTGGGGGGCGGCGATGGATTTGCGGCGGGCTTCTTCTACGGCCTTCTGACCGGGACCAGTATCGACGAGGCCCTGAGATTGGGCTGGGCACACGGCGCGCTTGTCGCCACGTTCCCCGGCGACACGACCATGGCGACGCTCGACGAGGTGCAGGCTCTCGCCCTCGGCGCGCCGGCCAGGATCCAGCGTTGAGCCCGCTGGAGCGAGAGCCGTCGCCGGACCGCTCCGGGGAGGCCGTTCGGCGAGGTCGAGCGGGGAGCGATCGCGCGGCGTGGCGCGTCGCAACGGTGCGGTAGCGAGTCCAGAGCCGACATCGCAGCCGTGCGTCGGCGGGAGGCCCGAGCTTGCCGTGGCACCGACCCGCCGGGCGGGCACGAGGGTGGGACCCCGCTTTGGGACGGCGGCCCGGCCCGAACGGCCGGCCTCAGCCGCGGTCCGTCATGGCGCTGCCAGCCGGATGAGCGCCGCGGGCACGTACCGCAGCGTGGCCGTGACGCACTCGACGGCGAAGCCGTCGTCGGACTGCGGCTCTGCGAGGTCGACGAAGCCCGTGCCTGATCCCGAGATGACCAGCGACGTCGCATCCTCGTCGACCCATGGCGGGAGGATGTAGCTCACCCGCCCGCCCGCCTGGACCTGCTGCCAGGTCGTGCCCGCCTTGACGGCAAGCAGCCGGAGCGACGCCGGCTCCCGACTGGCATCCTGGACGAACTCGAAGGCCAGGCGCGCCCCCGCCGGCAGCACGCTCGGCCCGCGGTAGACGCAGGAGGTGCCGTCGAACGTGACGGTCGTTTGCAGTGGCGAACTGGTCGAGGCGATCGGCACCCCGCTCCTCCCGCTCTGGAGGTCGCTCAGGATGCTGTCGAGGGCTCGATCGCCCTCGGCCAGGTAGCCAAGGGTGGCCCGTGCGAAGGCCGAGGCCGTCGCGGCCGCCAGCAGTCCGCCGCCCGCCGGCCGGAAGCCACCCGCCTGGAGCGCGCGCTGCAGCCGCAGCCGCTGTTCGCCATCCGCCTGGTCGCGGATCGGGGCGCCGCCAGCGGCGGCGAGGCTCACCACTCCGGCTGCCTCGGGGGCGCCGTCCAGCTGCGCCGCGGACTCCTGGCTCAGCAGCCAGCCGACCAGCTCGCGGACCTCCGGCCGGTCGTGGAAGACGACGAGGGTGTCGAGCTCGCCGCGGGCCGCGTCGGCGAACTGCGGATCGACCGGCGGCAATGGAAAGGCGGCTACCGCGGCCGTGACGCTGGCCGGCCACGCCTGGCGTTCCGTCCCCGACCCGCGGTAGAGCCAGCACGAGGGGTCGCCCGGCGCCCGGGCGAGAGGCCAGGCGGCCATCTCCTGGGGAATGAGGGCAATGGAGGCCCTCCCGCCGAGGACGAACCCATCGCCGAACGCGAGCCGGCCGAAGCGCCGGAAGGCCGCCCGCATGGCGGGATCGGTGAACGAGAGTTCGCCGTTCGTCCAGCGGGCGAAGACGCTCGGGCCGTTCGCCGAGAGGAGCAGATCCTCCACCCAGCCGGCAGCTGCCGTGCCCGGTGCCGCGCCATTGGACCCGGCGGTACCCAGGCACCACGGCGTGTGCCCGTCGGCCACCATCCGCTCCGTCAGTTCCAGCAGCTCGGCCCAGGTCGTGGGGACGCGGTAGCCGGCGTTCTGGAAGGCCGCCTTCGGATACCAGACCAGGTCGTCCAGGGAGGCCGCAACCGGCGCTCCGTACAGCCCTGGACTCCCGCCGCCGGCGCCGCCCGGTGTGAGCATGACAAAGGACAGGAGACCGTCGCCGAGGCGTGAGCGGAGGGACGCCGGGTCGACGAAGCGGCTGAGCTCGACGAGCCGGCCCGCACGAACCAGCGAGGCGACGAGCGCAGGCCGGCTGACGATCGCGAGGTCGGGCAGGTCGCCCGGTGCCAGGCTCTCCAGGTCCGACTCCTCGCCGCTCTGGCGAACCACCGCGATCGCCCCCCCCGACGGGAAGCCGGCCAGAGCCGGGGCCAGCTCCGCGGGCAGCAACACCTGGACCCGGGTGCCAGATAGGCCGCTCGTCGCCAGGCGCTCCACCGGGAGACGGCCGCGTGACGTCTGGACCGCCAGGTCTCCCTCCACGCCCGGAAGGTCTCCCGGCAGGCACGGCTCATGGAGGTATGTCGCGCATTCCTGCGCCGTCAGGGTGCGTCCGGCTCGATCCCTCGCGAGCCGGACGAGCTGACCGAGTGGGATCAGGAAAGCCCCCTGGCTGCCGCCTGGCCCTGATCGCACGGCGACCGGGCCGCCGGTCACCGGATATCCTGCCGGCGAAGCCTGCAGCGCCCAGTGCAGCGAGTCCATCGCCTCCTCGACCACGTAGCCTCGGTCAAGGGTGGCCCGCGCTGCCTCGACGCCGAGGAGCAGGCTCAGCTGCGGGTCGGCGTGGAGGTTGCCGACGGAGGCGGCCGCGAGCTCCCGGGCCCGGGCGATCGCCTCCTGCTCGCCGGCCGCCTGGCCCTGCCGGAAGACGACCACCAGCAGCAAGCCCGCGATCAGGGAGAAGGCGGCCAGCACGGCGACCAGGCGGCGGAGACGGCGCCGCGACCGGCCTTCCAGCACGTGCTCGTAGGCGGTCCGCCTCGCCTCTTCCTCCTCATGCCGCCGGCGGCCGGCGATGCTGGCGGCCAGCAGCGCGTGCTCGGCCGCGGTGAGGCCGAGGTCCGTCGTGTGGGCCCAGCCCGCGAACAGCTGGAGGCGGCTGCCCGTGAGCAGGAAACCCTCGTCGTGCCCTGCCCGGACCCATTCCACGGCCGCGTCCTCGAGCCGGCGCCGCATCCAGATGTCCTCGCGCTGCTGCTCGATCCAGCCGACCAGGCGCGGCCAGCGCAGCAGGACACTCTCGTGGGCCACCTCCACCGTCGGTTCCCCGCTCGCGGCGTCGCGATCGAACGCCAGCAGCCGACAGCGGCCGAACGCGTCGAGCACCTCCTCCACCCGGCCCGCCTCGCCCCCCGCCGGAGCGTCGGCGTCGGCGTCGGCTTCGGAGCCCGGCTCCCCGGCCGCGGTCGCGGCTGGGCCCGCGGCCAGGTCGGCCCGCGCCACTCGCCGGCCGATCGGCCCGCCGCCGTCGCCCGCGGCCACCAGCCGCAGCAGGACCCGGCGCGCGACCGCGCGCGACTCCGGGGGCAGGCTCTCCCAGGTCTCCTCCGCCCGCCGCCCGAGCGCCCCGGCGACCCCCCCGATCGCGGCATAGCCATCTCGGGTCAGGCGCCGCCCGTCGCTCTCCTCGAAGAGGACGGTGAGGGCGTACTGCAGGAGCGGCAACGCCTCCGCGGCACTCGCCACGTCGGCGATCACCTCGGCGGCCAGGCCGGGCTCGAGCTCCACCCCGGCGGCCTGGGCGGGCCGGTTGATCGCCAGCTCGAGCTCCGCCCGGCTCATCGGCGTGACGACCTCCAGGCCGGAGCGGACAAGCTCTCCGAGACCGGGCCAGGCCAGCGGCCGGTCGAGGAAGTCGGCCCGAATGGTCAGCACCACCAGGAGGCGGCCTTCCGGCGCGGCCAGCGCACCCAGGAGTCCGTCGATGAAACCCGTCCGGACGGCCGCATCGCGGGTCAGGGTGAAGAGCTCTTCCGTCTGGTCGACCACCAGCACGAGCCGTTCCACGCCGACCGGCAGGGCGCGCTCGAGCGCAGCGCCGATCTGGCCCGCCCCCTCGAGCTGGGCCGCCCGTTCGAGCCGCCGGGAACCGGCCCCTCGGCGCAGGGCCGCCGCCAGTTCGGCGAGGGGTCGGCCGCCGGGCGACATGATCGCGATGCGCCAGCGCTCTGAGCCGGGCAGCGCCCCGCGCCGGAGCGCGGGAACGAGGCCGGCCCGGACCACGCTGGACTTGCCGCTACCGCTCGGTCCGACGATCGTCAGCAGGCGACCGCTGCGCGACACCTCGCCCAGGCGCTCGACCAGGCGCGCCGTGAGGGCTTCGCGGCCGAAGAAGTCGCCGCTGTCGCTTTCCTCGAAGGGTCGGAGCCCCTTGTACGGGTTGCGGCTCTTCGTCGGGAGCAGACCCTCTGCGCCGGCCGGCCCGCCGGGCGCGACCTGGACGGAGAAAAGCGGGATCGCTTCGGCCAGGCCCTTCAGGAGTGGGGCGCCGCGGGGCTCGAAATTCACGTCGAGCGAGGTCCGGGTGAGCGCTCGGACCGTGTCGGTGACCAGGACTTCGCCGGCCGGCGCACGGGCGCAGACCCGCGCCGCGATGTTGACCACCGAGCCGATGAAGCCTTCCGAGGTTTCGACCGTCTCCCCGGCGTGAACGCCGACGCCGACCCGGATCGCGCCACCCCACGGGCCGGGGCTTGCGGCGGCGAGCCGGACAATCTCCAGGCCGCAGGCGACGGCCCCCCCGACCGAAGGGAAGACGACGTAGGCGTTATCCCCCTCGGTCCGGATCTCGGCGCCCTCGTGGTCGGCGACGGCTCGCCGCACCATCACCCGGAATGTCTCGAGCATCGAGGCCGCTGCCCGGTCCCCGCGTCGCTCGACGAACTCTGTGTAGCCGCGGAGGTCGGCGAAGAGGAAGCCTCGGGTGCGGGCCGTGGAACCGATGCCGGCGACCATCGCGGGATCCGGCAGCCAACCCTACCGGCAGCTGCTGCCGGTGGCTGGCGGCTCGAGCGTCAGCAGGTAGTGGTCGACCGCCTGCCGGGCGCACTGGCTGTCGGAGTAGATGGTGCTGACCGCCGCGCTCTCCACTGTCAGCAGGGCGGCGCTCGGGAGCTGCCGGGAGAGCTCGACCGACCAGGCGTAGGGGGTCTGGGGGTCGTCCCGGGCGGCGACGATCACGATCGGTGGCGCTCCGGCCGCCGAAAGCGTGCCGGCCGTCGCGTTGGGGGGCGCCGGCCAGTAGGCGCAGCCGAAATCGCCGTAGGCCAGCATCCCGCCGAAATCGGGCGCGATCTGCCGCAGGCGCGCCGCCAGCTCCGCGTAGGCCTGAGGCGTTCGGCCCCGGGCGTAGTCCATGCAGTTGTAGGCGTCATACTGGTCCATGCCGGCGGCGTCGTTCAGGCCCGACCAGTCGACCATCTCCTTGAGGATCGAGTAGTCGCCGGATGCGGCCGCTGCCAGAGCCCGCGCCAGGTCGGAGTCGGCCCCCATCAGCCCGAGCCAGACGGCCAGCCAGGCGTCGCGTTCGGAGAGGCCGGCGCCCGGTGCCCGCGTCAGCCGGGCCATCACGGCGTCGAAGGCCTGGCGAGGCCTGCCGCCCGAGTGGAACGCGCAGCCCGCATCCGTCGCGCAACTGGACAGGAAGCGGTTCAGGGCCGCCTGGCTGGCGATTGCCTGAGCGCGCAGCAGGGCCTCGTCGTCGATCCCGGGCAGGAACGGCCCGCCGAGAACCGCCGCCCGCACGTGGCTGGGGAAGAGATCGGCGTAGACGGCGTCCAGCGTCCCCGCCCAGTTGTTGCCGGCCAGGGTGATCCGGTCCTCACCCAGGGCGCCCCGGATCCGGTCCAGGTCGCGGGCCACGTTCTCGATGCCCAGGTACGGCAGCAGCCAGCCGCTGTTCTGTGCGCAGGCGACGTCCACGGCCTTCGCCGCCGCCTCGAAGGCCGCCAGGTCCGCTGCCGTGCGGGGGTAGGGATGCTCGAGCGCCGGCCGCTTGTCCAGGCAGCGGACCGCCTCGCTCGTACCGATGCCGCGCGCGTCGAAGCCGATCAGGTCGAACTGGCGCAGGATGGTCGGGCCGAAGATCTGCCCTGCGCCAATGCTCGATGCCGGGACCATGCTCTGGAGCCAGACCAGGCTGCCGATCCGCTGGCTCGGGTCGGCCGCCGGCCGGCGGCCGATGGAGACCTGGATCTGGCGCCCGTCCGGGTGGCCGTAGTCGAGGGGGACCGTGACCGAGGCGCATTCCCAGCCCGTCGTGTCCGCGTACACCTGCGACTCCTGGCAGGGCGCCCAGCCGAGCGGGCTGGAAGTCGGGGTGGGCTGGGGGCTGGGCGAGGCCGTCGCGGACCCGGACGGGGGCGACGAGGCCGGGCTGGTGGTCCGGTGGGCAGCCGACAGGCCGCAGCCACCGAGGACAACGACCGCCACAAGGAGAGCGAGTCTTTCGCCGGCCATGTTCCCCCTCCCCTTCGGCGGGCCGCCCAGCGTCATCGGCCGCGGGTCGACCCGGTCTCGCGGACGACCGGTGGCATCCTCTGTGCGGCTGGCAGGATGCGCGCTGCGAAGTCCGCCGGACTAGGGCACTTCGGCCCGAACCGCTCACAGCCCGGCTTCCGCGGGGCCGGAGCCCGCGGGCCGGATCCCGCGGCCTGCGCTCTTCTCGCCCGGGGTTGATGTGTCGGCCGTAGGCCCGCCCGGCTGTCACCTGGCGGATAGACCGGGCCGACCCGGAGGTGCACGCTCAGCCGGGCCGCCGGGCTCGGACACCCTGCTCGGGCGGTGTTCCGGCCGCAGGGCACGCCCGCGGCAGGAGCGGGCCCGCGGACAGGGCAGGGCCGCGGCAGGACCAGCTGGGAGGTGATGGCTGTGGAGGGGATCCGCTTCACGGCGACATCGGTCTCGGATCGTCTCCCCGCCGGCCGTTCGCTCTTCACCTCTACCGGCGACGGCCGGCACTTCTGCTGGTGGGAGTGGGAGGAGGAGCCGGAGGTGCGCGGCCGGTTCGCCTGGGACGGTCTGCCCGGCCGTCGGTTCGACGGGCTCCAGCGCCAGCACTCGGGCGAGCTGGTCGTCTGGAGTCCCAGGTCCCACGTCGGCTTCTACGGGATGCGCGGCAACCGCGGCTTCGTGGCCGTCGACGACACCGAGAGCGAGCCGTTCGAGGTGCTCACCCGCTCGGTCCCGCTCACCTTCAGCCCGGACGACCGTCACTTCGCCTATGGTCGCTACGTGGGCGACGCCCCCCGCCTCTTCGTCGACCACCGGCTCACGGGCGACTACGGCCTGGCCCCCTGCGCCCCGCTCTTCAGCCCCGATGGCCGACGCCTGGCGGTGGTAGCCACCGACCACCAGCCCGTCAAGGGTCACGACGCGGGCGACGCTCGCCAGTGGGTGGTCCTCGACGGCGAGCCACTCCCGGCGCACAGCGCGATTGGCGTGGTGAGCCCGAAGCCGCCCCGCGACATCGTCCCCGACATGGACTTCAGCCCGGACAGCCGCCGTTTCGCGTACGTCGGCGTGGAAGCGCAGGCCGACGGGCGGCGCCTCTGCCGCCTCTGGGCTGACGGCGTGCTCGGTGACCCGCTGGCCTGGGTCGAGCTGGGGCGGTTCAGTCTCGACAGCCGGCGGCTCTGCTGGGTCGAGGCAGTCGATGGACGCCACCGCCGCCTGGTCGTCGATGGGACCCCCGGCCGAGATTACGGCGCCCTGCCGACCGAGACGGTCCAGTTCAGCCCGGACGGCCGGCACCTCGCGTGCGCCGCTCAGCTGGAGAGCGGGTCGTGGATCGCGGTCCTGGACGGCGAAGAGGGGCCGCCCTTCTCAGGGCTGACCGCGGGAGTCTTCAGCCCGGACAGCCGGCACCTCGCGTACGTGGGCAGGCGCCCGCGGCCCGGCCTCCTCGGACGTCTTCATCCGGAGGAGCTTCTCGTCGTCGACGGTGAGATCGTGGCGGCGGTCGACGAGGCCTCGGCTCCGCCCGCCTTCAGCCCGGACGGGCGGCACGTGGCAGTGGCCGGCCGGCTCGGCAAGACTTGGCACCTGTTCGTGGATGGCCAGGCGGGTCCCGGCCTCGCCGGTCTCGACACGCCCGTCTACAGCGCTGCCGGCCGGCTCGCGGCCTTGCAGGCTGCCGGCCCTGAGGGGGGCTTTCGGCTCTGGGTGGACGGGGCCCAGGGTCCGACCGTCGAAGAGACCTCCGCGCTGGTCGTCGACGGGGTACCGCGGCCTTTCGCCTTCACCCCTGACGGGCAGCACACGGTCATGGTCGGGCGGCTGGGCGACCGCTGGCACCCCATCGTCGACGACCAGGTCGGTCCGGGCTTTGAGTGGCTGGGCGCCCCGGTCATGCGACCGGGGGGTGAGATCGTCTTCTGGGCCTACAGCGGCCCTGGCGTGACGCGAATTGAGGCCCTTCTGCCGACAGCCGCGCCCGGAGCAGCACGGATCGCGGCGCCTGCAGCCGAGGAGCCGCAGCCGGTGCTGGTCGATCTCCCGCGTTGAGAAGCCGCCACGGCGCGGGCAGGCCGCTGGGCAACGGCGGGAGGCGCTGCCGCGCCCGGACGTCGGCCCGGATCTCCAGCCGCCCGGCGCGGTGCGGCCCGCCGGACCGGTTCCGGCACGTCGGATGTCATCCAGTCGCCGCTGCTTCTCCGGCACCGCTTGACAGCCCTCGCCGAGGTCGGCTAGTCTCTTAGCACTCTCAAGGGTAGAGTGCTAAGCGGAGGAGGAGGACCCACCCGCCGAGGGTCGCCCCGGTGAGGGGCCACCGCGGCGATGGTCCGAACTGGGCCGCCGCGACGCGCTCAAAGACGTCCAAGTGGGCTGCCCGGCCGCCGGCCGGCGTCTGCCCCATCCACAAGATGGACGGTCGGCGTTCGGCCGCCGTCAGCAGGAGGGACTGCGCGTTGGCAACTGCCACTGCGAGCACCACCAAGCTCCGCCCGCTCGGCGACCGCGTGGTCGTGAAGCCGATCGAGCGCGAGGAGATCACCAAGACCGGCATCGTCCTGCCCGACACCGCCAAGGAGAAGCCCCAGGAGGGCGAGATCCTGGCCGCCGGGCCGGGCGCCTACGACGCCGAGGGCAAGCGGATTCCGATGGACGTCAAGAAGGGCCAGAAGGTCCTCTACGCCAAGTACGCCGGGACCGAGTTCAAGGTTGAGGGCGAGGACCTCCTCATCGTCAGCCAGAAGGACATCCTGGCGATCGTCGAAGACTGATCGGCTCCGGCCGGTCACAGGCCGGCCGGAGCAACGGAGCTCCGGCCGTTTCATCTTCTCTGGAGGTAGAACCTTGGCTAAGCAGCTTGTCTTCGACGAGACCGCTCGTCGGTCCATGAAGCGCGGCATCGACCGGATGGCCGAGGCCGTCAAGGTGACGCTCGGCCCCAAGGGCCGCAACGTCGTGCTGGACAAGAAGTTCGGCGCGCCGACGATCACCAACGACGGCGTGACGATCGCCCGCGACATCGAGCTCGAAGACCCGTTCGAGAACATGGGCGCCCAGCTCCTCAAGGAGGTCGCGACCAAGACCGACGACGTCGCCGGCGACGGCACCACCACCGCCGTCGTGCTCGCCCAGGCCATGGTCAGCGAGGGCCTCCGCAACGTCACCGCCGGCTCGAACCCGATGCAGATCAAGACCGGCATCGAGCAGGCGGTCGACAGGGTCGTCGAGGAGATCCGGAAGGCATCCCGACCGGTCGACTCGCGCGAGCAGATCGCCGCGGTCGCCTCGATCAGCGCGGCCGACCCCGAGGTCGGCGAGCTGATCGCCGAGGTGATGGACAAGGTCGGCAAGGACGGCGTCATCACCGTCGAGGAGGGCCAGTCCCTCGGGCTCGACAAGGAATACACCGAAGGGATGCAGTTCGACCGGGGCTACATCTCCGCCTACTTCGTGACCAACCCCGACCGGATGGAGGCGGTCCTCGAGAACGCCGTCATCCTGATCACCGACAAGAAGATCTCGAGCGTTCCGGACATGCTGCCCTCGCTCGAGAAGGCGGTCCAGCTCGGCAAGCCGATGCTGATCATCGCCGAGGACATCGACGGCGAGGCCCTGGCCACGCTCGTCGTCAACAAGCTCAAGGGCACGATCCAGGTCCTCGCCGTCAAGGCCCCGGGCTTCGGCGACCGGCGCAAGGAGATGCTGCGCGACATCGCCATCCTGACCGGCGGCACCGTGATCAGCGAGGAGATCGGCCGCAAGCTCGACTCCGTCACCCACGAGGACCTCGGCAAGGCCCGCCGGGTCGTCGCCACCAAGGACGACACGACCATCGTCGACGGCGAGGGCTCGGCCGACCAGATCAAGGGCCGGATGAGCCAGATCAAGGCCCAGATCGAGGAGACGACCTCCGACTACGACCGCGAGAAGCTGCAGGAGCGGCTGGCCAAGCTCGCCGGCGGCGTCGCGGTCATCAAGGTCGGGGCCGCCACCGAGGTCGAGCTCAAGGAGAAGAAGCACCGCATCGAGGATGCCCTCTCGACCACCCGCGCGGCGGTCGAGGAGGGGATCGTCGCCGGCGGTGGCACGACCCTCCTCCAGGCGATCCCGAGCCTGGACAAGGTGAAGCTGACCGGCGACGAGCAGGTCGGAGTGGACATCGTCCGTCGCGCCCTCGAATGGCCGGCCCGCCAGATCGCCGACAACGCCGGCGCTCGCGGCGAGGTCGTCGTGGACCAGGTTCGGTCCGCCAAGAAGGGCCATGGCTTCGACGCCCTCAAGGGCGAGTACGTCGACATGTTCGACAAGGGCATCGTCGACGCGGCCAAGGTGACCCGCTCCGCCCTCCAGAACGCGGCCTCGATCGCGGCCATGGTGCTCACGACCGAGACGCTCGTGACCGACATCCCCGAGAAGAAGGAGTCGGCCGCCGCCGGCCACAACCACGGCGGGGAGATGGACTTCTAATCCCTCGGCCCACCTCCAAGGAAGGGCCCGGGCCGGCAGCGGCCCGGGCCCTTCGATTCGGGGCGGAACCTTCGCGCCGGCACCGGGGACGGGTTGACGCGTCGCGGCAAGAGGCGCAGGCTCGTCTGACCGGTGCTGCCGCTCCGCGCCGAGGGAGGAAAACCCGCATGTCCCGTCGATCGCCGGTCCTGCTCGCCCTGCTGGCCCTGGTCGTGGCCTGGTCGGTCGGCGCCTGCGGCTCCAGCACCCCAACGCCGAGCCTGACCGATCCCAAGGAGATCCTCACCAAGTCCATCCAGACCCTCAAGGAGATCAAGACCGTTCATCTCCAGATGGACGTCAGCGGCCAGGTCAAGTTCGACCCGAGCATGCTCGGCCTCGGCGGCTCGAGCACTCCGTCGGGCGCGACGAGCTCGTTCGACCTGAAAGGCACGACGGCCCAGGGCGACATCGACATCCCGAACGGCAAGGCCCACTTCAGCGCCTCGGTACCGGCCCTCCTTGGCCTCACCGCCGACCTGATCGTGATCGGCGACACCACCTACCTGAAGGCCAGCCTGCTCGGCACCAAGTACCAGAAGTCGACCGGCGCCTCCGCCCTGCCGGTACCCCTGCCGAGCGGCAGCCCGAACGAGCAGGCGGCGATCGACCAGCTGAACCAGGCGCTCGCCAAGCTGTCGACCCCGCCGAAGCTGATCGGCGTCGAGCAGATCGCCGGCAAGCCGGCCTACCACGTTGAGCTCACGGTCAGCCAGCAGGACCTGGGCACAGCCCTGCCGTCGGCGCTCACCACGGTCAGCGGGGTCACCCTCGACGTCTGGTCCTATGTGGACAGCCTGCGGCCGGCCAGACTCGAGCTCACGGGTGGCGACGCCAGTACCGGCACGCTCGACGTCGTCCTGACCTTCACCAACTACGACCAATCGGTCACGATCCAGGCGCCGCCGGCCGACCAGGTGGAATCGTCGCCGGCCACCGGATAGCCGGGCCCAACGGGGGTTGATGCGCCCGGGTCCGGCCGGCCACCGGGCCAGCCGGCCTGACACAGCCCCCAGCCGTGTCGGCGGTGATCGCCGTCACGCTCCGAGCCGCGGCTCCGCGACTGCTGGGGTGGGGGGGTTCGCCCGGGCCGTCGCCAGGTAGCCGCGCCAGGCGTCGCCGAGTCGCTCGAGGGGCGGGAGGTGCCTCCGCTCGACGCGGTCGATTTCGCGGGTCCGGCGGATCCGCACGTCCCGGAAGCCGGCCGCGCGCAGGCGCCCCGCGATCGCCTCGGTGTCCTGCTGTGCCGCCAGTGGGAGGCGGCGATAGGCGTCGGCCGGGTAATCGTGGTGGGCGAGGCCGCGCCGGGCCCGCAGCTCCCCGGCCACGCGTCGGGCCAGCGCCTGGGCGGCCCGGACGGGGAGCGGCCGCGGCGGTCGGAAGCCGTCCACGACGACGAGCAGGCCGCCCGGCGCGAGGAGCGCACGCCAGGCGGCGAGGGCACGCTCCGGATCGGGCAGTGTCCAGACCAGGTGGCGCGACATGACGACGTCGAAGCTGCCCGCCGGGAACGGCGGCGCCTCCGCGTCGCCCACGAGCCAGGTGACGCTGGCGCCGTCTGCGTCTCCCTTCCGGCGGGCCCGCTCCAGCATGCCGGCCGAGAGGTCCAGGCCGGTCACCTCGTGTCCGAGCCCCGCGGCCAGCAGTGCGAGCGTCCCGGTCCCTGTGCCGACGTCGAGGACGCGCAGCCGCGGCACGGCGGCGTGGCGCGGGTCGCCCAGGACCGCGGCGACCAGGCGGCCCCACGCCGCCCGCTCGTCGTCGTGGCGGAGGCCGTGCCGCGGCGCCTCGTCGTAGCTGCGCGCGGCACGGTCCCAGACGTCCCGGAAGGTCGCCTTCAGGTCGCTCGGATCGCCCATCGCCGAGAAGGATAGCGGCCGCCGCATGGGAGCGACCGAGGGCCGAGCCGGCGCCAGTGGGGCGCATCGGGTGGGGGTGGACCGAGCCGCCGCGGCTGCCGAGCCGCCCGCCTGGGCGCCGAGCCGCCCGCGCCGCTGCCGAGGCGCCGGGTCCGCTGGGCGGGCCGCCGGTGCTGCCGCCGCACCGCCCGCGCACCGGGCGCCGGCTGCCTCCGCCGCTGCCGGGCCGCCGGATGGGGCCGGGGCACCGCCTACAATGGTCCCGTGCATCCCACGGCTCCCGGCGCCGCCGAGCGGGCGCTCCACGTCCCGGACCCGGGCCCCGAGGCCCTGCCGCCGGACTTCCCGCTGGACGAGCCCGACGAGCGTGAGGACGCCGAACAGGCCGCGGCCGCGGAGGCCGAGGCGGCCGAGGCCGTGGGCGAGGCATCGCCCTTCGCCCCTGAGGTGCCCGGCCTCGAGGAGCGGCAGGCCGCCATCGCCGCTCTGGAGCGACGGATCCTGGAGCGCCTGAACCCCGAGCAGGGTCGGGCGGTCACGACGACCGAGGGACCGCTCCTGATCCTGGCCGGCGCGGGGAGCGGCAAGACCCGCGTCCTGGCCCATCGCGTCGCGTACCTGGTCGGAGTCAAGGCTGTCCGGCCCTGGCAGATCCTGGCCGTCACTTTCACGAACAAGGCGGCGGCCGAGCTCCGCGAGCGGATCATCGGCCTCGTCGGCGAGCCGGGCCGCGAGGTCGCCATGGGCACCTTCCACGCCCTCTGCGCCCGCGTCCTCCGCCGCGACGGGGCGGCGATCGGCATCTCCCCGCGCTTCGTCGTCTACGACGCCGACGACCAGCAGGCGCTGATGAAGCAGATCCTGCGCGAGGCCGACCTGCCGACCTCCGGCGAGTACCGGCCGGCGGCCATCCTCGGCGCGATCAGCCGGGCCAAGAACGAGATGGTCGACCCGACGTCGCTGGCCGAGCAGGCCACCACCGCCCGCCAGCGCGAGATCGCGCGGCTGGCGCGTCGTTACCAGGAGCGCCTGCGCCAGGCGGGCGCGCTGGACTTCGACGATCTACTGCTGGAGGCGGTCCGCCTCTTCGCCGAGGCACCGGCCGTCCTGGAGCACTACCAGGGCCGCTGGCGCTACCTGCACGTCGACGAGTACCAGGACACCAACCGGCCGCAGTACCTCTGGGTCCGGGCCCTCGCCGCGCGGCACCACAACCTGTGCGTGGTGGGTGACGACGACCAGTCCATCTACTCGTGGCGCGGGGCCGACCTCCGCAACATCCTGGACTTCGAGCGCGACGAGCCGGACGCGACCGTCGTCAAGCTGGAGCAGAACTACCGCTCCACGCAGCTCATCCTCGATGCCGCCCACGCCGTGGTCAGCCACAACGCGCAGCGGAAGGCCAAGAAGCTCTGGACGGAGAACGCCGGCGGCCGGCCGATCCAGCGGTTCGAGGCGTACAACGAGGAGGAGGAGGCGGAGTGGATCGCCCGTCAGGTGGAGGCCCTCAGCGGCGGCCGCTCCACGCTGCTGACCCGGCGGGCGGACGACGAAGGGACCGGCCTGGCCCTGCGCGACATCGCGATCCTCTACCGGACGAACGCCCAGAGCCGGGCGATCGAGGAGGCGTTCCTCCGCTACGGGATCCGCTACCAGCTGATCGGCGGCACCCGGTTCTACCAGCGGCGCGAGGTCAAGGACGCCCTCGCCTACCTGCGGGTCCTGCGCAGCGACAGCGACACGGTGAGCTACGAGCGGATCCTGAATGTCCCGCCCCGCGGGATCGGCGAGAAGACCCTGGAAGAGCTGCGGGCCGCGGTCGCCCGCGACGGCCGCAGCACGTGGGAGGTGATCCTCGCCGCCGCCGAGGGGGAGCTGCCGGCGCTCGGCTCGCGAGCCCGCTCGGCGCTGGCCGGGTTCGCGGCGGTCGTCCGCCGGCTGCGGACGCGAGTCGGCGTGCTGCCACTGCCGGAGCTGCTCGATGCGGCCCTCGAGGAATCCGGCTACCGGGCGATGCTGGCCGATGGCTCCGAGGAGGGCGAGGAGCGCTGGGCCAATCTGCTCGAGCTGCGGGCAGTCACCACGCGCTACGACGACCTGGCGCCGGAGGAGGCCCTGGACCGGCTGATCGAGGAGACGGCCCTCGTGGCGGACCAGGACGCCTATGCCGCCGACGCCGACGCGGTCACCCTCATCACGCTCCACGCCGCCAAGGGGCTCGAGTTCCCGGTCGTCTTCATCGCCGGCCTCGAGGAGGGAGTCTTTCCCCACAGCCGCTCCCTCGACGACGAGAAGCAGCTCGAGGAGGAGCGACGGCTGGCGTACGTCGGGATCACCCGGGCGAAGCGCCGCCTCTTCCTCTCCCACGCTTCGCGTCGCGCGACCTGGGGCCAGGGCAGCCTGGCCGTCCCCTCCCGCTTCCTGCTGGAGATCCCGCCCGAGCTGATGGAGGGGCCGCGTTTGGGCGGCTGGGACGAGGACGACGAGGCGGCCGGCCCGCTTGACCTCGAGCTCGTCTTCGGCGGCCGGCGGACCAGCCGCTTCGGGACGTCGATCCGCTCCGGTGGCGGCGCCTGGCGCCGGGGCAGCGGCCGACCCGGCGCACCCGGCCCCGGTGAGGCCTTCCGGCCCGGCCGCGACCTGGCGGCCCGGCGCGAGGCCCACGCGGCCGGCGCCCCGTCGGGGGGAGTCCCACCGCGCCCCGGGCCGGTCCGGGAGATCGCTCCGGCGTCCGGCTCCCGCTCGGTCGTGTCGCCCCGGCCGACCGTCCCCGGGAAGCGCCGCTTCCGCGACGGGGACCGGGTCCGCCACGGCCGCTTCGGCGAGGGGGTGGTCGTCTCCTCGCGCCTGACCCGCGACGACGAGGAGGTCACGGTCGCGTTCCGCGGGGGTGGCATCAAGACCCTCCTCGCCAGCATGGCGGGGCTCGAGCCGCTCGGCTAGCCAGGCGAGGCACGGACCCGGCCCGGCCCGCGGGCGGCCTGCGCTCGACGCAGGAACGCTCCGGGCCCGGTTGGCGGGGTGCGACGGATCCCCCACGGCCGGTCCCCCGCGACGGGATCGCGCGTCGTTGCCCGGTGGCGCGTGCCGTCCGTATCCTTGGCGACATGAAGCCGCCCGCCTCGTCCGCCGAGGCCACCGACCGCCTGCCCGTCGAGCCCGCCCTCGTCACGGCCGCGGCTGCGCTGGAGCCCGGCGCGGCCGAGGCGCGCCACGGCGAGCTGGTCGAGCGCGTCCGCGAGGCCAACCGCCGCTACTACGAGGAGGACAACCCGGAGCTCTCCGACGCCGAGTACGACGCGCTCTTTCGCGAGCTGGTCGCCCTGGAGACGGCCTTCCCGGCCCTGGCCACGCCGGACTCGCCGACCCGGCTGGTGGGCGCGGCGCCGGGCGGCCAGTTCGCGGAGGTCCGCCACCGCCGGCCGATGCTCAGCCTGGCCAACGCCTTCGGCGAGGACGAGTTGCGGGCCTTCGACGCCCGTGTCCGGCGCGGCCTGGGCCTGCCGCCGGCCCCGGAGGCGGCGCCCGAGCTGCGTTACGGCGCCGAGCTCAAGATCGACGGCCTTGCCGTCTCGCTCCGCTACGAGCGCGGCCGCTTCGCGCAGGGCGCGACCCGCGGCGACGGGACGACCGGCGAGGATGTGACCGCGAACCTCCGGACGATCTCCGTCATCCCCGACCGGCTCTCGGGCGCCCCGGCGCTCGAGGTCCGCGGCGAGGTCTACATGCCGAAGGCCGAGTTCCGGCGGATCAACGAGGAGCGGGAAGAGGCGGGCCTGCCGCTCTACGCCAACCCGCGCAACAGCGGGGCGGGCTCGCTGCGCCAGCTGGACCCGGCGGTCACCGCCGGCCGCCGGCTCTCCTTTTGGGCCTACCAGCTGCTGGAGGACCGGCCGGGGGGGGAGGGGCCCCGCAGCCAGTCGGAGGCCCTGGGCCGTCTCGAGCGGCTGGGCTTCCCGGTCAACCCGGAGCGCGCAGCGGATCTCGACATCGACGGCGTGATCGCCTTCCTGGAGCGCTGGCGGGAGGACCGCCACGGGCTGCCCTACGAGACCGACGGCGTCGTCGTCAAGGTCGACCGCTTCGAACAGCAGGAGCGCCTGGGGATGGTCGCCCGGGCGCCCCGCTGGGCGATCGCCTACAAGTTCCCGCCGGAGCAGGTGGAGACCGTCGTGGAGGAGATCGTGCCGTACGTCGGTCGCACCGGCACGCTGACCCCGGTGGCGCACCTCGCTCCCGCGAAGGTCGCCGGCTCGACCGTCGCCCGGGCCACACTCCACAACCTCGACGAGGTGCGCCGCAAGGATGTCCGGATCGGCGACCACGTGATCCTCCAGAAGGCCGGGGACGTCATCCCCGAGGTCGTCCGGCCGCTGGTCGAGAAACGGACCGGCGACGAGCGGCTGTTCGAGATGCCCGAGCGCTGCCCGGTCTGCGGCACGCCGGTCGTCCGCGACGAGGGGGCGGTCCGGATCTACTGCCCGAACCCCGCCTGCCCGGCCCGGGTCGGCCAGGAATTCGGCCATTTCGCCGGGCGGGGCGGGATGGATATCGAAGGCGCCGGCTGGGTCGTCATCCGCCAGCTTCTCGAGCGGGGCCTTCTGCGCACCCGGGGCGACTTCTGGCGGCTGACGGTCGAGCAGCTCGAGTCGCTCGACCGCTTCGCCCGCAAGAGCGCCGAGAACCTCCACGCGGCGATCCAGCGCGCCCGGCGGCGGCCGCTGGCCCGGATCCTGAACGCCCTCGGCATCCCGCAGGTGGGCGAGCAGACGGCGATCGACCTGGCGACCTGGGCCGCTGCGGCCTGGCCCCCCCGCGACGACGAGCCGATGGGCGGCCCGCAGGGCTGGACGGCGCGCGTTGCCGGGGAGCTGCGGCGGACGGCGACGGCGGCGCCGGCGCGGTTCCAGGAGGTGCCCGGGGTCGGCGCGGTCGTGGCGGAGGCGATCGCCCGCTATTTCGCCGACCCCGTCAGCGGGGAGGTGCTGCCGGAGCTGGTCGCGGCCGGCGTCGAGGCGGAGCGCCCGCCCCGCCGTCCCGCCGCCGCGCTCGCCGGGCCTGGGGAGGGGGCCGGGACAGCGGCGGCCGCGCCGCTGGCGGGCAAGACGCTTGTCGTCACCGGAACCCTGGCAGGCTTCAGCCGCCAGGAGGCGGAGGAAGCCATCCGGGCGGCCGGCGGCCATGCCGCGGGTTCGGTCAGCCGCAAGACCGACTACCTCGTCGCGGGCGAGAACGCCGGTTCCAAGCTCGCGCGGGCCCAGGAGCTCGGCGTGGCGGTCCTCGACGAGGAGGCCTTCCGCCGCCTGCTGGCCCGGGGAGAGGCCGCGCGTTGAGGACCGCGTTGCTGTCGGCGCGCCGAGCAGGGACGCAGCCACCCGCCGGCCGCACCCAGGAAGGGCCGCAACCGCGAACGGCCGCGGCGGCGAGCGAGGGCCATGGCCCCCTCAGCGACGCCCGCCGGCGGCCGGCAGGCTGGTTCAGCCGAGAGCGTGGCCGAAGACGCCCCAGATCGCCGTCGGCTGCCAGGCGAGCGGCTCGCCCCGGATCATCCGGGTGCCGGACCAGGCGTCCTCCCAGCCGGCCGCGGCCAGCCGGGCCAGGCCGTCGCGGTTCTCGTCCATCACGTTGGCCCGGGCCCGACCCGCCTCGCCGACGAGTCGCCGCCGCAACTCGAGGAGCCGCAGGGCGTCATCGGGGTCGGGGGCGACCACGGCCACTCCGCCGGCCGGCGCCACCAGGCTGAAGGCCCGGACCTCGCCGGGTCCGCCGGCGACCCAGCCGTGGCCCGCGATCCGCAGCAGATGGCTGCGGTCCTCGCCGGTGGCGGCGCGATCCAGCGTCTCCACGGCCGGCATGTCGGCCGGGGTCAGCATCCGGAGCGCCGGGTCGGGTACGGCCGCGGCCGGCAGCCCCGGGGCGACCAGGATGTGGTCGCGGCTCAGCTCCCGGAAGCCCAGGCGCTCGTAGATCGGGCGGCCCTGCTCGGTCGCCACCAGCACCTGCGTCCGGCAGCCGGCCGCCTCGAGCTCGGCAACGGCCCGTGCGCTGAGGGCGGTGCCCAGGCCGTGGCCGCGCCGGTCGGGCCGGACCCATATCAGGCCGACCCAGCCGACGGCGCCGCTCACGGTGGCCAGGCCCGTCCCGACGATCTCGCCGTCCTCATCGATGGCAAAGGGACGGCAGGCCGGGTGCGCCACGGCGAAGCGCAGGAAGGCGGTCCGATCACCCCAGTCGGACCGGCGGATGGCCGCCGCCGCGACCGGGATGTCGGCGGCGACCAGGGGGCGGATCGCGGTCATGGCGCCCCCGCGCGACCGGCCGTGGGGGTGCTCGGCCGAGCCACGGGGCGGGTGGTCCGGGCAGCGCGGGCCGCCTCGACGGCCTCCACGAAGGCCGCCAATCGCGCGTTGAATGCCTCGCCGGCATAGGGGACGGCGTGACCGCCTCCCTCGATCACCGCGCGCTCCCCGTCGAGCGCGGCCGCCAGGCCATCGGAGATCACCTCGAAGGCCGGTTCGTGGCCTCCGGAGACCGCGAGGAACGGGATCGCCGCCCCCCGCAGCGCGTCGATCGGCAGGCTCGCCTCCCACGGCGGCCGTGAGGTTGTGAGGAGCCGGACACCGCGTGCCAGGCTCGGCGACAGCGGGCCCGGCTGCGGTGGTGGGATGCCGACGATCTCCAGGAAACCGGCCAGCAGCGCCTCCGGTGAACTTGCCCCGGACGCGAAGAGAGCCTGCAGCCGAGCCACGAAGGACCGGACGGCGGGATCGTCGGGCGCGATGCCGACGGCAGGCGGCTCGATGACGGTCAGCGAGCGCACGTTCGCCGGCAGGCTCGCGGCGGCGAGCAGGGCCACGAGGCCGCCGTAGGAGTGCCCGGCGAGGTGGGCGCCGACCGGCAGCCCGGCCAGCAGCTCCACGAGATCGCCGGCGTCGATCTCGAAATCCTCGCGGTCCGATGGGCGGGAGCGGCCGTAGCCGCGCCGGTCCGGGATCAGGAGGCGGAAGCGATCGGCGAGGGGCCGCTGGGCGACCCACGTCCGAAGACCGTCGAGGAGGCTGCCGTGGACCAGGAGGAGCACCGGCCGCGAGGGGTCGCCGAGCCGGTGGACGTGGAGCTGCACGGGGTCATCCTCGCACGTTGGACCGGCCGGGGAGGGGTCGACCCTCCGGTGCGGGGGTGGCGGGGCTGCGGCCGCCGCGCCGGCTGCGTCCACTGGGTCCGCCGCGCCGGCTGCGTCCACTGGGTCCGCCGCGCCGGCTGCGTCCACTGGGTCCGCCGCGCCGGCTGCGT
>JAJYJO010000034.1 GCA_021789435.1 Chloroflexota bacterium
GCGGGCGCGAGCGGGGCGCCGATCGCCGGAGCGCGCGCCGCCCGGCGGTGAGGGCCGCCGCGTCGCGCCTTCCGCCGCGGGCGATCCGCCACGGCCCGCCGTGAGACGCGCAGCCGGCCACGGGCGATCCGAGCCGCAGCCGCTGGAGCAGATTCCCGTCTGGGCCGAGCCGGAAGACGAGCAGCTCCCCAGCGCCGAGGCCGGGTCGGGGCTCGATTCGCTCCTCGCCGGCCTCAACCGCGAGCAGCGCCGCGCGGTGACCCACGGCGAAGGGCCGCTGCTGGTGGTGGCCGGGGCCGGCACCGGCAAGACCCAGGTCGTCACCCGCCGGATCGCCTGGCTGATCGCGACCCGCCGGGCGCGGCCGTCCGAGATCCTGGCCCTCACCTTCACCGACAAGGCGGCGGAGGAGATGCAGGTCCGGGTGGACCAGCTCGTGCCCTACGGTTACACCGACACGGCCATCTCCACCTTCCACGCCTTCGGTGACCGGGTCGTCCGGGAGTTCGCCCTGGATCTCGGGCTGCCGGGCGACGTGCGGGTCCTGTCGCGGCCGGAGACCGTGATCTTCCTGCGCGAGCGGCTCTTCGACTTCGCCCTGGACCAGTACCGGCCGCTCGGCGACCCGACTCGCTTCCTCGATGCGCTGGCGACTCTCTTCAGTCGCTGCAAGGACGAGGACGTCAGCCCGGCCGCCTACCTTGCCCACGCGGCCGCGCTGCGGGCGCTCGCGGAACGGGCCGCCGCCGCCGCTGCACAAGCGGGAGACGGGACGCCTGGCACGGCGGCTGGGGAGGCCGGAGCCACCGTGGCCGAGTCCGCGGCCGCCGCGGCTGGCGACGCGGCCGGGACAGCCGACGCGGCCGCGCTGGCCGAGACGGCCCGCCGCCAGGGGGAGCTGGCCGGGGCCTACGCCCGCTACCAGGAACTGCTGGGTCGAGCGGGCTTCATCGACTTCGGCGACCAGGTGGCGCTGGCCCTGCGCCTGCTCCGGGAGTCGCCGGCCGCCCGCCAGGCGCTCCAGTCGCGCTTCCGCTACATCCTGGTCGACGAGTTCCAGGACACGAACCGGACGCAGGCCGAGCTGGTGGCCCTGCTGGCCGAGCGCCACCGCAACGTGACGGTCGTGGGCGACGACGACCAGTCGATCTACAAGTTCCGGGGCGCCGCGATCAGCAACATCCTGGAGTTCCTGGACCGCTATCCGCGGGCCCGGCAGGTGGTCCTGCGCCGCAACTACCGGTCGCGGCCGCCGATCCTGGACGCCGCCTACCGCCTGGTTCGCTTCAACGATCCCGACCGCCTGGAGGTCAGGACCGGCGTCGTCAAGCGGCTGGTGGCCGACCGCGGCCCGGCCGGCGAGGGCGGGGCACCGTGTGTGCGGCGGCTCGCCTTCGGCAGTGGTTCGGAGGAGGCGGACTGGGTGGCGGCGGAGATCGGTCGCCGGATCGCGGCCGGCGCGCGTCCCCGCGACCACGCGATCCTGGTCCGGGCCAACGCCGACGCCGACCCCGTCCTGCGCAGCCTCAACCTCGCCGCCATCCCCTGGCGCTTCTCCGGAGCCTCCGGGCTCTACGGCCGACCGGAGGTCCGGCTGCTGCTCGCGTTCCTGCGGACGGTGGCCGATCTCTCGTCGAGCGTCGACCTCTACGCCCTGGCCAGCTCGGAGGTCTACCGCCTCGGCGGCGAGGACCTGACCGCCATCGTGAACAGTGCCCGACGGCGCAACCGGTCGCTGTGGGACGTGCTGGAGGAGCTGGAGGCGCAGCCGCGGATCCTCCGCCTATCGGCGGAGACGCGGGCGGCGATCGCGCTGCTCGTGGCGGACCTGCGCGGCTACGCGACCGTCGCCCACGAGCGGCCCGCCGGCGAGGTGCTCTACCAGTTCCTCAGGGGGAGCGGCCTCCTGGGCCGGCTGGCGGCGGCCGAGACCGTGGCCGCGGAGGAGGCCCTCCAGAACATCGCCCGCTTCTTCGAGATCATCCGCGCCCAGTCCGAGCTGCTGGCCGACGACCGGGCGGTCTTCGTGGCGCCCCACCTGCAGACGCTGATCGAGGCCGGCGACGACCCGGCGACCGCGGAGCTGGACCCGGAGGCGGACGCGGTGGCGGTCCTGACGGTCCACAAGGCCAAGGGCCTCGAGTTCCCGGTCGTCTTCCTGGTCGGGCTGGTCGACGGCCGGTTTCCGGCCCGCGGCCGCCGCGAGCAGCTGGAGCTGCCGCTGGAGCTGGTCCGCGAGACGCTGCCGGCGGGGGACCCGCACCTCCAGGAGGAGCGCCGGCTCTTCTACGTGGGGATGACGCGAGCCCGTGACGAGCTCATCCTGACCCACGCCGCGGACTACGGCGGCCGCCGGGCGCGGCGCGTGTCGCCCTTCGTCCTGGAGGCGCTCGACCTGCCGCTGGCGGCCGGCACGCCCGGTGCCGGCGCGCAGCCGCCGGCTCCCCTGGAGAAGCTGGCCGCCTTCCAGCCGCGGATTCCGGCCGCAGCTGCGCGGCCGGGGCCGTCGAGCGAGCCGCTGACGCTCAGCTTCTACCAGGTCGACGACTACCTGACCTGCCCCCTCAAGTTCAAGTACGTCCATGTCCTGCGCGTGCCGATCGCGCCGCACCACGCGATCGTCTACGGCGCGGCGCTGCACCAGGCGGTCCAGGAGTTCCACCGCCGCCAGGCTCGCGGCGACGTCCCGTCCGAGGAGGAGCTGATCGCAGCCTTCGAGCGGGCCTGGTCGAACGAGGGGTTCCTGACCCGCGAGCACGAGGAGGCGCGGCTGGAGGCGGGCCGCGCAGCCCTGCGCCGCTTCCGCGCCGAACAGCTGAAGCCGGGGGCCGTGATCCCCGCCTACGTCGAGCGCGATTTCGCCTTCGTCCTCGACGGCGACCGGGTCCGCGGTCGCTGGGACCGGGTGGACATCGAGCCGATGGAGGCCCAGGCACCGGCCGCCGATGCGCCGCCCACGGCGCCGCCCGTCGACGCGCCCGCGGGGTCGACGCGTCGGGCCGTCGCCGACGTGGTCGAGCCGACGTTGCCGCTGCTGCCCGCGGAGCGGGTGACGATCACCGACTACAAGTCGAGCGACGTCCGCGACCCGGCCAGGGCCCGCCAGCGCGCCCGCGACTCGCTGCAGCTCCAGATCTACGCCCTCGGCTACGAGGCCCAGTCCGGCCGCCTGCCGGACGCTGTGCAGCTCCACTTCCTCGAGTCGGGCCTGGTTGGTCGAGCCGAGGTGGATCCCAAGCGGCTGGAGCGGGCGCGCGACCAGATCCGCCAGGCGGCGGCAGGGATCCGGGCCCGTGAGTTCGGGGCCCGGCCCGACTACCTGGCCTGCTCCTACTGCGCCTTCCGGGAGATCTGCCCGGCGAGCGCCGTCCGCTGATGGCCGGGAGATCGGCGGCGACGGTGCTAACCACCGTCCGGGGCATCACCTTCGACTTCGGGAACACGCTGGTCGCCGTGGACCGGGCCGGCCTGGAGCGGGTGGTGGACCTGACGGCCCGGCGGGTCGGCACCCGCAGCGGCCCCTTCGAGCACTCGGCCTTCCTGGCGGTCTGGGCCGAGGAACGCGAGCGCCAGTTCGCCGAGGCGATCCCCGCCTTCCGGGAACCCGACCTGACGCTGCGCTTTGTGCGCGTCCTGGCCCGGCTCCGCGGCGCCCGCCCGCCGGCGGTCGGGCAGGCCTGGGACAATGCCACGGCCGCCGCGCTCTCCGACCCACAGGAGATCGCCTGGGGCCTCGACGTCTACAACGCCTCGTTCATCGAGGCACTGCCGCCCGACCGGGAGGTGGAGCCGATGCTGGGCCGGCTGGCCGGCCGCTTCCGCCTGGGGCTGCTCTCCAACTGGCCGCTGGCCGCGACGATCGATCGCTACGTGGCGGCGGCCGGCTGGGCGCCGCACTTCACCGCGGTCACCGTCTCCCAGCGGGTCGGCTGGATCAAGCCGCACCCGGCGATTTTCGCGGCCGCGGCCGCGGCCCTCGGGCTGCCGGCAGGGCCGGCCCTCCTTCACGTCGGCGACGACTGGGCGGCCGACGTGGTCGGCGCCCGACGCGCCGGCTGGCGGGCGGCCTGGCTCGCCGCGCGGCCGGCCGATTCGCCGCTGCCCGGCAGCGAGCGCGACGGATCCGTGGCGGCGGACCTGGTCCTGGGCCGCCTGGCCGAGCTCGAGGAGCGCCTGCCGTCCCGTGTTGGCAGGCGGAGGGAGGGCGCCGCCCACCGACCGGGCCGGGACACCTAGACTGCCGGATCGTGGAGACCCGCGACCGGCTGGCGAACCTTGCGACCTTCGGGGCGGCGGTCGTCGCCTGGCTGCTGGTCGGCGTGGTGGTCACGACGCGCGACCCGGTCCAGGACCCGGGCGCCCGGTTCCTGGGGGCCGGCCTGATGGGCCTGGCGATGGGCTTCACCACCGTGCCGCTCTTCTGGCTGGCCGTCTTCGCCCGCCATCGCCGGATCGCCTACCACGGGGACTGGACGCGGGCCGTGCGGCGGGGCGGCTGGGTCTTCGTCGTGGTGACGCTCTTCGTCGTCCTTCGGGTCCAGGGGGCGCTCAGCCTGCCGATCGCCGCTTTCGTGGCGGTGATGGTCGTCTTCGCCGAGGCGACCCTCTCCGTGGAGCGATAGCCGGGGCCTCGGCCGCCGGAGGGACCCGGCCCGCGCCACCGTGGACCGGCCCGCGCCACGCCGGATCCACGGGCGACGCCCGATGCTACGATCCCTGCCCGCGCCCTGCCGGACGGCGGACCGAGCCGGCGGCGCCCCAGGGACCGCCGCCGCTCGTCGCCGTCCGCCGCCCGTCCCGTGGAGGAATCAGCGTGCCCGACCTGCCCGATCCTCCTGCCGGCTCGCCCGTCCCGGCCGGTGGTGCCGCGACCCCGGCCGGAGGGGAGGCGGCCGGGGTCGCGCCATCCGGTGCCCCCGCCGCGGACCCGGCGTCCAGGGCCCTGGCCGACGCGCCGGAGGCGGGAGCCTTCGCCGCGCGGAACGGCTGGGACCGGCCCTTCCCGGCGTTCGACGACTTCGACCTCCCCCTCTACGTCGGCTCGACGACCTTCCAGAAGCTGCCCCTGGTGGCGGACCCGGCGGAGCTGCAGGCCCGCGGCGCGGACGTCGCCATCATCGGCGCACCCTTCGACGACGCGGTGAGCCACCGTCCCGGCGCACGGTTGGGGCCGCGCGCGATCCGGGCCGCCAACTACACCACCGGCGCCCTCAACTCGCTGCAGCTCGGCGTGGAGCCGTTCGCCTGGCTGGACGTCGTGGACGCCGGCGACGTCGGCATCGTGCCGGCCTGGCCGGAGCGATCGCACGCCCTGATCTACCGCAAGGTCCGCGACGTGGCCTCCAGCGGCGCCATCCCGATCGTCCTGGGCGGCGACCACTCGATCACCTGGCCCTCGGCGACGGCCGTGGCCGAGGTTCGCCGGCCCGGCCGGGTGGGGATCGTCCACTTCGACGCCCATGCCGACACGGCAAACGAGGACTGGGGCGTGCTGGCCGGCCACGGGACGCCCATGCGGCGCCTGATCGAGTCCGGCGCCGTCCTCGGCCGCAACTTCGTCCAGGTCGGGCTGCGCGGCTACTGGCCGCCCGTCGAGACCTTCGCCTGGATGAAGGCCCAGGGGATGCGCTGGCACCTGATGCGCGAGATCGAGGAGCGGGGCGCGGAGGCAGTCGTGGCCGATGCGATCGCCGAGGCGCTCGACGGGGGCGAGGCCATCTACCTCTCGCTCGACATCGACGTGATCGACCCGGGGATGGCCCCGGGAACCGGCACGCCCGAGCCGGGTGGCCTGCTCACCCGCGAGGTGCTCCGGGCGATCCGGCAGGTCGTGGGGGCCGTGGAGCTGGCGGGGATGGACGTCGTCGAGGTCTCGCCGCCCTATGACCACGCCGAGCAGACGGCGATGGCCGCGCACCGGGCGGTGCTGGAGGCTCTGAGCGCCCTGGCCGTCAGGAAATCCCGCGGCGGGGTCGTCCGCTTCGAGGCGGCCCGGCCGGCGGGCTGAGCTCGTCGGCGGGACGATCGGGCGGGGAGCGGGGGGACCCCCGGCGACTGGCGGCCGGCTGGACGAGGCGCGTAGGATGGGGCCGCCCACCGCGCCCGCCTCGTGCCGACCGGCTCGACCGGCCGGCTCCGACCTCCGGAGGAGCATGACCGAGGGACCGCGGCCCGCCGCCCGCTTCGCGCTCGCCCTCCTGCTGGCGACCGCGCTGGTCGCCTCCGGTGCGCTGCCGGACCCGGTGACGGCACCCTGGTCGACAGCCGTGCCGGTCGCCCGCGCCGACGACCTGGAGGCCGAGCGGGCCAAGCTCGCCCAGCTGATCGCCCAGGCCAAGGCCAAGGAGGCTCGCCTCGCCCAGCTTAGCCAGCAGCACTCGGCCCTGGGAAAGCAGCTGGCGGCCACGGAACTGGCCGTGGCGGCCGTCGAGGAGCAGGTCGCCCGGACGAACCTGGCGATTGTCGACAGCCAGGTCCAGCTGCGCCAGCTCGACACCCAGCTGGCCGCGCTCCAGGCCCGCGAGTCGGTCCTGCGGGCGGGGGTCGCCGACGGCTACCGGGTCCTCTACGAGCAGGGCCAGGAGACCGGCCTGGAGGCCTTCCTCGGCGGCGACTTCGTCGGCTGGGTCACCCGGGAGAGCTCGACCGACCTGATCGTCGCCCGGCTCCACCAGCTCGGGGAGCAGCTGCGAGCGGCGGCCGCGGGGATCCAGGCGCGCCGGACCGAGCGGCGGGCGGCCCAGGCGGCCCTCATCCGTCAGCAGGCGGACCTGGCCAGGCAGCGCCAGGACCTCGCGAGCCGGCAGACGGCGCTGGTGACCCTGATCGCCCAGGTCGGCGCGGCCGAGACTCAGGCGCGGACCGACCTGCGGACGGCCCGCCTCCAGGTGGACACCGCTTCCCTCACCGTCAGCCAGCTGGAGGCCGAGCAGCGGGCGCTGGCGGCGAAGGAGGCGGCCGCCGCCAGCGCGGCGAAGTCCTCGACCGAGCCTCCCCTGCCGCCGCCGCCCGGTTCGTCCGGTGCCGCCGCCCCGGGCTCCGTCACCTTCTACGGCCACGGGACGGACCACGGGCTGGGCCTCTCGCAGTGGGGCGCCTACGGACGGGCCCGCGCCGGCCAGTCGGCCGCCCAGATCCTGGCCCATTACTACCAGGGGACCACCCTTGGCGCCCTCCCGTCCGGGAGCCAGGTCCGGGTCCTGGTCGTCGACGGCTACGCGGCCACGGCCGGCAGCCCGGCGCGGGTCTACGGGCGCGGCGGCAGCTGGACCCTGGACGGCGTGAACCAGACGTTCCCCGCCGACGCGAGCGTCGCCCTCTTCCCGTCGGGCGGCGGCTGGCAGCGGGTGGTTCGGGCGGCCAACGGCAGCGTGCTCTTCCAGTCGGCCTCGACCGGCAGCGAGTGGATCCGCCCGGCCGGCTCAAGCACGCTCCTCCAGGTGGAGTTCCGCCTCTCCACCTTCGACACGTACCGTGGCTCGATCCACCTCGCCGTCTCCGGCTCCCAGGTCGTCGCCGTCAACCAGGTGGCGATGGAGGACTACCTCCTCGGCGTGGTGCCGGCCGAGTCGCCGGCCTCGTGGCCCGCGGCGACGCTCCAGGCCCAGGCGATCGCGGCCCGCTCCTACGCCTGGTATCAGCGCGACGCGGCCGACCCGCTCTTCGATCTCTACGACGACACGCGCTCGCAGGTCTACCTGGGCGAGAAGTACGAACAGGCTTCCACCACGGCGGCGGTGCGGGCCACCGCGAACCAGGTGCTGCTCTCCGGGGGCGCGGTTATCGACGCCCTCTTCCACTCGACGGACGGCGGCGCGACTGAGAACAACGAGAACGTCTTCGTGAGCTGGAGCGGCCAGCGGCTCGCCGCGCCCCTCAGCTACCTGCGGGGGAGCCCCGATCGCGACCCGAACGGCGTCCCCTACGACGCGGCGTCGCCCTACGCCTCGTGGCGGACGGCCACCTACACCTACGCGCAGCTCTCGGCCGTCTTCGCCACCGATCCGCGGACCGACGTGGGCGAGATCCAGTCGCTGGTCGTGACCAACCGCGGCGTCTCCGGCCGGTTGATCACGGTCACGCTCGTGGGATCGAGCGGGAACAAGACCGTCTCCGGACCCTACTTCAAGTACGTCTTCAATGTCGCCACGCCGGCCACGGATCCGCCCCTCTGGAGCACGCTCTTCTCCATGACGCCCACGAGCTGAGTCGGCGGGCCGCCGCCTCGCCGGCTAACCGGTCCACTCGGGCGGCCGCTCGGGCGGTTGGCGGGTGGTCGGCGCGGTTGTTCGGGCGCTGGCGGGCGCCAGACGCACCGGGCGCCAGACGCACCGGGGGTCAGGCGCACCGGGGCGCCGGCGGGCGCACCGGGGGGTTGCCAGACGCACCGGGGGGTTGCCTGTTGCCCGGGGCGGTTGCCTGTTGCCCGGGGCGGTTGCCGGTTGCCAACTGCAACGGGCACGATCGACGCGGGGCCGGCGGGATGCCCGTCCGGGCGGGCAAGAACGACCGGAAACGGCCCCCGCGGCCCTGCCGGCGCACGCTCTCCAGGTCGATCCTGCCGGCCTCGGCAGGCAAGGGACCGCCTTCGCGGCGATCATGCCCTCCGGAATGGTCAACGGTCCGCTGGGCGCAGCGGCGCGGGGTCACGTCGCGGGCCGTTCAACGGGCCCGGGTGGCCCACCGCGCAGACCGGTCACGGGGCGGGAGCGCCGACCTCCCCCTGGGCGGCAGCCGGGAGCGGGAACGCAGCCGGGGAGCGGCGTATGCTCGGCGCGACGGTCGCAGGTCCGGTCGCGGCACCCGGCCGCGATGGAGGGGCCTGGCAGCTTGAGCAGCAACGAGGGTGTGGCGGCCGCGCTGGCCCGGCTCTACGACCTCGACCTCGTCGAGGACCCCGGCGACCTCGACCTCTACCTGGCCCTGGCGGCCCGGAGCGGCGGGCCGGTCCTCGAGCTCGCGGCCGGCAGCGGCCGGATCGCCGTGCCGCTGGCGGCGGCCGGCCATGCCGTGGTGGCCGTCGACCGGGACCCGGCCATGCTGGCCCGGGCCGGCGCGAGGCGAACGGCCGCCGGGGCGGAGACCGCTGCCCGCCTCCGGCTCGTCGAGGCGGACGTGGTGGGCCTGGCGCTCGAGGAGGGGCCGGGCTTCAGGCTCGCGATCCTGGCCCTCAACTCGCTGATGCTATTCCCGGATCGGCCGGCCCAGCGGGCCGCGATCGCGGCGCTGGCGCGTCATCTCGCGCCCGGAGGCCTGGCCGTGGTCGACGTCTGGCTGCCGGATGGGCTGACCCTGGCCCGCTACGATGGCCGGCTGGTCCTCGAGTATCTCCGTCGCGACCCGGAGAGCGGTCGGGACGTGGCCAAGACGGCCGCCGCCTTCCACGACCCGGCGAGCGGCAGCGTGGACCTCGTCACCCTCTACGACGAAGCCGTCGCCGGGGCGGCCCCGGTCCGCTGGACCCGGCGCGACCGGCTCCGGCTCGTGGGCGCCGACGAGCTGCGGGCGCTGGCCGAGGAGTCCGGCCTGCGGGTGGAGACGCTGGCGGGTGGCTACGATCTGGCTCCCCTCGGACCCGGCGACGAGCGTGCCGTCCTCATCGCGGCGCGCCCGCCCGGCCAGCCCGCCGGGCGGGCGCGGTGGCCGCGCCCGGAGTCCCCGCCGTAACGGCGCCGGGCCGCGCCGGGCCAGCTTGGTATAGTCGGTCCATGGCCTCCGCCTCCCAGATCCGCCTCCTGCTCGTCGAGGACGTGCCCCAGGTCAGCCAGTACGTGCGCGGCCTGCTCAACGCCCAATCGGCCATCAAGCTGCTCGACGTGATGACCGACGGCTCGAAGGTGCCGGCGGCGGTCGGCGAGCTTCGACCGGACGTCGTGATCGTCGACGCGCTGCTGCAGGGCCGGGTCAAGGGTCCGCAGCTGGTGGAGCAGCTGCGCAACGGCGGCCGGCCGGTGCCGGTCATCGTGCTGACCGTGCCCCAGCAGCCGGTCGAGCCCGACCCCGCGGCCGGCGTGGACGCCGTCCTGATGATGCCGTTCTCCGGCTTCGACCTGGTCAACCGCGTCCAGTTCGTCCACCAGGCGTCACAGACGCAGGAGGGCGCGGGCGGCTCCCGGATCATCTCGGTCTTCGCGCCGAAGGGTGGCGTGGGCAAGACGACGATCGCCTTCAACCTCGCGGTGGCCCTCGGTCAGGTCGGCCAGCAGACGGTCCTGCTGGACGGCAACCTCCAGTTCGGCGACCTGCGGGCTCTGCTCAAGGTGCCGGTGGACGCGCCGTCCATCCTCGACCTGCCCACCGACCGGGTCGCCGAGTCCGACCTGCGGGACGTCCTCTGGCGCGACCCCTCCGGCATCGATATCCTGTTGGCCCCGCCGCGGGTCGAACAGGCCGAGATGATCAGCACCCGCGACGTGGAGAAGACGCTCTCCCTGCTGCGCCGCATCTACGGCGCGGTCGTCATCGACACGACCAGCCACCTCGGCGACATCACCCTGGCCTTCCTCGACGCGTCCGACGTGATCCTCGAGCTCGTGACCTACGACTCGACCACGATCCACAACACGATCTTGGTCGCGGACGCCTTCCGCTCGATCGGCTACCCGCCCACCAAGGTCCAGTACCTGGTCAACCGGGCGGACTCGGCGGGCGGCATCAGCCCGGACGACCTGGCCCGGGCGCTCGGCCGGCGTCCGGAGCACAACGTCGTCTCCGACGGCCGGCTGGTGGTCCAGGCCAACAACGAGGGCGTCCCGTTCGTGCTGGCCAATCCGGCAGCGCCGGTCAGCCAGGACGTGCGGCGGGTCGCCGAGGCGCTCATCGCCGGCGGACGCCCGCTGGCGGCGAGCGCGCGCTCCGCGTGACGGACCCCCGGCCGGTCGGCGTCTTCGACTCGGGTGTCGGGGGGCTGACGGTTCTGCGCGAGATCCTCCGCCGTCTGCCCCACGAATCGACCGTCTACCTGGGCGACAACGAACGGGCACCCTACGGGCCACGGCCGGACGAGGAGGTCCGCACCTTCAGCACCCAGGCCCTCGACCACCTGGTCGGACGGGACGTCAAGGCCCTGGTGGTGGCCTGCAACACGTCGACCTCGGTGGCCCTGGCCGACTTCCGCCGCCGCTACGACCTGCCCGTGCTGGGCGTGGTCCGGCCGGGGGCCTCGGCGGCCTCGCTCGCGACGCGGACGCGGCGGGTCGGCGTCATCGCCACCCAGGCGACGGTGCGCTCGCACGCCTACTTCCAGGCGATCAAGGACGAGAACCCGGCGGTCGAGGTCTACGAGCACGCGACGCCCCTCCTCGTGCCGCTCGTGGAGGCGGGCCGGCTCGCCGGGCCGGAGGTGGAGGCCGCCGTCGAGGATTCGCTCGCGCCGCTCTTCGGCCGCCGCGACGCCAACGGCGAGTTCATCTTCCCGCTGCCGCCGGCGGCGCGCATCGATACCCTGCTGCTGGGCTGCACGCACTACCCGCTGCTGCGGACGGCGCTCCAGCGCGTGGTGGGGGAGGGGGTGGCGATCGTGGACTCGGCCATCGCCACCGCCTCCGCCCTGGCGGAGCTGCTCGCGGTCAACGGCCTGGAGGCGCCGGGCACGTCCCGGGGAACGGCGGCCGACGCGGGGATGGCCGGCCATGAGCCGCCGACCGAGCGGGCCGCGGCCGCGAGCCACCTCCAGCTGACCACGGGCGACGTCGGGCGCTTCCGGGCGATCGCCGAGCGGATGTTCGGCGAGGCGTTCCCGGACGTGCTGCCGGTCAGCCTGGCCGCGCCGGTCCCGTGAGCGAGCGGCGCGATCGCGGCTGGCGCCGCGATCCGGTCTGGCAGGCCGGCTTCCTGCTCGGCTCCGCGCTCGGGGCCGCGGTCACCGTGCTCGGCCGGCGGGCGGAGCGATCGGCCCGCCAGGGCCTGGTGGACTGGCCGGCCGCGGAACGAATCGCCGTCGGGCGCGTCCGTCGGGCACCGGGCGCCCTCGCCCAGGTGGAGCTCCGGGCGGCCGAGGCGGACTACCAGGCCGCCATGGAGCGGATCGTGCCCGCGCTGGGGGCGGCCCTGGGCAGCGACCTCCCCGGGATCGTCGAGCGGATCGCGGTGGTCGACCGGGCCGGCTGGATTCACGAGAACGCGGCCGGTTTCGCGAGCCTGATCGGGCGCCTGGAGGGCGGCCTGCTCGACCAGGTGATGCCGGCCGGCGGCGGGCTCGGCAAGGCCACCATGGCCCTTGCCAACCGCTTCCTGACGACCCGCCAGATCGGCTTCCTGCTCGGTTTCATGGCCCTCCGCGTCCTTGGTCAGTACGACCTGGCCCTCCTCGCGGCCGAGGAGACACCCGGCCGGCTCCTCTTCGTGGAAGAGAACGTCCGCCAGACGGCGCGCGCGCTCGACGTGCCGCTGGGTCCGTTCCGGACCTGGATCGCGCTCCACGAGACCACCCATGCCTTCGAGTTCGAGGCCCATCCCTGGCTGCGGCCGTACCTGGCCGGCCGGCTGGAACGCCAGCTGGCGGCCTTCTCCGAGGACGTCGCCGTCCTCAGTCGCGATGCGCTGCGGCGCATCGGCCGCTCCCTCCGCGGCGACGGCGAGGGACTTCACTGGATCGAGCGCCTGATGAGCGAGGAGCAGCGTCGGCTCTTCCGCGAGACGCAGGCCGTCATGAGCCTCCTGGAGGGGTTCGGCGACTTCGTGATGGACGATGTGGGCCGGGACCTGGTCCCCGGCGTTGCCGCGATCAGCCGCCGCTTCCACGAACGACGCGAGCACCGGACCTCGTTCGAGCGGGCGGTCCTGCGGTTGACCGGCATGGACCTCAAGATGGAGCAGTACCGCAGCGGCGAGCGATTCGTCGCCGAGCTGGCCCGCCGGGGCGGGCCGGAGGCGCTGCGGCGGCTCTGGGACGGCCCGGAGACGCTGCCGCGAGAGGGCGAGGTGGAGGATCCGGAGCGGTGGCTGCGTCGGGTGATGGCGGGCGGCCGCGCGGCATGAGCCCAGCCGAGCCCCCCGACCGGCCCTCCGGGTCGCCGCGTGGGAGCGGCCCTGGCCCCGGCCGCGGCCCCGGCGGCTCGCCCGTCGCGATCGGGTTGACGCCGATCCTCTCGGCCCACTACCGGCCCGAGGACCTGGTCCGGATCGGGGCCGCGGCCCCCGGCGCCCGGATCGTCACGGTCTCCAGCGAGGGGCTGGCGGACGGCCCCCTCGACGATGTGGAGGTCTGCCTCCGGGGCTTCGTCCCCGGTGAGGGCTTCGATCGCCTGGTCGCCCGGATGCCGCGCCTCCGCTGGGTGCACTCGGCCTCGGCCGGCGTGGAGCGCGTCCTGAGCGCCCCGATCCGCGAGCGTGGGCTCGTGGTCACGAACGCCCGGGGCGTCTTCAGCCGGCCGATCGCGGAGTACGTGCTCCTGGTGATCCTGGCCGTGAGCCGCCGCCTGCCCCAGCTCCTGGAGCTCCAGCGAGAGCGGACCTGGCAGCCGCTGGAGGGCGTGGAGATGCGGGACGTCACGGTGGGCGTCGTCGGGCTGGGCAGCATCGGGCGCACCGTCGCCGCCCTGGCCGGCGGCCTCGGCTGCCGTGTCGTCGCCGTCCGGCGGCGGCCGGAGGAGGGAGTTGCCGCGACCTCGGCGGTCGGGGGACCGGTGGCCGCGGAACTGGAGGCGACGGCCGGCGCCGGGCCGGGCGGGGCCCCGGGCGGCGTCCACGGGCCCCTCGAGCTGGCCGCGGTCTGGGGACCGGAGGACCTGCCGGAGCTGCTGGCCGTGGCCGATTTCGTGGTCCTGGCGCTGCCGCTCACACCGGCCACGGAGGACCTGATCGACGACGAGGCGCTGGGCCACGTCAAGCCCGGCGCCTGGATCATCAACATCGCCCGCGGCCGGCTGATCGACGAGCACGCCCTCGGCCGGGCCCTGCGGGGCGGTCGCCTCGGCGGGGCCGTGCTCGACGCCTTTCGCGAGGAGCCGCTGCCGGCCACCTCTCCGCTCTACGACCTGCCGAACTTGGTCATCACTCCGCACACGTCCTGGTCGAGCCGGCGCGTCCTGGACCGCAGCATCGAGCTCTTCTGCGAGAACCTGGGGCGCTACCGCCGCGGCGAGCCGCTCCTGAACGTGGTGGACGCCGAAGCGCGCTATTGAGCCTGCCGGGCCGCCCGGACGCGGCCGGACGGGCGCGGCCGCGCGATCGGCATCGCGTCGGGGCGCGCCAGCCGCCACAATCGCGCCATGCAGATCGCGATCGTCGGCCTCGCCGCCTCCGGCAAGACGACCGTCTTCAACACCCTCACCCGCGGCCACGTCCAGACCGGCGGCTACGGCGGCCTGGAGCTGCACGTGGGCTCGGTCAAGGTCCCCGACGAGCGGCTGGACCGGCTGGCCGCCATCTTCCATCCGAAGAAGATCGTCCACGCCGACGTCACCTACGTCGACCTGCCGGCCCCACCCCCCTCGTCGGAGGGCCGGGTCGGCACCGAGGAGTTGCCGGCCGAGCACCTGGCCCGGCTGCGGGAGGCCGACGCCCTCCTCCACGTGGTGCGAGCCTTCGAGGATCCCGTGGTTCCGCACGCCGCCGGCTCGGTCGATCCGGGGCGCGACCTCGAACAGCTCGACCTGGAGTTCATCCTGGCCGACCTGGCGGTCGCCGAGCGGCGGATCGAACGCCTCCGGGCGACGGGCCGACACGGCACGCCGGCCGAGCGGGAGGCCAACGAGCGCGAGCTGGCGATCCTGGAGCGGCTGCACGCCGGGCTGGAGGCGGGCCGGCCCATCCGCGACGAGGGACTCTCCGCCGATGAGGAGAAGGCGATCCGGGGCTTCCGCTTCCTGACCCAGAAGCCGGTCCTGGTTCTCCTCAACGTCGGCGAGGCCGACCTGCCCGACGCCCCCCGTGCCGTGGCCGCGATCACCGGCCGCTACGACCACCGCCGCTCGCTGGTCGAGGCGCTCTCGGCCCGGATCGAGATGGAGCTGGGCGAGCTGGAGCCCGAGGAGGCGGCCGCCTTCATGGCGGAGCTCGGCATCGGCGAGTCGGGCCTGGCCCGCGTCATCGGCCTGAGCTACCGGCTGCTGGGCCTGGTGAGCTTCCTGACGGCCGGGCCGGACGAAGTGCGGGCGTGGCCGGTGCCGGAGGGCTCGACGGCCGTCGACGCGGCGGCGACGATCCACACGGACCTGGCCCGCGGGTTCATCCGAGCGGAGGTCGTTCCCTTCGAGGACCTGGTGGCGCTGGGCTCGCTGGCCGAGGCGCGCCGTCACGGCCGCCTGCGCGCGGAAGGCCGGACCTACGAGGTCCGCGACGGCGACGTGATCGAGGTCCTCTTCAGCCGCTGAGCCGGCGGGCCGGCCGGCGGACCCAGACCCCCGTGCAGGGCGGCGTCCCCGGGCGGGCGCCGCTCAGTGCGGCAGGTTGCTCCGCCCGCTGGGGTCGAAGTCGACGAAGATGCCCCGGTAGTCGGTCGACTCCGGCTCGTCGGGGGCCAGGTCGGCCAGGAAGTTGCCCTCCTCGTCCCGCGACACGTTGACGGCAGCGGTCAGGCGATCGTCGGAGACGAAGATGAAGTCGTGCTCACTCTGGAGCTCCTCGGCGATGGCCTCGATCAGGGTATCTTGCTCGAACGTGTCCTGGATGCGCCGGCGAATGCTCTGGACGAGGTCGAAGAAGGCCTCGGGCTCCATCGCCTCCTCGCGGACGAGCAGGACGTCAGCGAAGAGGTCGTCGTCGCCCTCATGCAGCTCGTAGAAGAACACGATCGCTCCCGGGTGAAAGTGGGGGAGGGCCAGTATACGCCTGCCCCAGGACCGGTCCGACCGTGAGCCGGGGCGGTCCGGAGCCCCAGGTGGTCGTCGTCGGGGCGGCCGCTCGCGACGTCGCCCCGGACGACCCGCGCGGCTGGCGGCTCGGCGGCGGGGTTACCTACGGGGCGCTGACGCTGGCGCGGCTGGGCCTGCGGACCGCCTGCCTGATCGGCCTCGACGGACCGGCCGCGGAGGCCCGCGAGGTGGACGTCCTGCGCGCGGCCGGCGCCGAGGTGGTCGCCCAGCCGCTCGAACGCGGGCCCGTCTTCCACAACCAGGAGACCGCGGCCGGCCGCGTCCAGCGCTGCCTCTCCCTGAGCGACGTGCTCCGGCCCGCGGCGCTGCCCGAGGCTTGGCGTTCGGCCGGCGCCTGGCTGCTCGCCCCGGTCGCCGACGAGGTCGACGAGGCCTGGGCGGCGGCAATCCCCAGGGCGGCCGTCGTCGGCCTGGGCTGGCAGGGCCTGCTCCGGCACCTCTCGCCCGGAGCCGTCGTCCGCCGGCGGGCGCCCGCGGCGTCGGCCGTGGTCCGGCGCGCCGACATCGTCGGCGTGAGCGCGGCCGACGTGGAGGCCGGGACCTCGCTGGGAGAGTTGCTGGACCTGCTCCGGCCCGGGGCGGTCCTGGCCGTGACGATGGGCGACCGCGGCGGCTGGCTCGCCGTCCGGGAGGCCGCCGACGCGGCGGGCCCGCCCCGCCTGGTCCGCTATCCGGCGATCCCGGCCGGGCCGCCGGTCGACCCGACAGGGGCCGGCGACGTCTTCCTGGCGGCGCTCCTGGCGGCGCGCCTGGAGCCCCGGCTGGCCGGTGGCCGGAGCCGCCGAAACCTGTTCCTGGCCGCAGCGGCCGCCTCGCTCGTCGTGGAGGAGCCGGGGCTGGCCGGCGTGCCCGGCGTGGCCGCCATCGCGGATCGCCTCGCCGAGTTCCGGCGGCTCGGCGCGCCGACGTGAAGCCGATCCGGGGGCCGGCAGGTCAGGCCGGAGCGAGCTGAGCGACCCTCGCGCGAGGCGCCCGGCCGCCCGACGGTGGTCGCCGGGCGGGGACGGCCGGCCGGTCGGCCGGCGGCCCCATCCCCGGCCGGGGGACGCCCGGAGCGGTCCACCGGCGCGCGATCGACCGGCGCAGACGGGCCTCGCGGCGGAGCAGGTCGTCCTCGAGTCGGGGCAGCCTCCGGCCGGTCAGCCGCGCCCGGCCGAGGGCAGTGCGGGCCTGCTCGACCGCCTCGAGGGCCGCCCGCGGGTCGCGGCCGCGGTGCTCGTGCGCCTTGGCGACCTCGATCCAGGCTGCCGGGGCGCCTGCGCCGCCGTCGTTGGCGACCTCGATCCAGGCCGCGAGCGCCGCGTCGGCGCGCCCCAGCCGTCGGAGCAGGTGGGCCCGCTCGGTCCGCAGCGCCTCCCGTCCTCCGGCCGGGAAGGCGAGCGGGCGATCCCAGGGCCGGGCGCCCCAGGGGAGGGGCGCCGATCCCCAGGGGGCCTCCCAAGCCTGCGTCCGACCGGAGGCGGCGAGCGCCTCCTCAAGGCAGGCCAGTGCCTCCTCGAGCCGGCCGGCGTCCCGGTAGGCGCGGCCGAGCCCGGCCAGGTCGCCGGCCGGGGCGGCGGCCCGGCCGGCGGGATCCGCGTAGTCGCGGGCCAGGAGCTGCAGGAGGCGGGCCAGGGACCGGACATCCTCCTCGTTGTGACGGAGGACGTCCAGGAGCGGCGCCGCCGGGCCGCCGCGCAGGAAGTCCAGGTAGAGCCCCGGGATCTGCCAGCCCTCAACGTCCCGGCCGCGTCGCAGGTCGAGCAGTTCGCGCTCGACGGTCCCGAGCCGCGCGTCCGGCAGGCGATGCCGGAAGAGCCGCCGGGCGAGCGGCAGGAGGTCGAGGTGGCCGGCCGGCCGGGGGACGGGGGAGCGCGCCAGCCGGAAGCGGCCCGTCAGGAGCGGCCAGTCGAAGGCGCGGCCGTTGTAGGTGACCAGCCAGGCGCCGGGGGGAAGGGTCCCGGCTACCGCGTCCAGGAGGGCCGGCTCTTCGGACTGGTCCGGCAGGAGCAGGCCCAGCTGGCGGAAGCGGCCGCTTTCCCACCAGCCGAGACCGACCAGGAAGGCGAGGGTGCCGCTCGCCGTCCCGAGGCCGGTCGTCTCCACGTCCAGGCAGACGAGGGGCGGCGCCGTGTCGGGCGGCCCGGGGAGTCGGGCCAGCCGAGCCCGGTCGAGCGGCAGCGGGATGGACGGCGGCTCGCAGCGGACGTAGTTGCCGCGGCAACCGCGGACCAGCTCCCCGCCGACGGCCAGGGCCAGGCGCTCGCCGAGGCCCGAATCGGCCCGCCGCGCGTCCGGCGGTCGCGCCGTCGGCGTCAGCGGGATCAGCCCGCCGATCGTCGCCCGGATGGCGGCCGCGCCCTCGTCCCGCTCCGCCCGGAGCCGGGCGAGCCGGCGAGCCAGGACCGCCCCGTCGGTCATGCCGCGGGCGACGCGAGCGGGGCGACCGCCTGCCCGGGCGCCAGGAGGGCCAGCAGCCGCAGCGCGAGCGCCTTGCCGTCCACCTCCGGCTCGAGGCGCGGACCGGTGCAGGAGGGACAGCCCACCTCGCAGGGGCAGGCGGCGACCAGGGCGGCGGCGTCCGCCACGAGCGTCGTGTGGCGGGCGAAGAGGCGCTCGGCCAGGCCGACCCCGCCCGGGACCGCCTCGTAAAGGTAGATGGTGGGACGCTCCTGGTGGGGGGAGCGGACCTGGGCGACGAGCCCCAGGTCGCGCGGGTCGACCATCAGCAGGACGGCCGCCACCGCCTGGATGGCCCGCCCGGCGCCCAGCAGGGCGGCGTCCAGGTCGGCCCGCCGCCAGCCCGCCGGGCCGGTTTCGACGGTCAGCCAGTAGGCCGTCGTCTGGAGCTCGATCTCGGGCAGGTGGATCGGGCCCCAGCCGACGTTCTCGTTGGTCCCGAACTTCAGCTTCTTGTAGATCGAGGCCAGGCTGGCGACCATCACCTCACCGTGGGCGCGGCTGCCGCCCGGCGCCGGGACGCTGGCGAAGACGTCGAGCGGCTTGAGGGTGACCGCCACGTCGGCCTGGGTGTAGTGGTCGACGTCCACCCGGCGCACGTAGGCCTTGCGCTCGTCCCAGTCCAGGCGATCGACGTGGAACTGGGCCGACTCGTGGAGGTAGATGGCGTCCTCGTGGACGAGGGTCTGGGCCGAGAAGAGGTCCACCTCGCCGATGACCCGCGGCCGTGGGCCGGTGGTGTCGACGATGACCACGTTCTCCTGGGCGGCCGTCCGGAGGCTGACGGCCGAGGCCGGGAAGTTCTCGCTCGACCAGTACCAGCGGCCGTCGCCGGCCTGACGGACGAGGCCCTCCTCGGCCAGGAAGGCGAGCAGGTCGTCCGCGGGGAGGGCGCCGAAGCGCTCCCCGGGCGCGAACGGCAGCTCGAAGACCGCCGCCTTCAGGTGGGCCAGCAGGACGTGCAGGTTGTCCGGATCGAGGTGGGCCTCCTCGGGCGGTGAGGCGAGCAGGAACTCCGGGTGGTGGATCACGTACTGGTCCACCCGCGCCCCCGAGGCGACCAGCACCGCCACGCTGGTCCCGCGGCGGCGTCCGGCCCGGCCCATCCGCTGCCAGGTCGCGGCGATCGAGCCCGGGTAGCCGGCCAGGATGGCGACGTCGAGGGCGCCGATGTCCACGCCGAGCTCGAGGGCGCTGGTGGCGACCACTCCCAGCAGCTCGCCGTCGCGCAGGCCGCGCTCGATCGATCGCCGCTCGGTGGGCAGGTAGCCGCCGCGGTAGCCGCGCAGCCGGGAGCGCGGCCCGAGGCCCTCCCGCAGCGCCTCGCGGAGGCCGGTCAGGAGCAGCTCCACGGCCGTCCGGCTGCGGCCGAAGACGATCGTCTGGCGGCCGGCCCGCAGGAACGGCAGGGCCCAGCGTGCGGCGAGCGTCAGCGAGGAGCCGCGGGCCCCGCTCGCGGGATCCAGGAGCGGCGGATCCACCAGCAGCAGATGGCGTTCCCCCGACGGCGCGCCGTTGCGGTCGACGAGGCGGGCGGGTCGCCCGGTCAGGGCGGCCGCCAGCTCGGCCGGGTTGCCGATCGTCGCCGAGCAGCAGACGATCACCGGCCGGCTGCCGTAGTGGGCGCAGATCCGGAGCAGCCGCCGCAGGACGTTGGCGACGTGGCTGCCGAAGACGCCGCGGTAGGTGTGGAGCTCGTCGACGACGATGATCCGCAGCTGCTCGAAGAGCTGGAACCACTTGGTGTGGTGCGGCAGGATCGCCGCGTGGAGCATGTCCGGGTTGGTGACCACGATCTGGCCGGCCGCGCGGACGGCCGAGCGGACCGGCGCCGGCGTGTCGCCGTCGTAGGTCGAGGCGTTGACGGCCAGCCCGGCGGCGCGGGCGAGCTCGCCGAGTTCGGCCACCTGGTCCTGGCCGAGCGCCTTGGTGGGGAAAAGGAAGAGGGCCCGGGCCGAGGGGTCATCCGCCAGCGCCTGGAGCGCCGGGACAACGTAGCAGAGGGTCTTGCCCGAAGCGGTCGGAGTGACGACCACCACGTCCTCGCCCGCCCGGACGGCCTCGATCGCCTGGGCCTGGTGGCGGTAGAGCCGGTCCACGCCCCGCGCCCGCAGGCCGCCGGCGAGCCGCGGGTCCAGCCAGTCCGGAAGGGGGACCGTCTCCGCCGCCCGGCCCGGCACGATCTCGTGGTGGACGACGCCGCGGGCGAGCGACGGCTCTTCCAGCAGTCGCTCCAGCACGGTCGCGACCTCTGCCGGCGCGTAGTGCCGCATGTCGGCCTCCCGGTGCTTCCAGATTGAGAACGGACGTACGAAATGGACGGGCCGAGTGTACCAGCGGAGCGCAAGCCAGGCGGCGCCCCGGCAACCGGGCCGGGGCCCGGACGGGCGGCGCGGCTGGCGGCGCGCCGCCTTGACACGTCAGCTGCCGGCAGCTACGCTCATCCGCGATGCGCCAGCGCCGGAATGCCGATCCCGAGTCTCCAGGTCCCGCCGGCCCGGTCCCGGACGGTCCGAGCCTGCCGCCCATCCCGCTGATCGGCTTCACCCGCCGCCGCGCCGCGTTCATCCTCGCCGCCGTGATCGTCCTCTGGATCGTCGCCATCTTCGCCCGGCAGGTCGGCGAGGCCTCGGCCGCCGTCGCCCGCGCCGACGCCATGCGCAGCCAGAACGCGGCGCTCCAGGGCGAGGTCGCGACCCTGCAGCAGGAACGGGTGCTGGTCCAGAGCAAGGCGTTCATCCAGCAGCAGGCGCGGGCCTACGGGCTGGGAGCCCGCAACGAGCATGCCTTCGCCCTGGCTCCGAACGCCCCGCCGCTCCCCGCGGACGCCCCGGGCTCGGCGTCCGTCCGGCTCGGCGTCCATCAGCCGACCGCCCACAGCCCGCTCGAGTCCTGGCTCGAACTCCTCTTCGGTCCGGCGCCCGGCTGACCCCGGCGCGCCGGTCCCGCGGGTCGCGGTGCCGGGTCCGTGCGGCGGTGCTATGGTGTATCCGATCGCTCGGCGCCGCGCGCAGCATCGTCGCTCGGGGACCTCCTGGCCCCGCCGACCCACCGCTCGTGGCGATCCTGCGGAAGATCGGAGACCCGACTTCGTCGCCGGCTCCTCCCGCCAGCCGATCGGTCGTCACCCCGCGCCGCTTCGCGGCGTCGCTGCCAGGAGGCTTCGCGTGCCGCTGCCGCTCGTCAGCCGGGAGTATCTCCCGGCCTCGGATTCCACCTTCGTCACCGTGGCGGAGCGCCTCTACCAGGCGCTCGACAGGGAGCGGAATGCGCCGCGCCCTGCCGACGAGACTCTCCTCCGGACCCGCTTCGAGCGCCAGCTCCGGCGCCGGTTCCCGTACGCCGTCGTCCAGCCCCTGCCGCCGGCGGGCGGGGTCACGGTTCGCCGCTCGTCCGGCTGGCGGATCTACCGCGACGGCGGGCCCAGCCAGTCGCGCTGGTAGGTCCGCCGGGACCGCCCGCCGCCCGACCCAGCCGCCGCCCGACCCAGGCGGATCGCGCGCAAGGCCGGGCACACCCGCGGCCGGCGTTCGTCGGCCGGCGGCCGCGCCGCTCGCTGCGGGCTGCTTTACAGATTCGTCGCCTGGTGCATCAGGCCGCCGTCGATGAAGAAGGTCGTCGCGGTCACGTAGGAGCCCTTGTCGGAGGCCAGCCAGGCCACCAGCCTGGCGACCTCGTCCGGATCGCCGACCCGGCCGACGGGTACCTGGCGGTCGAGCGCCTCGATCCGCGCCGGATCGGCCAGCGTCTGCCGGTTGATCGGCGTCGCGATGGCCCCCGGGCCGACGTTGACCATCGTGATCCCGTGGGGTGCGAGCTCGAGGGCGGCCGTCCGGCAGAGCATCCGCAGGCCGCCCTTTGAGGCGGCGTACGGCGCGAGGCCCGGGAACGGCAGTTCCTCGTGCACCGAGCTGACGTTGATGATCCGGCCGCCGCCACCCTGGGAGATCATCCTGCGCGCCGCGCCCTGGGCGCACAGGAAGGCGCCCTTGAGGTTGATCCCGAGGACGAGATCCCAGTCGGCCTCGCTGATCTCGGTGAAGGCGGCCCGCTTCTCCACGCCGGCGTTGTTGACCAGGATGTCCAGGCGCCCGAGCGTCGTGACGGTCGCCGCGAACATCGCCGCCACCTGGTCCGGCCGGCTCACGTCGGCGCCGAAGGCGAGGGCCTTGCGGCCCAGGGCCCGGATCTCCGCGACGACGTCGTCCGCCTCGTCGGTCTCGGCGTGGTAGTTGACGCAGACGTGGGCGCCGTGACGGGCCAGCTCCAGGGCGATCGCGCGCCCGATGCCGCTGGAGGCTCCCGTCACCAGCGCGACGCGGTCGGCGAGGTCGACCGGGGGCTGCTCCGGGGGCGCCGGGCGGTCGGGGTCGGCCGGATCCCAGGGGAGGGTGGGATCGGCCGGCGGGCGAGCTGCGGGCTGGGACGCGTCGGGCTGGGACGCGTCGGGCAAGGGGAGACTCATCGGATCCCTCCAGGATCGGCGGCTTGGATCGTTCGATGATGCTCCCTCGCGGCCGGGAGCGCCGACGGCGGAGGGTGCCGGGCGCGCGGCCCCGGACTCACGCCCCCGGCTCGCGGCCGACGGGATGCCGAGTCGTCACCGCCGTCGCACCCGGCTCAGCGTTCCGGATCCGCTCGTCGCGGGGGTCGCGGGTGTCCCGCGCCGGAGGCCTCGTCCGAGCCGATCTCCGGCCGCCGCTCGGCGGCCAGCAGCGGCCGCGGCCGTCGCGCGGCCGCCGTCCCGACCAGGCTCGTCGCGGCCGGGCTCGCCTCCGCCAGGCTCACCTCGGCAAGGGCCGCGGCGAGGTAGCGGTAGGTCCATTCCTCGGCCAGCGGCCGCGTCTCCAGGAAGACGATCGGGATCTCCGGGTAGCGGACCTGGAGGCGGGCCAGGAGGTCCGGCAGGAAGCCTGCCGGCGTATAGGCGTTCTCGAGCAGCCGGCCATAGCGGTCCTCGACCACGACCGCCGCGCGCTCGATCTCGGCCAGCCGGGCCAGCTCGAAGACGATGGTCCCATTGTTGAGCGCGCCCGCCAGGTCCGCCAGCGCCTTCCGCTCGACGACCGCGACCAGGCTGCCGTCGGCACGGCGCACACCGTAGTCGCCCGCCGGCAGGGCCGCCCGGACCGAGGTGGCCTGCTGGCGGCTGAAGCGGTACGGATAACGCTCCCGGGTGTCGACGATGATCGTCAGGTCGGTGATCCCGCTGGCGCGCCGGCCTGGGATGCGGGCCCCGGGTCGCGCCGTGCCCACGACCTTGCGGGTCTGCCAGAAGATGCCCTCGTGGCCGGAGGGCAGCCGGGTGAAGACGAACTGCGAGCGGTTCTCGCGTGGCCGGTCGAGCAGCAGGTCGATCGCCACGCCGCGCCTGCGACAGGCGGTGACCTCCACCTCCTCGATCAGCTCGACCTCGGCCGGCCAGCCGGCCTCGAGTCGGGCGCAGAAGACGCGGCTGGTTCGCGGCCACGTGTCGCGGACCTTGAGGACCAGCCCGCCCTCGATCGGCAGTCGCACCAGGTAGGGCAGCCGCGAAACAGGGTCCGGGTTGCGCGCGACCAGGAACTTCACCGGCCAAGCCTACCCTGCCGCGCTCCCGTCGCCGTGCCGTTGGCCGTTGCCGCGTCCGCCGGCCCGTGCCGTCGGACCTTGGGCCGGCGGTCGCCGCGTCCCCGGCCCACCGCCATCCGTCTCAACCGCGGCGGCACGCACAACAGGTCGGGCCCGATACCCGCAAGGCTCGGCCAGGTGGACCCGGCGGAACCCGGGCGGCGCAGAGCGCGCGAGCCATCAGCGCGCGGGCCAGGACCCGCTGATGAACCTTTCGGTTCCACGGGTCATCTGGAGAGGCGCGATGATCGCGGTGATCGGGTCAAGGATCCACGAGCCGAGGGGGCGGGCGCTGTCCACGAGGGGCGAGGCCGAGACGGCCGGTCGGGAATGGTTCCTCGCGCTGGGCGACCGGGAGCTCGAGCGCGCCTATCGCTTGGCAGGTTTCCTGCTGGGCGACGCGCGGGAGGCCGAGGACGCCACCCAGGATGCGCTCGGCCGCGCCTGGACCCAGCGGACCAGCTCCGGGACCGCGCGCATGCCCAGGCCTGGTTCGACCGGATCCTCGTCAACGTCTGCCGCTACCGCCTGCGCCGGCGGCGGTCCGGCATCCGCTGGCTCCCGATCGAAGCCGCCGGACCGGCGTCGCGGCGAGACGCGTTCGCCGAGATGATCGCTCGTGACGCGGTGCTGCGCGGTCTCGACGGCCTCGATGCCGACCACCGGATCGTGGTCGTCCTCCGCTTCTGGGCCGACCTGCCGCTCGAGGCGATCGCCGAGCGGCTGGGGGTGCCCGTCGGCACCGTCAAGTCTCGGCTCCATTACGCGCTTCGAGACCTTCGGGCGGCCGTGGCGCCCGAGGCATCGACGGATCGGGCTGCCCGATGAACGGGCGGCCGCCCGACGACAACTTCGAGGAGCGCCTTCGGGCCGCCTTCGCTCGGGCTCGCCCGCCGGCGCTGCCACCGACGATCCGGGCCACGGCCCAGCAGCTGCGGACCGGTGAGGGACCGGTCGTCGCGCGGCCGAGACAGGCGAACCGCGCGCTCGGGGCCCTCGTCGGGATCGCGGCGACGGTCGCGATCATCGCCTTCGTGGGGCTCGTCTCATCTGGCCGCCCGTCCGCTGGCCCCGCGGCTTCGATCAGCCCGACTGGCAGAACGACGAGTTCGCCCCCGCTCGCCAGCCCCGGAGCCCTCTCCGCGGTGCCCTGGTCCGGTTCGTTCGTCCCGGCCGCCCTCGCCGCCGTCGACGCGGGCCATCTCGTCCTCGTCGGCGGCACCGGCGACGGAACGGGGAGCGGCGTCGTCGCGACGAGCTCGGATGGCGGTCGCGGCTGGGTGGTCCAGCGGCTGCCCGTGTCGGCCCTCGACGGGGTCGCCGCCGCGGGCTCGACGATCTGGGCGACGACCTCGTGCGCGCCTGATGCGCCGGCCGGCTGCGAAGGTGGACTCATCGTCAGCACCGACAGCGGCAAGAGCTGGCGGTTGACCGCGCTCGCCGGCCTCTGGCACCCGGGGCTCCTCGATCCGGCGCATGGCTGGGCGTTGAGCCCGGTGGAGGTGCGGAACCCGTCGACGGTCTCGGTGACGGCCGACGGCGGCGCAACCTGGTCTCGCACGTCCGCTCCCTGCCGGCAGACGGCGTGGGGTGCCTGGGCCCTCCAGTACGTCTCGGCCGCGACTGGCTGGGCCGCCTGCATCGGTGACTCGGGCGCCGGCTCCGAGACCAAGGAGCTCCTCGGCACGACCGACGGTGGCGCAACCTGGTCCGTCCTTGCCGCCGAGAGCGCGACGGGCGCCGCTCCGGCGGTCGGCTCGATCCCGCTCGAGGGCCAGCTCGGCGGTATCTCGATGCGGGCCGATGGCCGCGGTTGGCTGTGGACCGACCGGGGCCTCTATGCAAGCGAGGACGGTGGACGGACCTGGAGATCCGCCGGCTGGGCCAGCAGCGACGGCTCGACGGCGGTCGTCTCGGCCGTCCTCACCGGCGACGAGGCAGGGTACGCGATCGTGAGAGACAGCTCGGCATATCTCCTGCGCTTCGTCAGCACCACCGACGGCGGCAAGAGCTGGACCGATCTCGGCGGCTGGCCGTTCATCGTCTATCCAACGCCGTCCGCCTCCCCGTCGCCCGAGACGGTCCGCTTTGCGGGCTTCGCGTCGGCCTCGGTCGGCTGGGCCCTCACCGATCGCCGCCTCGAGCTGACCGACGATGGCGGCCGAACCTGGCGGAGCGCCGGGCCGCCGATCGACTATGCCGGAACGGCGCCCAAGGGGGCGAGCTTCTTCGATGCCCAGCGGGGCTGGGTCGTGAGCCAGGACACCTTCACAAGCTCCCTCACGCTCTGGGCCACCGCCGATGGAGGCGCCACCTGGACGAGGACGACCCTGCCCGGCGTCCCGATCCCGGCCGAGACGATGGGCGACGCGACGATCGTCTGGATCGATCGGTCGCACGCCGTCATCGACATCGCGGGCGGGATGCCAAACGGCTACCTCGATGGCCTGCTCTTCACCGCCGACGGCGGCGCCACCTGGTCGGAGCCCGCGATGCGGTCGGTGACGCCGAACGCAGGCGGGATCACCGGTGCTCCTGTCTTCCTCGACCCGCAGATCGGCTGGCTCGCCGGAGGAGCACCGGGCACGAGACTCTGGGCCACCCGTGACGGCGGCCAGACATGGCGCCTCCAGCAGCTCGCCGTGCCGGCCGGCTACGCGGACGACCGGGGAACCTATCCGGCTGGCCCCCGGTTCTTCACCAGGAGCGACGGCGTCATCGTCCGCGTCTTCTTCAACGACACCTCGGCGGTCACCGTCATCTACCGCACGACCGACGGCGGGAAGACCTGGCAGCCGACGTCAGCCGCCGTGCCTCCCGGGTCGTGGCCGTCCTTCGTGAGCGCGACGGACTGGATCGTCTGGGACGGCACCCACGACCGTTTCTGGCGGTCGACCGATCAGGGCGCCACCTGGTCGGCGCCGATCGCGATGAGCGGCTCTCCGACTGGCACCCCCGTCTTCACCGACCAGAGCCATGGCTGGGCCTTCACGCCCGGTGGCTCCGGCGAGCTCAGCGTAACCAGTGACGGTGGAGTGACCTGGTCAAGGGTCGGTCCTGGCCTCTGACTCCGCCCGGGGCCCTCGTCCCGAGTTGCCGCGGTAGACGGCTTCACGGGACCTCCCAAGTCCTCATGGCCCACGGCAAGCGTCTCCTCAGCCTGCGTCTTCCGCGCGATTGCCCGCTCCGGCTCGGCTACAGTCGATCGCCCGGGCTGAGCCGCTTGTACGCCTCGCGGGCGCGCGCGTCGGCCGCCGAGGCGCCGCAGCGGGCGAGTACCTGGCGGCTCTTCCTGCCGGCCAGGCGCATCAGCTCGCCCTCCGCAGGTGCCGGGTGAACCAGGCGAGATTGGCGAGAACGTCGGGCTGGGCTATAGAATCAGAGGAAGCGCGACGCGCGGCAGAGTCCATGACTGTTGGCGAACCTCCTCCAGAAGACACCCGAAGTCATAGACTCATCCGCGCCAGTTATGGACTGTGACTGAGCGTGAAGAGGATGTCCCGGCTTCTGTTGAAGTAAGGCGGTGATCACGCGCTGCTCAGGCCGCCTCCCCATCGTACTTGGCAGGGGTGAGACCCTGCGCGTGGCGCCGGAGGGCGTCGACGAGGATCGGCATCT
>JAJYJO010000124.1 GCA_021789435.1 Chloroflexota bacterium
CCGCCGCCATCGAGCGCTTCACCCGCGACTGGAACGCCGGCGCGACGCCGTTCACCTGGGTCAAGACCGCCGACGAGATCCTCGCCAAGGCGGTCCGCAAGACGCAAGCCCATTCCGGCGCGGGACACTAGTCTCGAGCGAGGTCGAGGCGATCGTCCCCGAGCAACTGTGGAATCGCGTCCAGGCAATGCTCAGCCAGCGACGCGCCAACCGCCTCCCGCCGATGCGCTACCAGGGCGGCTACGCGTTGACCGAGTTGCTGCGCTGCGCCTGCGGCGCCCGGATGGCCGGGACCAACTCGCGCTCGTACCGCTACTACCGCTGCGTCGCCCGCTGCGGGCGACCGCATGTTCGGGCGATCTGCTCGATAGCGGGGTGCTGGACCTCATCCGGCGGACGCTGATCACGCCGAAGACGATCCGCGAGATGATCGACATCATCAACGAGGACGTCCGGCTGCAAGGTGAGAACCAGGCGCCGGAGCTGGAGCGCGCACGGCGCCAGATCACCAGCCTCGAGCGACAGGACGCCAACCTCCGCCGTGCCCTCCGCACCGCCCGACCGAACGCCGCGGAGCGGATCGCCCTCGAAATCGATCAGGTCGCGGCCGAGATCCGGCGGGCCGTCGCGAAGCGCGACGAGCTCGAGCAGGTGCGGACGCCGATGGCGACGTCCAAGCGGTTCATCCAGCAGACGATGGACGAGATGACCGGGCTGATGAAGAACAGTGCGCTCGACACGCGCGTGGCCTGGGTGCGCGACCTGCTCGACCGGGTCACCGTGGACGGCCGCGAGGAGCACGCGGTCGCGATCTGGCGGACGGCATCCGACGACGGTGTTAACCGGTCGGATTCAGTAAGCAGTTGGCTCCGGCGGTAGGACTCGAACCTACGACCAAGCGGTTAACAGCCGCCCGCTCTACCGACTGAGCTACGCCGGAGCGAAAGACCGACTGGCGGTCCGGCGCCGCCGCGGCGCCGGGCGACAGAATAGCAGAGCCTCCCCCTCCCGGACCGGGCGAGCCGTGGGCGCCGAGCGGCGGTGCAAGGCGGCCGGGCCCGAAGCGGGGGAGCGGCCGAGCTCACGCGTCGGCGGACGCGTCCCGTGCGCCGGCGCCGGGCGAGCCCCGGCGGGACAGCTCGCTCGGCTCAGGCGTGACCCCGACGCACGCGGCCCTGCCCTACTCCAGGTAGTCCTTCAGCTTTCGAGAGCGCGACGGGTGGCGCAGCTTGCGCAGCGCCTTCGCCTCGATCTGGCGGATCCGCTCGCGGGTGACGTTGAACTCCTTGCCGACCTCCTCGAGCGTGCGGGCCCGGCCGTCCTCCAGCCCGAAGCGGAGCTGCAGCACGCGCCGCTCGCGCCCCGTCAGGGAGTCCAGCACCGCCTCCACCTGCTCCTTGAGCAGCTGGTGCGAGGCCGCCTCGGCGGGCGCCAGCGCGCCCCGGTCCTCGATGAAGTCGCCCAGGTGCGAGTCCTCCTCCTCGCCGATCGGCGTCTCCAGCGAGACCGGTTCCTGGGAGACCTTGATGATCTCGCGGACCTTCTCCGGCGTGACCACGACCTCCTGGCCGCGGGACATCGCCTCGGCGATCTCCTCCACCGTCGGCTCGCGGCCCAGCTCCTGGAGGAGCGTCCGCGAGACCCGGATCAGCCGATTGATCGTCTCCACCATGTGGACCGGGATCCGGATCGTCCGCGCCTGGTCGGCGATCGCCCGGGTGATCGCCTGGCGGATCCACCACGTCGCGTAGGTGGAGAACTTGTAGCCCTTCTCGTAGTCGAACTTCTCGACCGCCCGGATCAGGCCGATGTTGCCCTCCTGGATCAGGTCCAGGAACGACATCCCCCGGCCGATGTACTTCTTGGCGATCGATACCACCAGGCGCAGGTTGGCCGACGTCAGTTGCTCACGCGCCTCACGGCCGATCCGGACGATGTCGCCCCGCCGATGCGCCAGCTTGGTCTCCAGGGGAACGGCCGGGTCGAAGCCGAACCGCTTGAACAGCTCCGCATCGTGGCCGGAGGTTATCCAGCGCTCCAGCGCGGGGAACGCCACCTCGTCGCGCGTCCAGTCGTAGAGCGCCCGGAGGCCCACGTTGTCGCGCGAGTCCAGGTCGCCGTTGTGGACCGCCAGGTAGGCCCAGTCCAGGAGCGTCACGAAAGAGCCAGGATCGAGCTTCTCCGAGTAGGCCTGGACGAGCCCGCGTGCCTGCTTGAGCAGCTCCTTGGTCCCGTCCGACTGGGCGTCCCGGGCGGCCTTGATGAAGTGGAACTCCGGCGGCGGGACCAGCAGGTCGGCGGCCGCCTCGTCGGAGAGGCCGGCCCGGACCATCGCGGAGGCCTCCGGGCCGTACGGCAGGCGGTGCTGCGGCTTGGCCGTCCGCGTCTTGCGTTCCGTGTCGTGGTGGGTCCACTCATGGAGGCTGACGATCGCCTTCCAGGGCGCCTCGACCATCTGTTCGCCGAGCTCGATGGCCTTGGCCAGGACGACCTCCTCCTCGGCCGTCAGCAGCGCGACCTTGCCGATCTCCTTGAGGTACATCCGGACCGGGTCGTCGATCCCGATCATGTCCGCCGAGAGGGCCTCGAGCTCCTCCGGCGTCGGCTCCTCCAGCTCGGCCGCGTCCAGCTTGACCGGCCCATCGCCGAGGACGGGGGCCTCGGTCGCCTCGGCCTCCTCGGCGACGACCTCCACACCGAGCTCGACCGATTCCTCGAGGTCGGCCTCCGGCTCGGCCAGGGGCAGCTCCTCGTCCTCCGCCACCTCGACATCGAGGTCGTCCCCGCGAGGCGGCCGGACTCCCGCCAGCTTGGCCTCCTCCAGGTCGGCCCGGCGGCGGCCGCCGCTTGAGAGGGCCACCTCCACCAGCTGCTTGTCGAGCGGATCGGTCATCGAACACCTCCGAGGGGGCGAGCCAGCAGGCTCGTCTGTTGGCGTCTGCGGTCGAGCCCCCCACGGGCCTCGTAGAGGCCGCGGAGGCGCTGGGAAAGGCTGGCGATCGCGGCGCGGTCGTCGCGCCGCTCGGCGTCGGCCATCTCGGCCTCGCCGTAGTCGATCTCGTCCTCGAGGCGCTCCGCCTCGAGCTGGAGCAGGCACTGGGTGACGGCATGCTCGGCACGCTCGGGGGCCAGCTCCGCCGGGTCCGGCCGGCGCTGGGCGTAGAGCGCGAGGGCGAGGGTCCGCGTCTCGGGGTCCAGCGACTCCAGGAAGCGGCCACGCTCGAAGCGACCCGGCCCGCCGGCCTCGCGGTCGCGGGCACGGTCGGCCAGGATCGCCGCCAGCAGCTCGCGGCCGGGGGTCCCCGGCAGCTGCAGGCCACGCTCCGCCAGGCGGGCGGCCGCCTGCAACTGCTGCTCGGGGACGAGCAGGAGCAGGTGGAGCAGCTCCTGCTCGGTGGGCGTGAGGGCGCGGAGGATCTCCGTGACCGGCAGGGCATCCGGCGCGGTCAGGACGGCGGCCGCCGTGATCCGGCCCACGTCGGCGGCGTCACGCCCGGTCACGGTCGCGACGGGGGCGGAGCACGGGCCGGTCGCGACGGCCGGGCGACCCGTGCCGTGCCCGGGCCGGGCGGGCGCGTGGAGCGCCTCCAGGAGCACACGCTCCTCGATGCCGCTCACCCGCCGGATCTCGCCGAGGTAGCCGTCCCGCAGGACCGGGTCGGGCAGCGCCCGCAGCGTCGGCAGCAGCTGGCCGACGAAACGCGATCGGCCGCTCGGCGTCCGCAGGTCCGCGCCGGCGGCGTGGTGGGCGATCAGGTAATCGACGATCGGGAGGGCCGTCCTGACCGCCTCGCGCCAGAGGTCGGGGGTGTCGCGGATCACCTCGTCGGGATCCTTGCCCTCCGGCAGCCGGACCACCCGCACCTCATCGAACTGGACCCCCGACGAGGCCGCGGCCAGCTGCGGGATCAGCGCCTCGAGGGCCGTGACTCCGACGGTGCCGGCGTGCTCGCCGGCCGGGTCCACGTCGTAGGCCAGGGCGATCCGCTTGGCATAGCGCGTCAGCTGGGCCACCTGGTCGGGCGTGAGGGCCGTGCCGAGCGACGCGACGACGTTGTCGAACCCGGCCTGGTGGGCCATCAGGGCGTCGGTATAGCCCTCCACGATGACCGCCTGGTCGGCCTTGCGCATCGGCGACTTCGCCCGGTCCAGCAGGTAGAGCGTGCGGCTCTTGTCGAAGAGCGGCGTCGCCGGGGAGTTGAGGTACTTGGGCCCACGGTCCGCCTCCGGCTCGCCTCCCGCCTCGGCGCGCGGCAGCAGCCGCCCGCCCAGGCCGATCGGCCCGCCGCTGCCGTCACGGATCGGGAAGATGACCCGCGAGCGGAACCGGTCATAGGCGCCGCGGCCCGACGAACGGGCGGTGGTCAGGCCGGCCTCCGCCAGCTCGCCCGGCTCGATCCCCCGGCGGGCTCGGAGCAGCCGGCTCATGTCGTCCCAGCCGGGCGGCGCCCAGCCGAGCTGGAAGCGCTCGATCGTCGCGTCGGTGAAGCCGCGGCCGCGCAGGTAGTCCAGGGCGGGCCGGCCGCTCCGGTGGCCGGTCAGGACCGTGTGGTAGAAGGCGATCGCCGTCTCCAGCACCTCGCGCAGGCGCGCCCGGCGCGCGTCCTCGCGGGTGGTCCGCTCGTCCAGCTCCACCCCCGCCCGGGCCGCCAGGCGCTTGAGCGCCTCGGGGAAACTGAGTCCGTCGCGTTTCATCACGAAGCTGAAGAGGTCGCCGCCCTCGCCGCAGCCGAAGCAATGCCAGCTCTCGCGGGCGGGCGTCACGACGAAGGAAGGTGTCTTCTCGCCGTGGAACGGGCAGAGGCCCTTGAAGGTCGTGCCGGCTTTCTTCAGGGCGACGGATTCGCCGACGACGTCGACGATGGAGAGCTTGCTCTTGACTTCGGCAGCGATGCCGACGGCCAACCGGACCTCCGGGCGGCGGGGCGAGCGAGCGTCGGATCGGCCGGCGTCCACGGGTCCCGAAGACGGCTAAGGGCCTGTCAAGTCTTGACAGGCCGTAGCGGCGGGATTGTCGGCCCGACCGGGCCTCCTGTCAAGGGGTTTGTCAATACCCACCAGGGGTATCGACGGGCGCGAGAACGAGTCGCTCCCCTGTCGGGAGGTCCCGAGGATGCCACCCTTTCGGACGCGAGGATGTCCAGATCCGCGACAGTCATGTCAAACCCGATCGGGTTGGCGTCTGGTGACGCGGGCGATCGGCAGTTCGGGACGGGCCGCGCCGGGGTAGGTCACGCGTTGTGGTAATGCGAGCGAATCACTTCGCGCCAATGTTGAAGTAGGGCTTCGCGCCATTCCCATCCAGCTCGGCCGGAGCGCCAAGTCATCGGGGGTGGTGATTGCTGGTGCCGGTGAGTCCCTTCGCGACGCCGGGCGGGTTCGCATTGGCTCTGATCTGAGGTTCGCGTCGCCCCCGGGAGCCTGGCTGGCGCGCAGCGCCCAGCACCCGGAGTGCCGCAAGGAGCTGGCGCGCCCTATGACGCCAGGCCGTCCTCCCCTTTCTGCCAGAATCGGGTGAGACACCGTCTCTTCGAGAATAGGTGACACGCTGCCAGGGCGGAGAGAGGTACCAAAGAGATGCTCGAACCGTTGC
>JAJYJO010000125.1 GCA_021789435.1 Chloroflexota bacterium
CTCGGCACGACGGCGCGGACCGTGCAGCGCTGGATCGCCGCGGGCCGGCTTCCCGCCCGCCGCGTCGGCGGCCGGTGGCGGGTCCCCGCCGACGGGCTGGACGCGCTCGACGCGTTCGGCCCCACCGCGGCGCCCCGCCCTGCCCAACCGGCCGGGACCCGGTCGGGCCGGCCGTCGGCGGGGCCGGCCCTGCGGACGCTCTTCATCGCCAACCGCGGCGAGATCGCGCGGCGGATCGCCCGCTCCGCGGCCGCGCTGGGGATCCGGCCCGTCCCGGCCGGCGAGGTGGAGCCGGAGCTCGACCTCCTGGACGCCGCGGCGATCGTGGCCGCGGCTCGCGCCGCCGGCGCCGACGCCCTGCACCCGGGCTACGGTTTCCTGGCGGAGAGCGCGGCATTCGCCGTTGCGGTGGAGGCCGCCGGGCTCGCCTGGGTCGGCCCGCCCGCCCCCGCGATCGCCGCCATGGGCGACAAGGCGGGGGCACGGCGGCTGGCCGCCCGGCTCGGCCTCCCGGTCCTCCCCGGCTACGACGGCGACGCCCAGGACGACCGGACGCTCCTCGCAGCCGCAGCCCGGATGGGCCCACCGCTCTTGGTGAAGCCGAGCGCCGGCGGTGGCGGCAAGGGGATGCGGACCCTGCACGACCTGGCCGGGCTCCCGGAGGCCCTGGCGGCCGCCAGGCGCGAGGCCCGGGCCGCGTTCGGCGACGATCGCCTGGTCCTCGAGCGGCTCCTGCTCGGCCCGCGCCACGTCGAGGTCCAGGTCCTCTTCGACGCCCAGGGCCACGGCGTTCACCTCGGCGAGCGCGACTGCTCCGCCCAGCGTCGCCACCAGAAGATCCTCGAGGAGTCCCCGTCACCGGCCGTGACGCCCGATCTCCGCCGCCGCCTCGGCGAGGCCGCGCTGGCCCTCGCGGCGGCCGTCGGCTACCGCTCGGCCGGGACCGTCGAGTTCCTGCTCGACGCCGGCGGGGATTTCTGGTTCCTGGAGATGAACACGCGGCTGCAGGTCGAGCACCCGGTCACCGAGCTGGTCACCGGGCGCGACCTCGTCGCCGACCAGCTGTGGATCGCCGGCGGGGCGAGCCTGCACGAGCTGGGTCTCGCGCCGGCTGCCGAGGGGCCGGCGGGCGGCTGGCCGGCGGGCGGCTGGCCGGCGGGCGGGCGCGGCCCCTTCGGCCACGCCGTGGAGGTCCGCCTCTACGCGGAGGACGCCGCGGCCGGCTTCCTGCCGGCGACCGGCCGCGTGGAGCTGCTCCGCTGGCCGGCCGGCGCGGCCGCCTTCGCGCTCCCCGACGGGGCCGGCATCCGCGTCGACGCCGGCATCCGGCGGGGCGACGAGGTCGGCCGGCGGTTCGACCCCCTGCTGGCCAAGATCGTCGCCGGCGGGCGCGATCGCGCGGAGGCGCTCGACCGGCTCGCGGCGGCGCTCGATGAGACGGTGGTCCTCGGCCTGACCACGAACCTTCGCTTCCTGCGCTGGCTCGTCCGGCAGCCCTGGCTGGCGGCGGGTGAGGCCCGCGTCGACACGGTCGAGCGCGCCTGGCCGGGCCAGGCGGCGGAAGCGAGCCGGGCGGTCGAGGCGTCGGGGGCCGCGCTGCCCGACGATGTCTGGGCCATCGCGGCCGCGCGGCTTGAGACGGCCCTGGAGACGGGTGAGCTGCCGGTGGACGGCAGCGGGCCGGGCAGCACGCTGCGCGCGGCGCCCGGCACGGTCGGCAGCAGGGCCCGGCGCGCGGCCGCGACGACAGACCCCTGGGCCGGTGGCTGGCGGCCGGCTGGCCCGGCGGCGCTGGTCCTCGAGGCGGAGGGGTGCCGCCGCCGGGTCGCGGTTCCCGCGGCCAGACCGCTCCCGGACCGGGCCACCGCCCTGGCGGACGACGGAACGGTCCACGTCGATGTCGACGGGCGGAGCGTCGGGATCCGCCTGGCGGCGGCACCCGATGTCGAGGCCGCCCGGCGGGGCGCCGCCCACCAGGCAGGCAACGTCGACGCGCAGGTCGTGGCCCCGATGCCGGGCGCGGTGCTGGCCGTCCACGTCGTGCCCGGCGCCCTCCTGGACCAGGGCGATCCTGTCGTCACACTGGAGGCGATGAAGATGGAGCACGTGGTGTCTGCCCCGGGACCCGGCCGGGTGGGCGAGGTCCTCGTCGGCCCGGCCGACCAGGTGGTGCGCGGCCAGCTCCTCGCCGTCCTGGTCGGGCCTCTCGAGGATGGAGGCCGGCCTTGACCGACGAGGTCCGGATCTACGAAGTCGGGCCGCGCGACGGCCTCCAGAACGAGGCTCGCCCGGTCGCCACGTCCGCCAAAGCCCGCTATGTCGCTCTCCTGGCGGCGGCGGGCCTGCGCGAGATCGAGGCCACCAGCTTCGTCTCGCCGCGGGCGATTCCCCAGCTGGCCGACGCCGACGCGCTGCTGCCGACGCTCCTCGCCGACCCGGCGGTCGGCGGCCGCGGCGTCCGCCTGCCCGTCCTGGTTCCCAATCTTCGGGGCCTCCGGCGGGCCGAAGAGGCGGGGGCCACGGCCCTGGCGGTCTTCACCGCGGCCACCGACGCCTTCACCGAGCGGAACATCGGGCTGACGGTCGCGGCCTCGCTCGACGGCTTCCGGCCGGTCCTGGAGCGCGCCGGGCAGCTCGGCTGGTGGCGGCGCGGCTACGTCTCGACGGCCTTCGGCTGCCCCTACACCGGCCTGGTGGAGCCGGCCCCGGTGGTGGCGGTCGCGCTCCGCCTGGTCGAGCTCGGCTGCGAGGAGGTCTGCTTCGGCGACACGATCGGGGTGGGCGTCCCGTCCCAGGTGAGCGAACTGGCCGGCCGGGCGATCGAGGCGGGCATCCCCGCCGGACGGATCGCCTTCCACTTCCACGACACGCGGGGCACGGCGCTCGCCAACGTCGTGGCCGGGCTGGCTTCCGGTATCCGCTGCTTCGACGCGTCGACCGGCGGAACGGGGGGCTGCCCCTACGCGCCGGGCGCCGCGGGAAACCTGGCGACCGAGGACCTGGTCTATCTGCTCGACGGCCTCGGCTACCGCCACGGGGTGGACCTCGGCCGGCTGCTGGAGGCCGCCCGCTTCGTCGCCGGCACCCTCGGCCGGCCCCTGGCCAGCAAGGTTGGGCTGGCCGGCGGGTGGGACCCGGCGACGGGCCGACCCACCGGGCGGGCGTAGCCCGGGCACCCGGCGACCCGCGCCGAACGCGGTGGTCAGGAGCAGCCGGTCCCAGGGGACGGCGCCCGCCGCCTCGCCTCCCGCGCGGCCGTTCGAACGCGCGGCCGCTATCATGCGGCCAGGATGGACGGCGTGGTTCTCGTGCTCAACCAGAACTACGAGCCGCTGAACGTCTGCAACCTGCCCCGGGCGTTCCGGCTCGTCTTCGGCGACAAGGCCGAGGTGATCGAGTACGACCACCAGGTCGTCCGCACACCCCGGACCGAGTACCGGGCGCCTTCGGTCATCCGCCTGCAGCACCTGATCCACCGCCCGCGGCCGCGGGTCAAGCTGACCCGGCGCGAGGTCTTCGTCCGCGACCACTACACCTGCCAGTACTGCGGCCGGCAGAGCCACGACCTGACCCTCGACCACGTCACGCCCCGCCACCGCGGCGGCGGCCACAGCTGGGAGAACCTCGTCACGGCCTGCAAGGCCTGCAACCACCGCAAGGGCGGCAAGACCGTCGAGGAGGCGCGCTTCCGCCTGACCCGCCCGCCCTTCGAGCCCCGCAGCGACGTCTACTCGCTCTTCACGCCCTACCTGACCGACGCACGGAACGAGCCGTGGCGAGACTACCTGTTCCTGGGACGCGGGTGAGGGGACCCGGACCGGCCAGGCCCCGGACCTGACGACCGGCCGGTCCCGCGCCATGACCACCGACACCGGGCCGCTGCTGCCGGCGCTGCCGGCGGCAGTCCGCTCCCTGCTCGACGACCTCCGGGGGGCCGGCCAGGCCGCCTACCTCGTGGGCGGCTCCCTGCGCGACTCACTGCTCGGCCGGGTGCCCTCGGACTGGGACCTGACCACGGATGCGCGGCCCGAACGGATCCAGGCGATCTTCCCCGGCTCGCTCTATGAGAACCGCTTCGGCACGGTCGTCGTCCGCCGGGACGGCGTCGCCTGCGAGATCACCACCTTCCGACGTGACTTCGCCTCTCCGGACCATCGCCATCCCGAGCGCGTCGAGTTCGGCGAGACGATCGACGAGGACCTCGCCCGCCGCGACTTCACGGTCAACGCGATGGCCTGGGGTGGTCCGCCCGCCGGGGAGCCGGCCTTCGTCGACATGTTCGGCGGCCGCGCCGACCTGGAACGGCGGCTCCTCCGAGCGGTCGGCGATCCGGACGCCCGGTTCGAAGAGGACGCCCTCCGCATGGTCCGGGCCGTCCGCCTGGCGGCCACGCTGGGCTTCGCGATCGAGGCCGCCACGCTGGCCGCGATCGGCCGCAACGCCGCCCTGGCCCGTTTCCTGTCGGGCGAGCGGATCGCGGCCGAGCTGGAGCGGCTCCTCGCCGCGCCCGCGCCCTCGGCCGGGCTCCGCCTGCTGGGCGAAACCGGCCTGCTGGCCGTGATCGCCCCGGAGCTGGCCCGCCAGCCGGGCATCCCCCAGGGCAAGAAGGGCGTCAGCGATCTCTGGGAGCACACGCTCCGGACCGTCGACGCGGTGCCGGCCGGCCGCCGGTCCCTCCGGCTGGCCGCCCTGGTCCACGACATCGGCAAGCCGTCGACCTTCGCCGACGGCCACTTCCACCATCACGACGTGGAGGGCGCCAGGCTGGCCGCGGAGTGGCTCGGCGCGCTGCACTTCCCGCGGGCGGTCGTCGAGCGGGTCGCCCACCTGGTCCGGCACCACATGTTCGCCTACGAGCCGCGCTGGACCGACGCGTCGGTCCGCCGCCTCATCCGGCGGGTCGGCCCGGCGGCGGTGGAGGACCTGATCGCCCTCCGGGAGGCCGACAATGTCGGCAGCGGGCTGGCGCCGGATGCCGGACACCTGGCGGAGCTCCGGGCCCGCTGCGCCGGGCAGCTGGCCGCCCGGGTCGCGCTTGGTCGCGGCGACCTGGCGCTCGACGGCCATGACCTGATGGCCGCCCTGGACCTCGAGCCCGGTCCCCGGCTCGGCTGGCTGCTCGACGCGCTGACGGAGCGGGTCGTCGCCGAGCCGGCGCTCAACGAGCGGGAGCGGCTGCTGGAGACGGCCCGGGCGATCCTTGCGGAGGAAGGATGATCGAGACCGTGCTCCAGGCCCGCCAGGCGATGGCGGTCGGGATGGTGGACCGGGCCGAGCGCCTCTACTGGCAGACGATCGAGGTGGACCCGCGCAACACCATGGCCGTGGTCGGCCTGGCCGAGGTGGCCCTCGAGCGCGGCGACGAGCCGACCTCGCACATCTTCGCCCTGAAGGCGCTCGAGCTGGACCCTGAGGACCAGGCGGCGCGCCGGCTCGCCGACCGGACGGCGGAGATCCTGCGCGAACGCGGCGAGCGCGTCCCGACGCCGGGGTCGGCCCTGCCCGTCCCGCCGCCGGGGTCGGCCCTGCCCGTCCC
>JAJYJO010000126.1 GCA_021789435.1 Chloroflexota bacterium
GCGCGTGGCAGGGCGTCCTCGTCGACGTGACCGATGCCCATCGCGCAGAGGACGAGATCCGGCGGCTGAACGCCGAGCTCGAGCAGCGTGTAGTTGAGCGGACGGCCGAGCTGGGCACCGCGAACGAGCGCCTGCGCGAGGCGAACACGTATCTCGAGAGCCTGGTCGCAAGCACACCGGTGATGCTCTTCCGCGGGCACGGGCCGGATTTCGCGGCCGACTACATCAGCCCAGGGGTGGAGCAGATCCTCGGGTTCACCCCGGCGGATGTGACGGCCGCCCCCGGCTTCTGGATGGAGCACGTTCACCCGGACGACCGTGAGCGGATCACCGCCGTGATCCGCGATGTGATCGAGCACCGGCTTGCGCTCCACCTGACCGAGTACCGGATGGTCCACCGAGACGGTCGCGAACGGTGGCTGTATGCCGTCGTCCACTACGAATTCGACGCGGACGGGGCGTGGCGCTTCACGGGCACCGCGATCGACATCACGGAACGCAGGCGTGTCGAGGATGAACTTCGCCGCGCGAAGGAGGAGGCCGAGCGGGCGAACCGGGCGAAGAGCGAGTTCCTCTCGAGCGCCAGCCACGAGCTGCGGACGCCGCTCAACGCGGTGCTCGGCTTCGCTCAGCTCCTGGAGCGCTCCGAGCTCTCGCCCGATGACCGCGACGGCGTCGCCCAGACCCTCCGGGCCGGACGCACCCTCCTCGCGATGATCGACAGCGTCCTCGAGCTGGCGCACGTCGAGTCGGGCCGGCTCACGCTCTCCATCGAGCCGGTGAGCGTGGAGCAGGTGATCCACGAGACGGTCGATCTCGTTCGTCCGATGGCGGCCGGACGGGACATCCGGCTCGTGACGCCGGCTACCGTCGGGCGGCCCCCCTGGGTCCTCGCCGATCGGCTCCGGATCAAGCAGGTGCTCCTGAACCTCCTGGCGAACGCGGTGGCGTACAGCGGAGACGGCGGGTCGGTCACCATCGCCGTCCGCGTCGCTGCGGGCGACCGCCTGCGCCTCTCGGTGACCGACACCGGCCCGGGGATCCCGGCGGAGCGCCAGGCCACCCTGTTCACGATCTTCGATCGCCAGATCGGATCGGGCCGCAAGCCGGCCGGGCTGGGGGTCGGCCTGGCGCTGTCCGCCCGCCTGGTCGAGGCGATGGACGGGTCGATCTCGGTGGAGAGCGAGGTCGGCGCCGGCAGCACGTTCTCGATCGAGCTCCCGACCGCCGCCGAGCCGGCGGTCGGACCGGGAGAGCGGCCCGAGCCGGGCACGGGGGCGCGCGCAGGGGCGACGGTCGTGTACGTGGAGGACAACCTCGCCAATCTCAAGCTCGTGGAGCGGATCCTCGACGTGCGGCCCGGGACACGAGTGCTGGCGGCGATGCAGGGGAGCCTTGGCTGCGATCTCGCCCGGCAGCATCATCCCGACCTCGTCCTTCTCGACCTCCACCTGCCCGACATGTCCGGAGAGGAGGTCCTCCGGCTGCTCCAGGACGATCCGGCCACGCGTGACACCCCGGTCATCGTGCTGAGCTCCGCGTCCGGGGACGGCAGCGGGAGGCGGCTGCTCGAGCTGGGGGCCAGGGCGTATCTCGCCAAGCCGATCGACGTGGCGACATTCCTTGCCGCGGTCGATCGCATCCTGGGGGAGGCGTGACCAATGCATGACGGCGTCTTTGCCGAGGCCCGGATCTTCATCGTCGACGACGAGCCCGCAAACGTCCGGATCCTGGAGCGGCTTCTGAAACAGGAGGGCTACACCGACCTTGTGACGTTCACCGACCCGCACGAAGTCATGCCGCGCTACGAGGAGACCCCGCCGGACATCGTGCTCCTCGACCTGCTCATGCCCCACGTTGATGGCTTCGAGATCATGCGCCGCATCGCCGAGCACACGGGGCCCGCGACGCGCCCCCCGGTCATCGTGCTGACGGCTGACGCCACCCGCCAGGCACGCGAACGCGCCCTGGCCGGCGGCGCGATGGACTTCGTCACCAAGCCGTTCGACCATCTGGAGGTCCTGCTCCGGGTCCGGAACCTCCTCGCCCGCCATTTCCTCGAGCTCGACCTGTGGGATCACAATCGTGTCCTCGAGTCGCGGGTCGCGGAGCGGACGCGCGAGCTCCAGGACAGCCTCGACCGGTTGCGCGAGACATCGCGCGAGCGCCAGGACCTCGCGCGACGGCTGGTGACAGCCCAGGAGGAGGAGCGCCGCCGGATCGCCGCCGACGTCCACGACGGGCCCGTCCAGGCGGTCGTCGCCCTCGGCATGCGCCTCGAGCTGCTGGCCCGACGGCTGGCGGACCCGGGGGAACGCACGGAGATGGAGCGGATCCGGGCAACCCTGGCAGACGCCCTGACCGGCCTGCGAACGCTGATGGTCGAGCTGCGGCCGCTCACCCTCGGCCGGGATGGGCTGGAGGCCGCCCTGCGCGAGCACCAGACGCGCATGGAGGCGACCGGGGGGCCAGTCGTCTCGCTCATCGCCGACCTGCGCAGCGAACCGCCGGCCGACGCGCAGGCCGTCCTGTTCCGGATCGCCCAGGAGGCCCTGGCCAACGTCCGCAAGCACGCCGCCGCGTCGCGGGTGACCGTCACCCTTGCCGACGACGGCGAGGGTGCCAGGCTGAGCGTGCGCGACGATGGGCGCGGCTTCGACCTGGCACGCGCGACCGAGCCCGGCCACCTGGGGCTGGCGACGATGCACGAACGGGCGACGCTGGCCGGAGGCTGGTGCCGGTTCGAGAGCGAGCCGGGCGCCGGGGCGACCGTGACGGCCTGGATCCCGTTCGCCCCGGCCGAGCCAGGTTCGTCCGGATGAGCGCCCACGAGCAGTCGGTCATCAGGGTGCTGCTCGCCGACGACGACCCCGCCGTCCTGGCGGCGCTGACCGACTTGCTGGGCGCGGAGCCCGGGATGACGGTCGTCGGAACGGCCGAGGACGCGGAGAGCGCCGTCCGGCTCGCCGCCGCGCACCGGCCCGACGTCGCCCTCATCGACGTGAAGATGCCCGGGCATGGTCCGCGGGCCGTCCATGAGATTCGCCGGGTATCGCCGGAGACGCGGGTCGTCGCGCTCTCGGCCTACGACGACCGCGCATCCGTCGCGACGATGCTCCGGGCCGGCGCCCTGGGGTACGTCATCAAGGGCGCGCCGGTCGGCGAGATCCTTGACACCGTCATGCGGGCCAGTCGCGGCCTGGCCAGCCTGTCGGGCGCCGCCGCCGCGGCGGTCTCGCGCGAGCTGGACGAACACCTGGGCCGACGGGAGATGGAGACGGAGCACACCAGTCGCCTGGCCGAGGAGATCGCCGGCGCCCTGCAACCCGGCGCGATCCGGGCCGTCTACCAGCCGATCTTCGGGCTCGCCACGCTGGACATCGTCGGCTACGAGGCCCTGGCGCGCTTCGATCGCGAGCCGGTCCGTGGGCCCGACGCCTGGTTCGCTGCCGCGGACCAGGCCGGCATGGGACTCGAGCTGGAGGTGGCCGCCATCCGGGCGGCGGTGGCCCGGTTCTCCGAGCTGCCGGCTCCCGCGTACCTCGCCTTCAACGCCTCGCCGGCGACGGCCGTCTCGGAGGAGCTGGCGACGCTCCTGCTGGGCCTGCCGGCCGAACGACTCGTGCTCGAGATCACCGAGCACGCACCCGTGCGGGACTACGACGCGCTCGCGGCCGGGCTGGCACCGCTCCGGACGGAGGGGGCGCGGCTCGCCATCGACGACGCCGGCTCCGGCTTCGCCAGCCTGCGCCACATCCTCCTCCTGGATCCGGACATCATCAAGCTGGACATCAGCCTGACCCGCGGCATCGACGTGAACCGCGCCCGCCGCTCGCTCGCGTCGGCACTCATCGCCTTCGCCGCCGAGATGGAGATGCGCGTCGTGGCCGAGGGGATCGAGACCGCGGCCGAGCTCGAGGCGCTCCGGGATCTCGGCACGGGCTACGGCCAGGGATACCTCCTCGGACGGCCGGGCGACCTTCCGGCGAAGAACGACCAGTGACGACGCGCTCGCGCGGCGTTCAGCGTCCTCGATCTCGATGGAAAAGGACCGTCGCGACCTCGACGGGTCGGGTCGCGACGCTGGCGCCCGACGACCCCCCTACCTCCAGGCGCGCGCCTTGTCCGGGTACAGCCTGACCCGCCGGTACGGCTCGCGTCCCCGAGACTGTGAGACGACGTTGGCCCGTTCGGCCATCTGGTGCTGCATCCGGCGGATGTAGGCGTTCTGCGGAGAGAGCTCCACCGGGCGCGACTCGTTGAGCACCAGGCCGATCGCCTCCTCGGTCTCCCGCAGCGCCGCCTCCCGCGGGTCGACGTCGATGGCGTACAGCGACGTCAGGCAGGCCTCCATCTGGATGATCGTGTTCGACTTCAGCACGTAGATCGGGAGCGCGCGCTCCTCTGCCTCGCGCAGTGCCGGTGGCTTCTGGCGGTAGTAGTTGCGGAGCGTGACGACGACCTCCGCCTCCTCCGCGTTCTGCACCACCACGACCGGGAGCTGGAGCTCGCGGATCGACTGCTCCAGCTTCTTCCGGCTCACGCCAAAGCCCAACACCCGGATCGTCGGCAGCGAGGTCGGGTAGCCGTCGGGCGCGCGGGGGCCGAGCCGGTCGAACGTGACCGGCTCGCCACCGGCCTCCTCGGCCTCCTCGGCCTCCTCGGCCTCTTCCTCGTCGCCCTCGGCGACCTCGCCGAGGGCCCCGCTACCCGGCGTACGCCCGGCATCGGCACGCTCGGCCGGGATGCCCGACGACCCGGGTGCGGCCTTCGCTCCCGTCTCCGGACCCGTCTCCGGACCCGTCTCCAGCGCCACCTCCAGCGCCCGTGCCGCCGACTCGCGCCACGCCCGGTGCCGCTCGATCTCCCTGGCGTCGCGCGCCCGCTGGTCAGGGACGGCCGCCAGCGATCCCCGTTCCAGGGGCCCACGATCGGCGATCTCGCCAGAACGGAAGGCACCTGCCGGCTCGCCGAGCGCCGAGAAGTAGGCGTCCCGATCCGACCCGGGTCCGCCCGGCGGCAGTTCCCTCTCGTCGAAGCCTCGGCCGCCCGGCGACCCAGGCTCGGCGTCGCGCCCGCGCGCGGCCCGGCCACCCTCGCCCCGACCGCGAGACGCCCGCCACCCGCCGGAGGTGCCCGGCCGGTACCCGCTCCGGGGGCCGGCTTCCGGCTCCCGCCAGCCGCCGGTGCGGTACTCCGACTCGCCACGCCACCCCAGCTCGGGCCGCCATCCGCCCTGCCCGGTACCGACCAGCCCCGCGAACCGGTCGGCCACGCCCTGCGCGGGACGCGGACGCGGTCTCGACTGCGACCGGTGGACGCCGCCCTCGTCGCGCCACCGCAGCTCCGGCGCCACCGGGTCGCCGCGCAGCATCGCGTCGACGGTCTCGGCCACGTCCGGATGCACGATCACGCGGTCGCGGTCCTGGATCTCCACGATGATGTCGAACGTCGGCGGGGCCTTGCGCTCCAGCACGCTCTTCTGGGTGCGGCGGCGGCGGGCCTCCTCGTCGCCGAGCGTCA
>JAJYJO010000035.1 GCA_021789435.1 Chloroflexota bacterium
GGACGCGGGGGTCGGAGAAGGGCGCCCGCGACGTGTCGAAGCCGTAGTAGTCGACGCTCAGGCTGGCCACCGACCGGAGCTGGGGGCCGAGCGTGCGATCGTAGGCGATCCAGGAAGCGTCGCTGTCGGCGATGGGGGTGTAGTCGAGCTGCCCGTCCTGGAACGCCTGGACGGGACTCCGGCCGCCGATGTCGGTCAGCAGCTGGAGCGTCCCGATGGCCGGCGGGCCGGCCCAGTAGCGAGAGTTGCCGACGAGTGTCAGCTGCGTCGACGTCTCGGCGCTCAGGACGTAGCCACCGCTGCCGACGAACCCCGGCCCGGCCTTCATCGCCGCCGTGGAGGCGGGCACGACCGCCAGGGTCGGGCTGGCCGCGATGGCGGGGAAGTCGCTGGCCGGCCGGTCCAGGCTGACGACGACGTCATTGCCGCTGGCGGTGATCCCGACGTGGGCCGGGTCGGGGTCCTTGCCGGTGCTGTACGCCGTGGCGTCGGTCACGCCGTCGAGGAGCGAGGCGAGCGGCGACGGTTCGGCCGGGTCCAGGACTCGCATCCAGCTGCGCACCACGTCCCGGGCCCCCAGGGGCGTCCCGTCGGAGAAGGTCAGCCCGGGCCGCAGTTGGAAGACAACCCGCCGGCCGCCGTCCTGGATCTCCCACGAGGCCGCCAGCGCCGGCCGGACGGCCAGCGACGAGTCGATGGCGGTCAGACTCTCGAAGAGCTGGCTGTCGACGACGGCGCTGGCCAGGTCGCTCTGGTGGGCGGGGTCGATCCCGGAGGGCGCATCGACCAGGATCCGAGCAGTGCCCGCCGAGGCGGCCCGGCTGGGGCCGGTACCGGGCGCGACCCGGGCCACGCCACCGGCGAAGACGAGCGCCAGGGTGACGGCGGCCGCGACGAAGCGCAGGGACGGCCGGCGGCGGGGCGCGGGATCGGTCACGCGGACCTCGGCGAGAGGGCTCAGCGGATGCGCCACCAGTCCGAACCCCGGCCCCCCGGGTCGGACCGCTCATCGAGCAGGCGCTCGACGGGCACCGGGATGCGCGGTCGGGCGGACCAGACGTACCCCCCGCCGGAGAAGCCGGCCAGGAGGGCGAGGATGCAGACCCAGCGGCGCATGGTCGGAGTATAGGCGGCCGACGGCCGCCGCCCGATCGTCGCCCGCGGGCCGGGCAAGGAAGCGAGGCCTCGCCGAAATCACACCGCCGGGGGAACGATGTCTTGCCGCGAGGCCTCGCTGCGAAGAACGGCCCGCGGGCCGAAACGTTAGGCCCCGGCGGCACAGGTTTCCCGGCGCGGGCTCGGCGGTCTGCCCAGGGCGCAGCCGGTCTCCCCGGGGACGCGGGAGGGCGGCAGCCTACCGCCGATGCGCGGGCTCTGCAGCCGCGGCGCCCCGCGCGCCGGCCGCGGCCGTCGGCTCCCCGCCCGGGAGGTCGCTCGCGAGCCCGGCCTCTCGCTCGCCGTAGCGGCGCTGCAGGGCCGCCGCGGAGAGCCAGACCTCCCGGGTCCGCAGCACTCCCCTGCCCTTGCCGAGTCGGGCCCGGCCGGCTCGCGACCAGTGAGCCAGCACGCCCCGCAGGTACCAGTCCTCCAGGCGGACCCGGAACGACGGGCGGCGATCTCGCACCTCGAAGCCGACCCGCCGGGCGAGCGGCCAGAGGATCGTGGCCCCGGTGTAGGCCACCGGCCTCGCCGACGCGGGGGCGTCCCGGGCCCGGGCGGAGAGCTCGGCCAGGTCCCGGCGGGCGGCGCCCAGGCCCTCGACCTCCCAGCTGTCGGCCGCCACGCGCCGCACGGCGGCGTTGTCCAGGTGGATCCAGCCCACGACGTCGCCGTCCGCGACCACGGTCCCGTCGGCCAGCCGGACGGCCGGGCCGCGGTGACGGTCGAGCCTCACGCAGACGAGCGAGCCCGGCCCGATCGGGTGGAGTCCCAGGCGCCGCCGGTCAATCCGCTCGGCGAGGGCGATGATTGCGTCCAGGAAGCCCGGTGGGGCCGGCAGGCGACTGCCCGTCATCGCCCGCCGCCCGACGGCGCCTCGGTCGGCCCCGAAGCCTCGTGCGCGCCCAGCGGCGACGGAGCGCCCACGGCCGGCTCGTGGACGTGGCGCATGAACCAGGCGCCCAGGGCGAACTCCACCGCGGCCAGCAGGAAGATCGCCCGGTAGCCCAGGCCGGGTCGGAAGCCGTTGATGAAGTCGGCCAGGGGTCCGGCGATCACGATCGAGAGAAGGCCGGACCCGGCCGTCACCGTGTTGGAGAGGCCCAGGTATCGGCCCGCCTCGCCGGCCGGGACGACATCCGCCAGGAGGGCCCAGTCGGCCGTCAGGAAGATCCCGATCGCCAGCCCGAAGGGGATCGCGACGGGGAAGAGCCAGACGTAGGAAGGCGCCAGGAAGAAGGCGAGGGCGCCGACCGTCCCCACGAGCGCGCTGAGCTCGACGGTCCGGACGCGGCCCCAGCGGTCGGTCAGGATGCCACCCGGGACGGCCGACGTCAGGGCCACCAGCGCGACCAGCCCGGCGATGGGGACCACGGCGGCCTCCGCGCCCGGGCCCAGCCCGAGCGAATCCTGGAGGAAGTAGAGGATGAAGGGCTGGAGCGTGTTGGTCGCCATCAGGATCGCCAGCCTCGAGGCGAGCAGCCAGAGGTAGTCGCGCTGCTCCAGGATGTCCCGGCCCCAGACCTCCACGATCATCGCCCGCACCGGGCCGAGCCAGCGGCCTGGGCTGGCCAGCTCGGCCAGCCAGGCCCGTGCGCCGTGCGGGGGCGTGCGTCGGGGGCCGGCGACGGCGGCCCGAGGCTCCGGGACGCCCAGGACGGTGATCAGCATGCCGAGCCAGACGGATGCCCCGGCGACGATGATCGCCGCCGCCAAGTATCCGGCCGCGACCAGGGCGCCGGCGGCCGCCACGCCGACGACCTGCCCGGCGAGCTGGGCTCCCCCCAGGAGTCCCGAGGCGACGCCACGCTCGCCGCGCGGGACCAGGTCGGGCAGGAGCGCCTGGTACGGCCCCTGGGCGCTGTTGGAGCAGACCTCGATTGCCAGCACGATCGCCAGGACGGTCCAGTAGCCTCCGGCGAGCGCGAGTCCCACGATGCACAGGGCCTGGGCGGTCACGCCCGCCACCATCCAGGGCCGGCGCCGACCGAGGCCGGTCTCCAGGTGATCGCTGGCTGCGCCGGCGAGCGGCTGGACGACGATCGCGACCACCGCCTGGAGGCTCGCGATCAGGGCCAGCGCGCTGCCCTTGATGCCGGGCGGCACGTGCAGGCCCACCAGGTACGGCAACACGATCGTGGTCATGCTGCCCCACAGGATCGAGAGCCCGAAGTAGTAGGCGGTCAGGGTGAGCAGCGAGCCGAGCCCCGCCCGCCCCGCCGGGACGGCTGCCGCGCCGGACCGCGTGTCGTCCGCCATCCCTTCCTCCCTGCCGGGCCGGGCTCCCGCGCACAGCCTACCCTGTCCGCGGAGGCCCGGCGCCCCGCATCAGCCCGGCGTCCGGCCCCGGCCCGAGCCCGAGCCTGCGCGGGGGCCGAAGGCGTAGCGCAGGAAGAGGTGGTCGCCGGCGCGGCGGATCGAGCGGAGGGCGCCCCAGGGCGCCGTCGTCGGCGCCAGGGCGATCCCCTCCACCAGGCCCAGGCGCGCTGCCTCCGCGTCGCGCCCCAGCAGCTGGGGGGCCAGGGTCAGGTGCAGTTCGTCGAGCAGGTCCGCCTCCAGGAAGGCGCCCAGGAGATGGGGCCCGCCCTCGCACAGGAGAAGGCGAGCGCCGAGCCGATCCGCCAAACTCACCACCGCCGCCGCGGCGACCGCCGGCCCCTTGCCCAGCGCCTCCACCCGGACCGTCGCGTCGCGCCCCTCGGCCCGAATCCGGCGGGCGCCCTCGTCGGTGGTCGCCACCACGACCGGCACGTCGGCCAGGCTCAGCCCGGGGTGGGCCCGGTCGAACCAGCCGCGGGCCGTCACGACGATCGTCGTGGGCTGCGGGGCGAGGCCCAGCTGCGCGCGCCAGTCCGCTGCCGTGGCCGCGGCGGCCGGGTGGATCCCGCGCGGGGTCCACTCGTGGAGAGACGCGGCCCGGACGGTGCCCGCCCCGACGACGACGGCATCCGCCAGTGTCCGCAGCAGCGCCATCAGCACGCGGTCGTCTTCCGAGCCGCCGCTGATCGCGCTCCCGCCGTCCCGGGCCCGCGGACCGAGCGCCACGATCCCGTCCAGCGACGCCACGAAGTTGGCGATCACGCTCGGGCGATCGGCCCGCAGCGGCACGGCCACCTCGCCCGCGACACGCTCGCCGAAGAGGCCGGGCGGGCGCCCGCCGCGGCGCTCCGCGGCCATCCGCTCGAGCGGCTCGTCCGCGGCCCAGAGGAGCTCAAGCCGTCCCATCTGCTCGCCCAGTCTGCCACGGCCGGGTGGGAAACGGTCGCCATCGTGGCGGCGGCGGCCCGCGGGGCCGCCAGGACGGGCGGACCGCGGACTACAGCCGGGGCAGCACCAGGGTCGCGAGCTGGACCGCGTCGTCGTACGAGACGCGGACGTTCGGCAGGTCCACGTTGATCGAGAAGACCGTCGGCCCCGCCCGCACGACCAGCTCGTCGGTCGCTCCCACCCAGTAGGCGGCGTCGCCGACGCCCTGGACGGGCGACGAGAGGTTGAGAGACCGCGGGCCGTCGAAGGCAGGCGGGCCACCCAGCGCCGCCACCGTGACAGCCCCGCGGTCCGAGTACCACTCGCAGTCCCGCTGGCCCGGCGTGGCGTTGCGGCCGATCGCGACGTCGAGGCCGGTCACCTCGAGGATCTCGTCCGCCGAGAGAAGTCCGCAGACGTCGCCCACGTAGCCGCCGCCGGTGACGGCACCGCGGCCGGCCTGGGTGGGCGCTGCGCCGCTGACACCCGGAGTCGCGGCCGACGGAGTGGTGGATTGCGCGCCGGCTCCGCTGCAGGCGGCCAGGAGCGTGGCCACCAGGAAGCCGCCGAGCACGCCGACGCCCTGCCGGCGGCCCCGGGCGGGGGCGCGCCGCCGGCAGGATCCGGGGAGACGCATGTCGGAGGAACGATCGGCGTCGGCCATGGCGGCTGGAGGGCGGGCTGACGGGCGCAACTCCCGCGACTATGCCACGCCGTCGCGTCCGGCGTCAGGCCGGTCCGGCGGGGCGGAGCTGCGGCTCCGGGACGGTCTGGGCGGTCGGGGCGAGCGAGACCAGCGCGATCCCGCAGAGCGCAACGACGAGGCCGACCAGGTCGGCCGGGCCGATCGGCTCCCCGAGCATGACGGCGCCGGCGAGGAGGCCGACGACGGGAACGGCCAGGAAGCCGATGGAGCTGGCGAGCGGGCTCAGGCTGCGCTGGACCCACTGGCTGGCCCAGAAGGCGAAGGCGGTCGCCAGGGGGCCGCTGTAGAGGAGGTAGCCGACGAGGGCCGGTTCCCAGTGGACCGGTTCGCTGCGCTCCGTCGCCAGGGCCAGCACCACCAGGGGCACCAGCGCCACGAGCAGTTCCCAGGGCCCGAGCTCGAGCGGCGATGCCGTCCAGCGATGGCGGCGGAGGTGCAGGATGGTGGCGGCCCAGATCACCGCGCTCAGCAGGAGCAGGCCGCTGCCGAGCACCACGTCACCGGACCGCCAGTCGATGGCCTGGGGATTCAGCAGGATGGCCAGGCCGGCCAGCCCCAGCCCGAGGCCCACCCCCTCGCGCAGCCGCAGCCCCGTCCGCAGGACCAGGGCCTGGAGGCCGGCCACCCAGAGCGGCGAGGAGTAGACGAGGACGGCCGAGCGGCCGGCCGGGACGAACCGGAGTCCGACGTTCATCAGGGCGATGGAGGCAGCCATCTGGCCGAGGCCCACGGAGAGCACGATCGGGAGGTCCTGCCGGGGAGGGAGGCGGAGGCGACCCTGGATCAGCAGCAGGACCACCAGGCAGGCGAGACCGCCGGCGACGCGGAGCACGCCATAGGTGAAGGGCGGGGCATCGGCCAGGCCGAGCTTGGTCACCGGCCAGTGGACGCCCCAGATCAGCGACGTCGCCGCAAGCAGCAGCAACGGCGTCCGGCGGTCCTCTGGCACGGCGCCATCAAACCACATCGGCGGCTGCGCCCGCCGGAATCAGGCGTGGGATGTGCCCCGGACGCGGTGCGACCCCCGATCGCTCGGGGGTCGCACGGAGTGCCGGTCGCGTGGAGACCTACGGAACGGCCGGCGGGTTGCAGTCGGGCGAGTGCATGACGGGGGTCGTCGCGTGGTCGAGCGGCAGCCCCCCGACGACCGTCCCGGTGGCGGTGGTCGAGTTGCAGACGCCGATACCCTCGCTGGCGGCGATCTTGTTGCCGGAGACGGTGGTCCCGGAAAGGGTGGCCGCCGGCACCCCGGCCGGGAAGACGCCCGTCGCGATGATCACGCCGACCATGGCGGCCGGCCCGTCGGTCCTGCCCCAGCCGTCCTCGCTCAGCGTGTTGGCCGATATGGTCGTGCCGGTGACCACGTCACCCGGGGCATTGCTGTGGACCACGATGCCCGGGATGAGGCTGTTCGTGATCGTGTTGTGGACGACGCTGTTGCCACCGGCCGAGGTGAACGGCGGATCGGCCGCGACGACGATCCCGCCGACGACGGGTGGGAAGACGCCCGGGTTGCCGCCGACCACGTTGCCGACGACCGTGTTGTCCCAGACGCCGGCACCCGGGTTGTAGGCCGCCACGACGATGCCGCAGCCGAAGAGGTTGCCCTGGATCTCGTTGCCGACGACCGTGTTGCCGATGGCAGGGCTGAGCGGGCCACCGGCGGGCGCACCCGGATCGCGCGGGCCATCGTCGGCGACGCCGATGCCGCCGTCGGCCCTGTTGCCGGTGACGACGTTGCCGCGGACGATCGAGTAGCTGGTGCCGGCCAGCTCGATCCCCTTGTTCTCGGCGATCGTGGAGTGGGGACTGACACCGTTCGCCGTCACGGTGTTGTCGGCGATGACGACGTGCGAGGCGTTCTGGACGAAGATCCCGTGGTCGTTGGCGCCGGTCACGGTCACGCCCGTCACGGACACGCCGGTTGCGCCCGGCCCGATGAAGATGCCGAGGTCACAGCCGGTCGCGTCGATCGAGCCGCCCTGCAGTTGTTGGCCACTGGTCAGGACGCGGGCGGCCGTCAGGCCGGTGGTGCCGGCCGGCAGGCACGAGACGGCAGCGACCGTGCCGCCGGCGCCGGCGGGTCCGCCGGCCACGGCGAGCAGGCCGAGGATCGCCGCCGTCCCCATGATGCGCGCGGGTCTGGTTCTCAACTTGGAGCCCTCCTACTGCCGCCAGGCCGAGAGCCCCTTCGCGCCACCGGTCAGGACCGAGGGACAACGCGCCGCTCCCCCCTCTCGCGGAGCTGGCACGGCGTCGGGGACGCCCGGAGGCGACGCCTCTGTCGGTCACGCGGAACACCGCCCCAATCGTTGGAGCGAACCTCCCCGGGCCCGCGCGCCGACGCCTTCACTCTAGAGGCGAACGGCCGGCGCGTCACGGGAGCGGCCACGGGAGTTGCCCGGAGGCACCAGTGGCCCACAGCGCGGGACAGCGCGAGCGACCCACGCCCAGGGCGGTCCACCACCGGCCGGCTCCGCTGCCCGAAGGATCCGGGTGACTCTGGCGCCCCTGGAGGGACTCGAACCCCCGACGCAGGCCTTAGGACGGCCTCGCTCTATCCGCTGAGCTACAGGGGCGCCGCGCGGTCGATGGTACCGCGCGGCGCACCAGGCGACGCGGTTGGCCGACCGACCGGCTCGGCGAGGCGGCTCCGGCGCGGGCTCGACTAGAATGCCGGCTGCGATGGCCCGCGTCCCCCTGCCCGATCTCTTCGTCTACTCCCGGCCCGGCTGCCACCTGTGCGAGGAGACCCGGGTCCTGCTCTCGGCCCTGCTGGCCGAGCGCTCCGCGGCCGGCCGCGCTGCGCCGACGGTCGTCGAGCGCGACATCACCACCCACCCGGCATGGGAACGGGCCTTTCTCGAGACGATCCCCGTCCTGGAGTTCGGCGAGCGACGACTCCCGCTGGCGGTCCGGGCAGGGGACGTCCGCCGCTTCCTGGCCGAGGCGCTCGACGGCGCCGCGACGCCGCGCTGACCGCCGTGCCCGGCTCCGACCTGACGATCCTGCTGGCCATCGGCGCCGGCCTGCTCAGCTTCCTCTCGCCCTGCGTCCTGCCGCTGGTGCCGGGCTATCTGGGCCAGTTGACGGCGGTGGCCGTCGCGGCGGCCGGACCCGACGGCCGGCCGCCCTCGCGCTGGCTGGCGATCCGGCATGCCGCCGCCTACGTGCTCGGATTCGGCACGGTCTTCACGATCCTGGGGGTCACCGCGACCTTCGTCGGCGGTCCGCTCTCGGAGGCGCTCCCGGCGCTGCGCCAGATCGGCGGCGTCCTCCTGATCCTGCTGGGGCTCAACTTGGCCGGGATCCTGCCGCTGCCCTGGCTGGAGCGCTCCTGGCGGCCGATGGAGGCCGGTGCGGCCACGGCACGGGCCGGCGCAACCGGCTCGATCGCCCTCGCGATGGCCGGCGGCCCCGGCGGGGCGAGCGAGCCCGGCCTCGGGAGCCGCCTCGGCGGCAGCCTGGCCGGCAGCCGCGCCGGCCCGCTGGCCAGCTTCGGCCTGGGAGTCGTCTTCGCCGTCGGCTGGACCCCCTGCATCGGCGCCATCCTGGGGGCGATCCTGACCCTGGCCGCCGGGTCCGACACCGTCGCCCAGGGCGGCCTGCTCCTGGCCGCCTATACCTTCGGCCTCGGCCTGCCGTTCCTGGCCCTGGGCCTCCTCTACGACCGGGCGCCCGGCCTGCTCCGCCCGATCGTGCGCCACGGCCGGCTGGTCTCCATCGTCAGCGGCGCTCTGGTGGCGGCCGTCGGCGTGGCGATGATCATGAACTGGCTGATCCTGCTGCCACGATTCGTGCCAATCAACGCGGCGGTCTGATGACCGAGCCTTCGCCGGTCCGGGCCGAGACCCGGCAAGGCCTGATCGGACCCTTCACCGGCCGCCAGCTGGCCGTCGCGCTCGGCGTGATCGCGGTGGTGGCCGTCGTCCTGGTCGCGATCACCCGGCCAGTGGCCTCGGCGCCCGGCACGCGGGCTCCCCTGGACCCCGCCGCCACCCAGTACGTGATCGGACCGGTCGTCCAGGGGCTCAATATCGGGGACCGTGCGCCGGAGCTGACCGTCCGGGGATCGGGCGGCCGGAGCCTGCCGCTGACCGACCTGGCCGGCAACCCGATCCGCCTGGCCGGCCTGCGGGGCCATCCCGTCTGGATCGACTTCTGGGCGAGCTGGTGCCCGCCCTGCCAGGCCGAGATGCCGGTCCTCCGCGACGTCTACCGGAGCTACGAGAGCCGCGGTCTGGTCCTGATCGCGATCAGCGTCCAGGAGACGAGCCTGGCCGACGTGCGCGCCTACGCCCGGCGCTACGGCCTGCCCTACACCGTGGCAGCCGATCTCAACGGGGACGTCTTCCGGGAGTACCGCGTCTACGGGCTCCCGACCCAGTTCTTCCTCGACGCGGACGGGGTGATCCGCTCCGTGGTCCAGGGCCCGGTCGACTACAACACCGCGGTCGCCAACCTGGACCTGATCGTGCCGGGGCCCGCCGCGTCGCCGTCCGGCGGCCCCGCCGGTTCCGCCACTCCCCTCGGCAGCCCTCGGCCGGCGGGTTCTCCCGCGTCGTAGGCGGGAGCCGCAACGCCCCCGGGAGCCCCCCGGGAGCACCCACCCCCGCGGGAGCCTAGACGACCGGCTCGTAGCGGAAGCGGTCGCGGTCGGGCACCAGCCGGCCCACCGGGTGGACCGGCTCGTGGGAGAGGACGACGGTCCAGCCCTCGTCGGCCGCCCGGCCGAAGAGGCTCGCCTTGGCGGCGACGGAGTCGAGCGGGAAGTCGTCGAAGGCGGTCACCCAGCGCGGGTTGGCGCTCCAGGGGCGCATGCAGAGGTCGCCGAAGAAGGCCAGCGTCATGGTGCGACCTCGGACCAGGACGCCCTGGTGCCCGGCAGAGTGCCCGCCGGTGGGGATGACGCTCACGCCGGGGAGCAGCTCGCGCTCGCCGTCGGCGGCGTCGCGCAGGCCCAGGTCGCGGACCAGGCGCAGCTCCGGCTGGTCGTAGCTGGCCACCAGGCGCGGGTTCTCGCCGAGCGCGATCTCCCACTCCGCGCGCTGGGCGACGAAACTGGCCCGGGGGAAGGCGCGGGCACCGCCGGCCGTCAGGATGCCGCCGGCGTGGTCGAAGTGGAGGTGGCTGACCGCCACGACATCGACCGAGGCCGGATCGAAACCTGCCCGCCGAAGGGTCGGCACGATCGGATCGCCCTCCACGCCCCGCATCCCGCGGGCCTTGTCGGCCAGGCGCTCGCCGATCCCGGTCTCCACGAGGACCCGTCCGCCGGGCGTCTCCACCAGCAGGCAGTTCAGGGCCTGGAGCAGGCGGTGCTCGCCGTCGATCTCGTCCTGGACCAGGCGGTCCCAGAGGATCCGCGGCACCGGGCCCAGCAGGGCGCCGGCATCGGACCGGAAAGTGCCGGCCTGGACCAGGGCGACGCGGGCCCCGCCACCGAGCTCTGCCGACCAGTGGACGGCGTCGTTGAGGGTGGTCATCAGGTGGACTCCTGTCGGGCTGGTCGGACCGTCCGGTTGCCGGCCTTCGCCGGTCCTTTGCCGTCCTTCGCCGCTCCGGCTCCCCCGCTCTCCCGGTCGGCCGAGGCGGAGGCAGCCGGCGGGAGGCCACGACGGCCGGCGCCGAAATCGCGGTAGAAGGCGGAGGCGGTCGGTTCGGACTGGCCCTGGTACTTCGAGCCGAGCCCGACCGAGCCGTAGGGGCGCTCGACCGGGCTGCTGAGGCGGAAGAAGCTGATCTGGCCGATCCGCATGCCGAAGTAGAGGGCGATGGGCAGGTTGGCGACGTTCGACAGCTCGAGGGTCAGGTTGCCCCGCCAGCCCGGGTCCACGTAGCCGGCGGTCGAATGGATCAGCAGGCCGAGCCGGCCGAGTGAGGACTTGCCCTCCAGGCGGGCGACCAGGTCGTCCGGCAGCTCGACCCACTCCAGCGTCTGGCCGAGCACAAACTCGCCCGGGTGGAGGACGAACGGCTCCTCGTCCGCGACGGCGAGCAGCTCGGTCAGGTCCGGCTGGGGGGCGCGGACGTCGATGAAGGGGTAGCGGTTGTTGCGGAAGACCCGGAAGGTCCGGTCAAGGTGGAGGTCGACCGAAGAGGGTTGGAGGTCCGCCGGCTCGTAGGGCCGGATCCGGACTCGGCCGGCCTCCAGCTCGGCCCGGATGTCGCGGTCGGAGAGGACGCTCATCGAGCCGGCCGCAGCTTGGCCTCGAGGGGCGCGCCGTTGCCCCGCTCGGCGTAGAGGCTGTCCACCTCCCGCTTGAGCGTCTCCAGGTCGTCGAAACTCTGGTAGACGCTGGCGAAGCGGATGTAGGCGATCTGGTCCAGCTCGCGCAGCCGGGCCATGGCCAGGCCGCCGATCTCGGCCGAGGTGACCTCGCCCCGGCCCGTGGCCCGGAGCTCCGCCTCGATCTCCTCCACGGCCCGCGCGGCCGCGTCCTCCGGGACCGGCCGGCGGGTGAGCGCCTTGCGCAGCCCGGCAGCGAGCTTGTCCCGGTCGAACTCCTGGCGGGTCCCGTCGCGCTTGACGACGACGAGGCGAGCGGCCTCGATCCGCTCGTAGGTCGTGAAACGGGCGCTGCAGCCGACGCATTCGCGCCGGCGGCGGATCGTCACGGAGTCGTCCAGGTCGCGCGAGTCGACGACGCGGGTGTCGCGCTCGCCACAGCGCGGGCAACGCATCGATCCCCTCCCGGGATGGCCGACCACAAGATGTTGTGGTCGGCCGGAGCATACCACTAGATGTGGCGTCCAGTGGGGGCCGTTCCCGATCCGGCGGCGGCGCTTGACCGCTCCCGGCCCGCCGCCGCATCCTCCGGGCACCATGCCGATCTCCGAGCGGCCACCGGCCTTCGACCTGTACGCCGAGCTTGGAGTGACGGAGACGGCGGACCGGCCGACGATCGAGGCCGCCTACCGGGCGCTGCTGCGGCGCCACCACCCCGACCTCGCGGGTGGCGACCGGCGAGCCACCCGGCGGACGCAGCGCCTCAACGTCGCCCGCGATTGGCTGACCGACCCGGCGCGGCGGGCCAGCTACGACACGCTTCGCCGGCCTCCGCGGCCCGCGCCTTTGCCACCGACGGGTCCGGGCCGGCCGCGGCGGGGCCCCGGCGGCCGGGCTGGCGCCTGGACCACCGGCTCGTCCGACACGCGAACCGCCCGGCCGCCGACGGCCGACCTGCGCGGCCTGGTGGCGATCGCCGGGGTGGTCCTGGGCCTGCTCGGCCTTCTGGCCGGGATCGGCGGCGGGGTCGTGGGCCCGGTCGCCTTCGGGCTGGGCGCCGTCCTGCTCGGCGCGGCGGTCGCTCTCGGGCTGGCCGGCGTGTGACGGCCGGCGGCTGTCCGCCGGCCGCCGCCCGGCCTGGGCCGCCGGTCCTGCCGGTCGAGGCCGGCCCAATCCGAACGCACGAGGGCCGCTCGATGCCCCGGAAGCTGCCCTCAGGCGCGGCGACGGAGGCTCAGCCAGCGCTCGCCGGCCGAACCGAGCGGCGCGGCCAGCTCGGCCGCCCGGCGGGTGATCGCCTCGCGGGCATGCAGGACGTTGAGGTAGCCGCGCTTGATGGCCGTCTGTGCCTCCGCCTCCGGGTAGCCCCCGCGGACCTGGGCCATCAGGCGGCAGCCATGCTCGACCATCTCCAGGGCCCGGCCGGCACGCTCCAGCTCGGCCACGACGCCCTCCCGGACCGCCGCATAGCCGTCGCCGCCCTCGATCCCCTCCGCCTCGGTCAGGTAGCGCTCCACGGCGTCGCGGGCGGCGGCGAGGTTCGGCTCGATGTCACCCGGCGGAAGCTGGTGGCGGCGCACGGCATCGATCCGCTCGGCGACCCCGTCGAGGGAGACCTCCGCGCGTCGGGCGAGATCCGCCACCGACCGCCGGAAGCCCTCGTTCTCCCGAGTCTCGGCCAGGTATGAGCCGGCCCGGCGGAGGACAACGGCGAACAGCGCCGCCAGGGCCACGAAGATGGCGAGCGGCAGGACGATCGCGGGGTCCATCGCCCGGCGGTCAGCCGCTCCGGGCCCGCAGCCTGGCGATGACCTCGGGCACCACCTCGAAGAGGTCGCCGACCACGAACAGGTCGGCGAACTCCGCGATCGGGGCGTCCGGGTCGCGGTTGACGGCCACGATCGTCTCCGCGGTCTGCATCCCCACCTTGTGCTGGATGGCCCCGGAGATCCCGAGCGCGACGTAGAGCTGGGGCTTGACGATCTTGCCCGTCTGCCCGATCTGGTGGCCGTAGGGGATCCAGCCGGCGTCGACCGCCGCTCGCGTCGCTCCCACGGCTCCCCCGAGAGCCTCGGCCAGCTCCGCGACGATGCCGAACCCGTCGGGTCCCCCCACCCCGCGGCCGCCGGCCACGATGACCCGGGCATCCTCGATGGCGGCCGCGGCACCGGCCTCGGCGACCCGCTCCAGGACCGGCACGGCCGGCAGGGAATGGGCGGTCGGCACGGCGGCCGGCGCGGCGGCCGGTTCGACCGACCCGCGTGCCGCCGCCGGCTCTGCCGTCACCGTGTTGGGCCGGACGGTGATGATGCCGCGCTCCCCGCTGAACGCCGACGTCGTCAGCTGCCGGCCGCCGAAGATGCTCATGCCCACCGTCGGCCCCGCGGCGGCGTCCCAGCCGACCTCGGTCGCGTTGACCAGGACGCCCCAGCCCAGCAGCGCCGCGAGCATGCCGGCGACGTCCCGGCCGTCCGGCGTCGCACCCAGCACCAGGTAGGCCGGCTGCTCCACGGCGACCAGCGCCGCCACCCGCGCCGCGACGAGGGCCGCGACCGCGTTCCCGCCGGCCAGGGGCTCGTCCGCCGCCACGACCCGCGGCACGAAGGCCGCGAGCTCGTCAGCGGCCGCCGCCGGGGACGCGGCCACCAGGACGCCGGCGGCCTCGCGGCCGGCGACCTCCGCCAGCCCCCGGACGAGGGTCGCGACCTCGCGGCTGATGCGGGCGAGCTCGCCGTCGGGCCCCGTCTCGCCGATGGCCCAGATCGCGCCCGGCATCAGATGACCCTCCGCTCGGCGAGGAAGGCGACCACGGCCTCGGCGGCCTCCGGGGCGGGCCCGCGCACGACGCGCGTGGCGGCGCGGCTGGCCGGCGGCCGACTCTCCAGCACCCGCGTCGTGGCCGCGGCGCCGCCGACCCCGTCGGCGGCCAGCCCGAGGTCGGCGAGGGAGCGCGTCACGATCTCCTTCGATCGGGCGGCCATGATCCCCTTCAGGGACGGGTAGCGCGGCTCGCCGACGGTCTGGGTTACGACCACCATCGCCGGCAGCGGGGCCTCCAGCAGGTCGTAGCCGCGCGGGCTGAGGCGCCGCACCCGGACGGCCGTGTCGGTCAGCTCCACCTGGCCGGCATAGGAGAGGTAGGGCAGGCCGCACAGGCTGGCGATCGCGGCCGCCACCACCCCGCCGCGCCCGTCGGAGGTGTCGACGCCGGCCAGGACCAGGTCGAACTCGAGGGAGCCGAGGGCCGCCGCCAGGACCCGGGCCGTGGAGAGGGAGCAGGCGCCGCCCAGCGCCGGGTCGGTCACCAGCAGGCCACGATGGGCGCCCATCGCCAGGCCCTTGCGCATCGTCTCCGGAGCGGCCGGCGGACCCATCGTAAGCAGGGTGATCGCCGCGTCGCCGCCGCGCGCCTCCATCAGCCGCAGGGCAGCCTCCAGGGCGTACTCGTCGTTGGGGTTGATCACCGCGGGGACGGCCGCCCGGTCGACCCGGAGATCCGGACCCAGCCGTTCCTGGCCCGTCGTGTCGGGGACGGGCTTCAAGAGGACCACGATGCGCACGCCCGCGCTGCCTCCTTCACTTGCCGGGGTCGACCCGGCTGCGCCGGGCCGCAGGCCGTTGTTCGCTCGCTCAGCGGTCCCGGAGGAGCGCGTGGGCCACGATCAGGCGCATGATCTGCTGCGTCCCCTCGTAGAGCTGGGTGATCTTCGCGTCGCGCATCATCCGCTCGACCGGGTATTCCTGGATATAGCCATAGCCGCCCAGGACCTGCACGGCATCGGTCGTGACGCGCATGGCCGCGTCACCGGCGACGAGTTTACACAGGGCCGACCAGCGGCCGAGATCACGGGCTCCGGCGTCGATCTCGGTGCAGGCGCGGTAGAGAAGCTGGCGGGCCGCCTCGGTGGCCGCATCCATGTCGGCCAGCATCGCTCCGACCATCTGGAACTCGCCGACCGGGCGGCCGAACTGGACCCGCTCCCGGGCATAGCGGCTGGCCACCTCGAGGGCGCCCTGGGCGATCCCGACCGCCTGGGCGGCGATGCCAGGCCGCGACCGATCGAAGGTCCGCATCGCCAGGTCGAAGCCGTCGCCCTCCTCGCCGATCCGGTTGGCGGCCGGCACGCGCACGTCGTCGAAGAGGAGCTCCGCCGTCGGCGAGCCCCGGATCCCCATCTTGTGCTCCAGGCGAGCCACCGAGAAGCCGGGCATCCCCTTCTCGACCACGAAGCACGAGAGGTTGCGATGGCGGGTCGCGTCGGGGTCCGTCACGGCGAAGACGGTCACCAGGTCCGCAATGCTCCCCTGGCTGATGAAGCGCTTGCTGCCGGTGAGCCGGTAGGCGTCACCGTCCCGAACGGCCCGGGTGGCGATCGCGGCCGCGTCGGAGCCGGCCCCGGATTCGGTCAGGGCGAAGCTGATCAGGGTCCGGCCGGCGGCCAGGTCCGGGAACCAGCGCTGGCGCTGCTCCTCCGAGGCCCCCAGCAGGAGCGGGAGGGCGCCCAGCTCGTGGACCGCGAGGATCAGGCTGGAGGTCGCGCAGACCCGGGCGATCTGCTCGATCGCCAGGCAGACGGTGAGGAGGTCCGCGCCCACCCCGCCGTAGCGCTCGGGGAACGGCAGGGCCAGGATCTCCTGGTCGGCCAGCAGCTGCTTGATGTCCCAGGGAAACTCGGCGGCCCGGTCGATCTCCGCCGCCCGCGGGGCGATCCGCTCGTCGGCGAGGCGGCGGACCGTATCGCGCAGCAGCCGCTGCTCCTCGCTCAGCCGGTAGCCGGACCGGTCGTCTGCGTCTGGCGGAGTGGTCGAAGCGGACACGACCGGCATCGTAGCACCGGTACCCGGCTCGTTTCGTGACGGGCGGGGGATGGTGCCGGCCCCCGGCGCGGAGTACCGTAGCCTTGGGGAAAGCGCCGCGGCGTGTCGCGGACACGCGGCTTCGCCGGCCACGGGGGTGTCGGCCATGGATACGGCCACACTGATCACGGGGCTCCTGGTTGCATGCGCAGTCGGCATCGGAGCCGTCCTGCTCATCCTCCGCCGCCAGCGGTCCGACGAGGCGGTGGCCTCGGGGGAGAGCCCCTTCGCTGCTTCGTCCGAGGGGATGAAGGTCTGCCCCCGCTGTGCCCGCCAGAACCTCTGGACGGACGCCACCTGCATCTACTGCGGGGCGAAGCTGCCCGGCTGACGCCTCAGAGGACCGGCAGCTCGCGGTCGGCGGGAACCTCGCGCAGCCGCCCGGCCAACACCTCGGCGAGGTCGAGCGAGGCGACAGCGGCGCCGCCCTCGGCCGCCGCGAGCCCGTCGCGCAGCATCGTCATGCAGTAGGGGCACTCGGTCACGACGGCGCCGGCGCCGGTCGCCAGGGCCTGACGAGAGCGCTCGGCGTTGATCCGGGTGCCGCGCGTCTCCTCCATCCACATCCGGCCGCCGCCGGCGCCGCAGCAGAACGTCTGCCTGCCTGTCTTCTCCATCTCGCGGAGCTCCAGGCCGGGCACGCGGCCCAGGACCTCGCGCGGCTCGGCCACGACGTCGTTGTAGCGGGCGAGGTAGCACGAGTCGTGGAGCGTGACCGCTGCGTTCGCGGCCGGGCCATCCCCGGCCGGCCGCTCGGGAGCCAGCCGCAGCCGGCCGTCGGCCAGCAGCCGCCGCAGGAAGGCCGCGTGGTGGACGATCTCGAAGCGGCCACCGAGCTGCGGATACTCGTTGCCGATCGCGTTGAAGCAGTGGGGGCAGGCCGTCACGATCGTCCGCCGCTCCATCCCGTAGCGCGAGAGGGTCTCGATGTTGCCGGTCGCGAGGATCTGGTAGACGTAGTCGTTGCCCATCCGCCGCGCCGGGTCGCCGGTGCAGGATTCCTCCTGGCCGAGGATGGCGAAGCGGAGCCCGGCGGCGTGGAGGCAGGTGGCCACCGCCCGGGCGACCTTCTTGTTGCGCTCGTCGAAGGCGGCCGCGCAGCCCACCCAGTAGAGGACGTCCAGCTCGTCGAGGCGACCCTGGGTGGCCAGCTCGGCGACGGTCGGCACGTCGAAGGGCAGGCCCCGGGTCCAATCCGTCCGGGCCGTCTTCGGCAGCCCCCAGGGGTTGCCCGCCTGCTCCATGCTGCGGAAGGCGCCGGTCAGCTCGGACGGGAAGCGCGAATCCTCCAGCACCAGGTTCCGCCGCAGGCCGACGATCTTGTCGACGTGCTCGATCAGGACCGGGCAGGCCTCCACGCAGGCGCCGCAGGTGACGCAGTCCCAGACCGCCTCGTAGCTGATGGCGTCGCCCACGATCGGCCGGGCAAGCCGCTCGGGGGAGAGGCGGTCGTCGAGGCCGTAGGTCTCCCGGACCAGCGGGCTGTTGGGAATGAGCGGGAGGCCCGCCTCAGCCTCGACCGCCATGTGGCGCATCCCCATCACCATCGCCTTGGGGTTGAGCGGCTTGCCGGTGGCGTTGGCCGGGCACGCCTCCTGGCAGCGGCCGCACTCGGTGCAGGTGAAGGCGTCGAGCAGGTCCTTCCAGCCGAGGTCGGCGATCGTCCGGACGCCGAAGGTCGCGTCCTCACGCTCCAGGTCCATCGCCGGCAGCTCGCCGCGCGGGGCCAGCTTGCGGAGGTAGACGTTGGGCAGGCTGGTGGCGATGTGGAGGTGCTTGGAGAACGGCAGGTAGCAGAGGAAGGCGGCGACGAGGACGATGTGGGCCCACCAGCAGACGGCGAAGGCGCCGTCGAGGAAGCCCCGGTCCAGGCCACGCAGGCCCATGGCGAGGCCGTCGGCGACGAAGGCGCCCGGCCGGGCCCCGGCCCGGGCCGCCTCGAATGCCATCGCCAGCAGTTCGCTGGCCACCACGCCCGCGATCAGGGCCAGGATCAGGAGCGCATCGCGCGAGAGGCTCAGCCGCGCCGGCCGCGTCACCAGCCGGCGCCAGAAGGCGTAGGCGATGGCGGCCAGGACGAGCACCGCGACGGCATTCTGGAGCGCCGTGACGGCCGCCCAGAGGAGCCCGCCGGCCGGCCAGGAGACGACCGCCTGGATCAGGCCCCCGGTGACGATGTCCGCCGTCCCGATCGTGAGGAGGACGAAGCCCCAGAAGATGGCCGCGTGCATGAGGCCCGCCCGCAGATCCTTCAGCAGCTTCGCCTGGCCGAAGACGTAGACGGCGAGGCCGCCGACCCGGAGCGGGATGGCTCCGAAGGGACTGGACGGCTTGGCCAGGGCAAGGACCCGCAGATGGCGGGCCATGGCCAGGCCGAAGAAGGCCACCGCGCCGTAGAAGAGGGGGAAGACGAGCGGGTAGGCGGGGACGTCGGCGTAGAGCGGGAACATCAGGCCTCCTCCGCAGCCGGCGGCCGGCCCGGCGAGCCGGCCGGTCCCGCGTCGTGGTCGAACGGGCCGGCCAGTGTCTCGAGGGCATGGTCGAGCAATGGCTCGATCGCGGCCAGCGACTCGATCGCGCCGCGCGGGCTGCCGGGCAGGTTCACGATCAGGCAGCGGCCACGGACTCCCGCCAGCCCCCTTCCGAGGGCGGCCATCGGCGTGTGGGCACGACCCTCCGCGCGCATCAGCTCGGCCAGGCCCGGCACCTCGTAGTCCAGCACCGCCGCGGTCGCCTGCGGCGTCACGTCCCGCGGGCCTAGCCCGGTGCCGCCCGTCGTCACCACCAGCCGGTGCGCGGCCGCGCCGGCGACGAGCAGGGCCGCGATCCGTTCCCGCTCGTCGGCGACGAGGGAGGCCTCGACCGCGAAACCGAGCTCCCGGAGGCGACTCGCGACCGCCGGTCCGGAGCGGTCCTCGCGCTCGCCGGCCGCCCCGCGGTCGCTGACGGTCATGACCAGCGCGCTGCGCTCCGTCCCGCCCATCGCCGCTTCGCTCGCCTCAGCCGCCGCGGCGCGGCGTGACGCGACCGGCTGCGCGCCGCGGACGGGCCGGCCGGCCCGGACCGGCGGGGGTCTCCGGCCGGTGCCACTCGCCGCTCTGACCGCCGCTCTTGGAGACGAGCCGGATCTCGCGGATCGTCACGCCGCGCTCCACGCCCTTGACCATGTCGTAGACCGTCAGCGCCGCGACCGACGCCCCGGTGAGCGCCTCCATCTCGACCCCGGTCTGGGCGGTCGTCGCGGCCTCGCAGCGGATGCGGAGCACGCCGGCCGGACGGTCGGGCGTGATCCGGACCACCAGGTCCGTGAGGGGGATCGGATGGCAGAGCGGGATCAGCTCGGCCGTCCGCTTGCCGGCCATGACGCCGGCCAGCTCCGCCACGGTCAGCACGTCTCCCTTCTCGACGCGTCCGTCTATGACCAGGCTCATCGTCTCCGGGGCCAGCGCGATCTCCGCCTCCGCGACGGCCCGGCGGGCGGTGACCGGCTTCTGGGAGACGTCGACCATGCGCGGCCGGCCTCCCCGGTCCACATGGGTCAGGCTACGGCGCTCCGCGCGCTGCGCCGGTGGGTTGGGATCCATCGAGCCTCCTGCGCCCGGCCGCCGGTCAGCCACGATGCGCCGCCCCGGCCGGCGTCGTGGCGACCAGGGTGGCGGCGGGGTCCGGTCCCGGCAGCCAGCGGAGCTGGACTTCGGCGCCCGCCTCGAGATGGTCCACCGTCTCCGGCACGACGGCAAGCGCCTCGGCCGCGGCCATGGCGCTCAGGACGTGGCTCCCCTGGCCCCCGGCCAGGCTCACCCGGACGCGCCCGCCGGCGTCCCGCAGCGGGCGACCGTTCGCGTCGCGGCGGGCGACCACCCGCAGGTAGGTCCGCCGGCCGGCGGGCTTGCGGACCGGCTCCTCGAGCACGCCCGGCTCGGTCGAGGCCCCCGTGGCGAGCCGCCCGGCGAGCCGGTCGAGGACCGGCCGGACGAAGAGCTCGAAGGTGACGAAGACGGAGACCGGGTTGCCCGGCAGCCCGAAGAGCAGGACGGGCCCCCCACCCCGGCCCGGCTCGCCGGCGGGAGCCGGACCTGCCGGCCGCGGCGCCACCCCGAAGGCGAACGGCTTGCCGGGCTGGAGGGCGACGCGCCAGAGGTCGACCCGGCCGAGCTCGGCAAAGGCGCTGCGGACCACGTCGAAGGGCCCCACCGAGACGCCGCCGCTGACGACGATCGCGTCCGCGCGGCCGAGGGCCGATCGAAGGGCCCCGAGGACCGCGTCGAGCCGGTCCGGGGCGATCCCGAGGTCGAGGGTCTGCGCCCCGGCGGACGCGGCCTGGGCGAGCAGCCCGGGGCGGTTCGAATCGGGGATCTGGGCCGGGCCGAGGGGCGATCCGGCGGGCCGCAGCTCGTCGCCGGTCGAGAGGACCGCCACCGTCGGTCGGGCGTGCACGCGCAGGCGGCCGTTGCCGCCCGCCGCGGCGATGGCCAGGTCGGCCGGGCGCAGCAGCCGGCCGGGCGCGACGAGCAGGTCGCCGACACGGACGTCCTCGCCGCGTCGCCGGATCGACCAGCCGGGGGCCACGGGAAGATGGACCAGGCAGGCCGCCGGAAGCGGCCCGGTAGCGTCGCGGCCCCGCTCGCCGGCGGTGCCCGTCGCGTCGAGCGGCGTCGTCTCCTCCACGGGGACCACCGCGTCCGCGCCGGCCGGTACCGGCGCCCCCGTGGCGATCCGGAGAGCGGTCCCCGGCCGCACCGCCAGCCTCGGGGCGGCGCCGGCCGGCACCTCCCCGAGGACCTCCAGCCGGACCGGCGCGTCGGCGCCGGCCGACACGACGTCGGCGGCCCGGATCGCGTAGCCGTCCATCGCGCTGTTGTCCCATGGCGGCAGGTCGACGACACTGGTCGCCGGCTCCGCAAGCACGCGGCCCAGGGCATCTCCGACCGCTACCGTCTCGGCCGGGAGGGCCCCGGCGACGCTGCCCAGGATCCGCTCCAGGGCAGCCTCCACCGACAGCAGGCGGTCGCCGCCGGCCGGGCCCGCGGTCGCCGTCACCGCGCCCCTCCGGGGCCGGCCCGGCGCCCGCGCGCGAGCAGGCCCGCCTGCTCGGCCCGGGTCCGGATCGCCTCGGCCACGCCGCGCCGGGTCAGGATCCCCAGGAGGTCGCTGCCGGCCATGACCGGGAGCGCGTCCAGGCCGGCCCGCTGGAGCTGCTCGAGGCCCGACCAGAGCGAGCTCTCGGGAGTCAGAAGCGGCAGCAGGGATCGACCGGTCATCGCGTCGGCCGCCCGGGTGGTGGCCCACTTGGCACGCCGGATCCGCTGCAGCTGCGAGACCCCCAGCATCCCCAGCAGGGAACCGTCGCGGACCACCGGCAGGCCGGTGCCCGGCCCCCGCGAGAGCACCTCCTCGGCGAACGTGTCGAGGGTCAGCTGCGGCGCCAGGCCGGGCGCGTCGCGCTCCATCGCCGCCTCCACGGGGACGCCCGCCAGCAGCTCCTCGAGAACCGCCCGCCGGTCCATCGCCCGCGACGCGTTGCTGAGCAGCCAGCCGCAGAGGAGCAGGGCGATCCCGTCGAACGCCGCGCCGGCGAGGGCGAGCAGGAAGCCTGCGACGACCAGCCCCAGGCCGATCACCCGGCCGATCCTGCTGGCGGCCCGGGTCGCCCGCCGCTCGTCACCGGTCGCCCGCCAGATCATGGCCCGCAGGATGCGCCCCCCGTCGAGCGGGAAGCCCGGGACGAGATTGACGCCGGCCAGCACCAGGTTGAGGCCGGCCAGCACCGCTGCCGGAAGCGTGACCGCGGCCGCCCCGGCACCGCCGGCCGCGTCCGCCGCCACGCCCACGACCAGGAAGGCCAGCCCCAGGGCGGCGCTCGCCAGCGGCCCGGCCGCGGCCACGCGGATCTCCTCGTCCGGGTGCGACGCCTCGGTCTCCATGGCCCCGGTCCCGCCGAAGAAATAGAGCGTCACGGCTGCGGTCGGGATCCCCCAGCGTCGCGCGACGAGCGCGTGGGCCAGCTCGTGGACCGCCACGGAGGCGAATGTCAGCAGAGCGACGACGAAGCCGAGCGTCCAGGCAAGGGCGGGCGGCCATTCCGGATGAACAGCCGGGACCAGGTCGCCGCCCATGCCGACCACCACCATCGCCATGATCAGGACCCAGCTCAGGTGGACCCGGACCTCCACGCCGCCGATCCGCCCGATCGGCAGGACCCCCCCGTTCATCTCCCCGGCCCCCCGGCCGATCGGGCCTCACCGGCGACACCGGCCGCGACGCTGCCCGTCGTCGCGGCTGCCCGCGTGGTCGAGAGCAGGCGGGCCCGGCGGAGCGAGAGGCCGGCGACCGCGCCGGCCAGGACCAGGACGACCAGGGCGAGGGCGATGATCGTCTCGGAGAAGAACTGCTCCGGGAAGAGCTGCACCAGCCGCTCGGTGAGCGGGTTGAACTCGAAGTTGCCCTGGGGGAAGAAGAGCTCGTGGAAGGCCAGGAAGGCCTGGTCGAAGGCGATCGCGAAGGCGGCCCCGACCAGGACGACGGCGCCGGCCAGGACCGCTGCGCCGGCCGCCGCGGCCCGCCAGAGCCAGGCCGACCGGCCTGCCACCGCGACCAGCGCGACGAGCGCAACCAGGGCCAGGGCCACCAGGGCGAGGAAGCGCAGCAGCACGACCCGGACGTCGGCCATGTGCGAGCGCTCGGCCGGATCGAGGACCGGCGCCCCGGCGACTGTCACGTCGAAGGTCGGCGGGCCGAAATAGACGTCGGCCAGGATCGCCCCGGTGGCGGCGTGGACCTCGGCCGGGGTGTACCCGGTGATGCCGGCGACATCGGTCCGGTCCTGCTCGAAGCCGACCCAGAGCGGATTGAAGAAGAGGAGGAGCGCCAGGCCGACGATCGCGATCGGGGTCGCGGCGAATGCCAGGAGCCCACCCAGGCCGCGGGCGGCGCGATGGTACGCCGGCTGCGCGTCGCCGGAGGAGGACGGATCGCGCCGGGTCGTCACTCGTCCTCGAGCGTGCGGGCCTGATCCCACCAGCCGTCGACCGTCAGCGCGTCCGGGGGCCCGACGCCGAGCTCGCGGGCGCCATGGGCCAGGCGCTCCCGGAAGGTGGGGAGGTCCAGGGCCAGGACGTCGCGGAGTCCCTCGATGCCGGCCTGGATGAAGAGCTGGTGCTCGTCACCCCCGAAACCGGCCAGGTTGAGCATCAGGGCCTCGTCGCGCCACGTGGCGACGTCGTTGGTCGTCGCGCCCACGTGGTCGGCCAGGTACTGCCGCCGGGTCGGCGTGTCCGAGACCTCGAGCAGCAGCCCGGTGGTGAAGATGCCCTGTCGCTCGAGCGTTCCGAGGTGGACGGGCTCGATGCGGGTCAGCTCGGTGATCGGCGGCACGCGGAACGTTCCTCCTGAGCGCGGTGGATACACGCGGCCGGACGATCATGCCACGTCGCCGCACGGACCGGAGGCCGGTGCGGTGGCCGGGCAGCCCCCGGGGCCGTCGAGGAGAGCGCCCGGGCTCTCGGCGTCGTCGGCCGGTGAGGCCCGCGAGCGGTCGGCGCCGGGGGGACTCAGTGCCAGAGCAGCCGCCAGAGGCCGGCCCGCCCGAGCACTCGCCCGAGGATCCGGTTCTTCGCCCGGCGGGCGATGCGGTGGGGATTGCCGGAGGCGACCGTCGAGACGTCGTTCGCCAGCCGGGCGGCCGTGTAGAGGCTGGAGACCAGGCCGCGGCGCCTCATCCCAGCGCCTCCTCCAGGAAGGCCGTGGCATCCGTGGACAGCCCGGCGAGCTCCGACTCCTCCTGCTCGATCAGGGCGAGCAGCCGGCGGGCCTCGGCCGGCCGCTCGAGGCCGATCGTCAGGCCCACGCTCAGCCAGTAGTCGGCCGTCTCGAGGAGGTGGGCCCGGGCCGCCTCCGGCACCTCCTCCAGGACCTCCGCCATCGCCCCGATGACGGTCCGTCCGTAGCGCTCCCAGCCGCCGTCTGCCATCGCCGCGTCTCCCCTTCCCGACCGCGGGGCGCGACGCCGTCTGCCGACGCGCGTCCCCTGCGTCGACGCAGATCGTAGCCTGCTCCTAGCCGATGGCGGTCGGGCCCGGTCTACTCCGCCTTCGGGTCGCCGAAGATCGTGTAGTGCCAGCTCTTCTCGGCGTCGGCGTCGAGGTCGATCATGACGTGCTTGACCTGCGTGTACTCCTCGAAGGAGTAGTCGGAGAGGTCCTTGCCGAAGCCGGACTGCTTGAAGCCGCCGTGCGGCATCTCCGGGGTGAGCGGCAGGTGGTCGTTGACCCAGACCGCCCCGAAGTTGAGCGCCCGGGCGGCCCGCATCGCTCGGTAGACATCGCGAGTCCAGACCGAGCTGGCCAGGCCGTAGCGCACGTCGTTGGCCCTGGCCAGCACCTCCTCCTCCGTGTCGAAGCGGAGCACGGTCAGCACCGGCCCGAAGACCTCCTGCTGGACGATCTCGGAGTCCTGGGCGGCATCGGCCACGATCGTCGGCCGATAGAAGGCGCCGGCCTCGAAGCCCGCGACCCGGGCCGGGCCGCCGCCGGTGACGATCCGCGCTCCCGCCTGGCGGGCCCGCTGGACGAAGCCGTCCACGCGCTCCAGCTGGGCCTGGCTGATGAGCGAGCCCATGTCCGTCTCGGCCGCGAAGGGGTCGCCGACGCGGATCCCCTCGACCAGCTCGGTCAGCCGCCCCAGGAAGGCGTCGTAGATGCCGGCCTGGACGTACACGCGGGTGGCTGCCGTGCAGTCCTGCCCGGCGTTGACGAAGCCGCCGGCCGTCGCGCCGCGCGCCGCGGCCTCCAGGTCGGCGTCGTCGTAGACGACGAACGGCGCCTTGCCGCCGAGCTCGAGGTGAACCCGCTTCAGGTTGCCGGCGGCCAGGGCCTGGATCTTCTGGCCAGTGGCCGAGTCGCCGGTCAGCGAGACGAGGTCGACGTCGGGATGGCCGGCGATGGCCGCCCCCACGGAGTCGCCCCGGCCGGTGACGACATTGAAGACGCCGTCGGGAAGGCCCGCCTCCTTCGCCAGCTCGGCCAGGCGGATCGCGGTCAGCGGTGTCGCGGTGGCCGGCTTGAAGACGACCGAGTTGCCGGCCGCCAGGGCGGGGCCGATCTTCCAGATGGCCATCAGGATCGGGTAGTTCCAGGGCGCCACCTGGCCGACGACGCCGATCGGCTCACGCCGGATCAGGCTCGTGTGGCTGCCGCTGTACTCGGCGGCGGCCTTGCCCTCCAGGTGGCGCGCGGCCGTCGCGAAGAAGCGCAGCTGGTCGACGGCGGCCGGCAGGTCCGAATCCTTGCGCAGCTTGAGGGCCGTCCCGGTCTGGCGCGTCTCGAGCTCCGCCAGGTCGGCCGCGTGGGCCTCGACCAGGTCGGCCAGCCGGTTGAGGACGGCCACCCGGTCCGGCAGCCAGAGGGAGCTCCAGCGGCCGTCACGGAAGGCGGCCCGGGCCGCGGCCACGGCCCGGTCGACGTCGGCCGGGGCCCCGTCCGGGACGCGCCCCACGAGGCGGCCGGATGCAGGATCGCGGACCTCGATCCAGCGCCCGCTCGCGGACTCCACGGCCTGCCCGTCGATGAACATCCTGAAATCGGTCGCGACCTGGACGGCCATCTGTCTCGCTCCTCCGCCGGACGATCTAGGACGGTCACGCGGGCCTGTGCCGGCCGGCGCGCGGCGGCTGGAGTGTACCGCACGGCCGTCGGCTCCTCCTCCGGATGGGCCACGACTCCAGGGCGGAAGGAGCACGGCCGGCGCGAGATTCGCACGGCCAAATGGCAGCGGCCGCGCTCCTCGAAGGTCGACGTCCCGGGCGGCCGCGCGCTGATATATCGGCCAGTGGAGGTCGATGATGGCACCGACCTCCGCGGGGAGACCGGCGCCGCGCTATCCGGCAGATGACCGTTGAGCCTAGAGTC
>JAJYJO010000127.1 GCA_021789435.1 Chloroflexota bacterium
CCCGATCGCTCCGTCAGAGAGACCCTGCTCGCCCGCTCGACCACCCCGCCAGCCCGGCAACCGCCCACGGAGCACGGGGTTCGGCGTCCCCGATCCCCGGCTGGCCGCGTTTCGGTGGATCCGGGCTTATCTGGGTGATCCGGGTTGTCTTGGGCCATGGACATCCACCCCACGTACCGGGTGCCGGCCGCGGTTCGCATACCGGAGGGGATGGTGGGCGAGGTCGGGGTCGAACCGACACGCCGCGTACGCGGCACCAGCTCCTAAGGCTGGCGCGTCTGCCATTCCGCCACTCGCCCGCCGGCAGGCGGAGTCTACCGTCCCGCTGCTCCCGGCGGCCGGCCGTCCGCCCCCGGCCCCGCGCCCGCGAGGCGCCCGTCCGACGGCGGGGCCCCGCCCCTTCCCGCCACCTATAATCGGCCGGCGATGAACGTCACCACCACCCCTGCCCCCAAGAGTTCCATCCAGCTCGAGGTCGAGCTGCCCTCCGAGCGCCTGGACCGGGCGGTCGCCGAGGCCACCCGCCGGCTGGCCCGCCGAACGCGGGTCCCCGGCTTCCGCCCCGGCAAGGCTCCCCGGGTGATGCTCGAGCGCGTGCTCGGCCCGGGGACCGTGCTGGACGAGGCGGTCGAGCAGCTCGTCGATTCGGCCTTCCGCGAGGCCGTCGTCGAGAAGGAGCTGGTCCCCCTGGCCAACCCCGAGGTCGAGGTGGTCCAGGCGGAGGAGGGCAAGCCGCTGATCTTCCGGGCCACCGTCCCGGTCCGGCCGGAGGTCCGGCTCGGCGACTACCGCGCCTTCAACTTCCGGCCGGAGATCGCGCCGACCGACGACGCCAAGGTCGACCAGGTGATCGACGAGCTCCGCGATGGACACGCCACCCTGGCGCCCGTCGAGGGCCGCGGGGCGGAGACCGGCGACTACGCCGTGATCGGGTTCGTGGGGACGCGCGACGGCCAGCCGTTTGAGGGCGGCACCGCGGAGCGGATGCCGCTCGTGATCGGCCAGGAGCGCCTGGTCCCCGGCTTCGAGGAGCACCTCGTGGGACTGGGGGTCGGCGACGCGACCGAGTTCGACATCACGTTCCCCGACGAGTACCCGGAGGAATCCCTGCGCGGCGCCCAGGCCCATTTCTCGGCGACGGTCAGGGAGCTGCGCGAGAAGGTCCTGCCGCCGGCCGACGACGACTTCGCCCGCGGGATGGGCGACTTCGCCGACCTCGCGGCCCTTCGCGAGGACCTCCGCCGTCGGCTGGAGCACAACGCGCTCGACCACGCCCGCCACGACTTCGCCGACCGGATCATCGACTACGCGACCGCCAATGCCACCGTCGAGTTGCCCGACATCCTGGTCGACCAGGAAGTGGAGGTGATGCACGACGAACTCCGCTCGGCGCTCGGGCGGCAGGGGATCAGCCCCGAGGCGTACGCCAAGGCCGTCGACAAGACCGATGCCCAGCTGCACGAGGAGTTCCGCCCCCAGGCCGAGCAGCGGGTGAAGGTCCTCCTGGTCCTCTCCAAGGTGGCAGAAGCGGAGGGTGTGACCGTCCCGGAGTCCGACGTGGAGGCGGAAGTCGAGCGGGCCCGGAGCCGCTACGGCGACCAGCCCCGCCTGATGCGCTACTTCGAGTCGGAGCGCGGCCGCAACTACATCCGGAGCACGCTGCGCCGGACACGCGTCGTGGAGAAGCTGATCGACGAGTGGCTCGCCGAGCACCCCGACCATCCCCCGATCCCGCACCTCGAGGACGACGCCGCGCTGCTGGACAACTCGGCGGCCGACAGCGCGGCGGCCGTCGGCGCGACCGACCCCGCTGCCGTCGCCGCCGCATCGCCCGACGCCTCGGCGGCGGATTGAGCGTGCCGCAGGTACCCGAGGGAGGAAGGCCGTCCATGCTCGTGCCGATGGTCATCGAGTCGTCCAGCCGGGGGGAGCGGGCGTACGACATCTACTCGCGCCTGCTCCGGGAGCGGATCATCTTCCTGGGTGACGCCATCGACGACAACATCGCCAACCTGGTGATCGCCCAGCTCCTCTTCCTCGAATCCGAGGACCCCGAGCGCGACATCAGCCTCTACATCAACTCGCCCGGCGGGGTGATCACCAGCGGGCTCGCCATCTACGACACCATGCAGTACGTGCGGGCGCCCGTCAGCACGATCTGCATCGGGATGGCGGCCAGCATGGCCGCGGTCCTCCTGGCGGCCGGGGCGCCCGGCAAGCGGTACGCGCTGCCGCACAGCCGGATCATGATCCACCAGGGCAGCGGTGGCTTCCGGGGCAACACGCCGGACGTCTTCATCCAGGTCAAGGAGATGGAGGCGCTGGTCCAGACGAACCACGAGATCCTGGCTCGCCACACGGGCCAGCCGGTCGAGAAGATCATCAAGGACACGGAGCGGGACTACTTCATGTCTCCCGTGCAGGCGAAGGACTATGGCATCATCGACGCGGTCTACTCGGCGCAGGGCGCATCGTTGATCGCCCAGGCGCACGAGGCGGGCCTCCTCGGCGGCGGGTCCGCGCCGGAAACGACGGGCGCCGGCGACGAGGGGTCCGGACCGGTTCCGGCCAAGGGCCGGTGAAGGCCGGCGGCCGGCAGCAGCCCCGATCGGGGGGCGGGCGGCGACGGGAATGAGCACGTGACAACGACCAAGGGCCCCAAGGTTCCCTACCGCTGCAGCTTCTGCGGCAAGAGCCAGGAGCAGGTCCGCAAGCTGATCGCGGGCCAGGGCGTCTACATCTGCGACGAGTGCATCAACCTCTGCCAGGAGATCATCGAAGAGGAGATGCTGGAGGCGCCCCGCGCCAAGCCGCAGGCCGCCAAGCTCCCCAACCCGCGGGCCATCAAGGACGCCCTGGACCAGTACGTCATCAGCCAGGAAAAGGCCAAGAAGGTCCTCTCGGTCGCCGTCTACAACCACTACAAGCGGGTCAACGCCGGCCACCAGGTCGACGATGTGGAACTCCAGAAGTCGAACGTGCTGCTGGTCGGCCCGACCGGTTCCGGCAAGACCTTGCTGGCGCAGACCCTGGCGCGCGTCCTGGACGTGCCCTTCTGCATCGCCGACGCCACCTCGCTCACCGAGGCCGGCTACGTGGGCGAGGACGTCGAGAACATCTTGCTCCGCCTGATCCAGGCCGCCGACTTCGACGTCGCGCGCGCCCAGCGGGGCATCATCTACATCGACGAGATCGACAAGATCGCCCGCAAGGCGGACAACCCGTCGATCACCCGCGACGTCTCGGGCGAGGGCGTCCAGCAGGCGCTCCTCAAGATCCTGGAGGGGACCGTCGCCAACGTGCCGCCGCAGGGCGGCCGGAAGCACCCGCACCAGGACTTCATCCAGATCGACACCACGAACATCCTGTTCATCTGCGGCGGGGCGTTCGACGGGCTGGAGAAGATCGTCGAGGAGCGGGTCGGTCGCAAGACGATGGGCTTCGGCTCGCAGGCCCACCTCACGAAGGTGGACCGCGAGCGGGTCCTCGAGCGGCTGATGCCGGAGGACCTGCTCAAGTACGGCCTGATCCCGGAGTTCGTCGGCCGGCTGCCGGTGGTGGTCACGCTCGCGCCTCTGGCGGTCGACGACCTGATGCGGGTCCTGACCGAGCCGAAGAACGCGGTCACGCGCCAGTTCCAGAAGTTCCTCTCGCTCGACAAGGTGGAGCTGGTCTTCACGCCGGGCGCGCTGCGGGCCGCGGCCGACCTGGCGCTCACCCGCAAGACGGGGGCCCGGGCGCTGCGCTCGATCATCGAGGAGTCGCTCCTCGAGGTGATGTATGACATCCCGGACCATGCCGAGATCCGGAAGTGCCTGATCACGGAGGAGACGATCCGGGCCGGCCGGCCACCGCTCCTGCTCAGCAAGAGCGACGTCGAGGGGGGCGTGGACGAGACGAACTACGAGGGCTGGCTGGCGGAGCGAGGCGCCTCCGCCTGAGGATTCGGTCACGCCGGCGATCGTCCCCGGGCAGCCACGATCGGGGGGTGCCCTTGGCCACGGCCCGTCCGGCGATCATCCCCGGGTTTGACCGTCCCCGGGTTGCATGCCTCGGCGGGGCTCAGGGCGCGAACTGAGCAGGGCTCCGGGCCATCGCTCCTCAGCCGCCGCCGGCCGGTGGATCCGGCAGGGCGCGGGCAAGGGCCTCCGCCAGGTGGAGCGTCGGCCTCCCCGTCGCCTGGGTGATCTGCTCGCGACAGCTGAAGCCGTCGGCCACGATCAGGTCCCCCTCATCCGCCGCGCGGACCGCCGGCAGGAGCGCCCGTTCGCCGATCCGCAGCGAGACGTCGCAGTGCTCGCCGGCCTCGAAACCGAACGCGCCGGCCATGCCGCAGCAGCCGCTCTCCGGCTGGGCCACCTGCAGGCCTGCCCGGCGGAGCATCTCCTCGTCGCCTGCGGTCCCGGCCAGGGCCTTCTGGTGGCAGTGTCCGTGGTAGACGGCGGCGCCGCCCAGCCGGCGGAGCGCGAACGACGGCCCGTGGCCGGCCAGGAACTCGCCCAGCGTGAAGGTGCGCCGGCCCAGCCAGCGCGCCCGTTCGTCGTCCGGGTAGAGGCCGACCAGCTCGTCGCGGAAGACCGAGGCGCACGACGGCTCGAGCACGACCATCGGGAGCCCCGCGTCGACGGCCGGGGCGAGGGCGGTCAGGGCGCCCCGGAGCAGGCGACGGGCCTGGCCGAGGAACCCGTAGTCGTAGAGCGGCCGGCCGCAGCAGAGGTCGCCCTCCGGCACCTCCACGGCGTAGCCGGCCGCCTCCAGGACGCGGACGGCAGCCATGGCCGTGTCGGGATGGAAGTGCTCGTTGAAGGTGTCCGGCCAGAGAACGACCCGGGGACGGCTCCCGGCGGCGGACGCCCCGAGGGCGGACGCGGCGGCGGCAGACCCTGTGGCGGCAGACTCGGTGGGCGGGACGGCGGGTCCCGCGGACGGGGAGAACGGGGCCGCCTCCGAAGGAGTTGCGGCCGAAGGAGCCGCCGGGGAACGCGCCGCGGCTGTCAGGTTGGACGCCACCGCCGCTCTCCGGCCGGCGGCCAGCGCGGCGCGGAAGGTCTGCGGGGCGAAGCGCGGCATCCGTCGCCGGCGGTCGACACCGGCCGTCAGCCGGGCGAGGTCGCCCAGGATCGGCAGGCCGAGGGCGGCGTTGGCCAGGTCCGGCGCGCCGGCGGCGAGGTGGGCCCAGACGTGGATGAGGCCCATCGTGTAGGCGCTGCGCGGCCGCAGCCGGCCGGCATGGAAGTGGCTCATGAACTCGGCCTTGTAGGTCGCCACGTCCACCCCGACCGGGCAGTCACCCCGGCAGCCCTTGCAGGCCA
>JAJYJO010000128.1 GCA_021789435.1 Chloroflexota bacterium
GGCCTCGCGGGCGAAGGCGATGTGGGCCCGCGCCTCGGCCGGCTCGAGCCGCCAGGCGGCCAGGACCGCGCCGGTCAGGGGCGACGCGATCAGGGCGCCCTGCATCGTGATCTGGGGATCGTCCAGGCCGAGCTCGCCGCAGAGCCGGCGCATCCCGGCCGGGGCCCGGCCGGAGGCCAGCACGACGTGGACGCCGGCGGACCGCAGGCGCTCGATGGCGGCCCGGGTCCGGGGCGGCAGGTGGCCGTCCGGCCCGAGCAGCGTGCCGTCCAGGTCCAGGGCCAGCAGGCGCGGTTCGCCGGGCGCGATCACGACGCGCCCCCGGCCGGTCGACGGCCGTCGTCCCCGGTGACGACAGGGCCGCCCTGCACTTCGGCCCGGACGCGCCGCAGCAGGCCGATCGAGGCATCCGCCAGGCGGCGACCGGCGGCGGCGTCGAACAGGCTGGCCGAGGCCTCGTAGACGCCCGCCTCGTGGGCCGCCCGGTCCGCCATGTAGCCGATGTAGCCGTCCGTGTAGCCGACGACCCGGGTCCGGGTGAAGGGGCTGCCGGCCCGGATGCCCAGGCCGAGCGAGGCGAACAGCTCCACCGGCACGTGGAGCCAGGCGTCGTCGCCGAGCGCCACGACGGTCACCGGCAGCTCGACGCGCTCCGGCAGCCCGACCTCCGCAACGCGGGCCAGGAGGGCCGCTCCCTCCCAGCGCGTGCGGGCGACCCGCTCGTGCGGACCCTGGCCCTCCGCCGCGGCGACGGCCCGCCAGGCTACCTCCGCCTCGGCGGCCAGGCGGCCCGCCTCGGCCGGGGAGGGGAGTGGCCGCGTCGGGAGCACCACCGTGTCACGCCGCAGCACGAGGCGCGGGCCCGGTCCGGCCGCCGGTCGCGCCGCCAGCAGGGTCGCGAGGGCGTGCGCCGCGAGCAGGCCGCCGAGCCGGTCGACCTCCCCGAACGACTGGGCCCGCCGGACGAAGCGCGGGCTCGCGTCACCCGACGACCCCTGGACGATGGCCACGGTCGGGCCACGATCCGAGCCGGGCTCGGGCCCGCCTCCCTCGGCGAACGGCCGGCCGGCCGCCAGCGCGCCGGCCAGGGAGCGCCGCGCCGCGCCCGGCCAGTCGGCCGACCAACGCAGGTTGTCGTGGCCGAGGACCGTCGCGTGGCAGGCGTGGTCCACGAGCAGCCCGGCGACGGCCCCCGACGCCTCGACCAGCGCCAGGACTCCGACGCTCGCGTCGTGTGGCCCGGCCGGGTCCGTCCGATTGGTCCCGATGCCGGGCGCGGGGCCGTCCCCGACGAGCGGCCGGACCTCCCGTTCCGTGCCGGCCAGCCCGGCCGCGGCGGTCGCCACTCGACGGACCAGCTCGGCCCGCATCGCCGCGTCCGCTGTCTCCGGGAAGGCAGGGTGGATGCGGCGGATCCAGCCGGCGGGCCCCGAGTGGGTGTGGGTCGCCGCGACGAGCACCGACTCCGGAGGGCAGCCGAGCGCCGCACCGACGGCGCTCTCCACGGCCCGGGCCAGCTCACCGTCGGCCGCCACCGCGTCCAGGACGACCCAGATCACACGCTCGCCACCGGGCCGCGCATCTCGCAGGGAGAGCAGGACCGCCTCCAGCGGATCGTGCCGGCCGGTCGCGACGGCCTCGCCGCGCGCCCCGTAGCCCGCCAGCGGGGAGCCCGGGGGCGGCGTCAGCTCGACGCGCGTCCCGGTGAAGCGGAGCCCGGCCTCGACGTTCACCCGCCTCACCAACCCCGGATCCGGTCCCAATAGCGGTCCAGGAGCTTCTCGCTCCATTCGCGGCCGCCGTCGACGTTGCCGGACCTGAAGACCGGCGGCTCGATCCCCCAGGCCAGCAGCCGGTCCGCCGCCCCGATCACCAGCATCTGGCCGAGCAGTGCGCCGATCACGCCGGAGAGGGGGCCCACGGGCATCCCGTTGGCCAGCGCGACCGCGCAGTCGCCCTCGGGTGTCCCGTTGTCGATCACCAGGTCGACCACGTCGTGGAGGTGCCGGCCCGACGAATGGCGGGACGGCTGACCGGCGGCGTGGAGCAGGGAGGTGATGGCGATCGTCCGGATGCCCCGGGCGCGGGCCGCCTCGGCGACCTCGATCGGGACCGCGTTGCGGCCCGACTGGCTGATCACCAGCAGGACGTCAGGCGGGGCCATCCGGCGATGGCGGACGATCAGCTCGCCGAGGCCCTCCAGGCGCTCGGTGAACTCGGACTTCGTGACGTCCCGGTAGCCGCTGACGGTGTCCTCCAGCACGGCGTCGATCGGGGCCAGCCCGCCGGCCCGGTAGAAGATCTCCTCGGCGATCAGCCGCGAGTGGCCGGTCCCGAAGACCCGGACGAGGCCGCCGTCGCGGATCGCCTCGGCCAGCCAGGTCGAGCCCAGGCTCAGGTGGCCGGCCTCGCGCTCGACCGCCGCGTCGATGGCGGCCGCGGCGGCCCGGGCGAAGGCCAGCGCCGGCTCGGCCAGGGAGCCCGTCTCCGTCGGTTCCGGCATTTCTTCCTTTCCGGGACGCTCTCCAGCCGTCAGATCAGCTTGGCCTTGGCCAGCAGCTGCATGAAGTCGTCGCGGGCCACCGTCGGCATCATCTGGCAGGTCAGGCTGACGCCCTCCGCCGTCAGCGCCCTGGCCGCCTCGATGTCCCGGGGGCTCACGAAGACCGTGTTGGAGACGCGCTTGGCGCCGACGACGAAGGCCATGTTGCCGACGTTCATCGTTGTCAGCCCAATGCCGCCGCGGTGGAGGCGGAGCGCGTCGGCGGGCTCCTTGACCAGCAGGAAGATCTGCTCGTCGGCGTGGGCGGGGTCCTTCACGTAGGCCAGTGTCTCGTCGATGCTCAGGATCCGCTCCCGGATCCCGGGCGGGGAGACCGCCACCAGCATCGTCTTCTGGAAGTCGTCCGCCGCGATGACGTCGTTGGCGACGATGACCGTGTCGGAGCCGGTGGCCTGCAGCCAGGAAACCACGATCTGGCCGTGGACCAGCCGGTTGTCGATCCGGAGGTGCTTGATGCTCATCGGTCCTCCCCAGCTTGCATCTCGGCCCGGACGCGGGCGTACGCCTCGCGGACCACGGCGCCGGCGTCCCTGATCGCATCGCGGCCGCGCTCCAGGGCGATCCCGGCCAGTTCCGGCGCCTCGGCCGTCTCCCGCAGCATGAGCAGTTCGAGGGCCATCGGCAGGTTGGCGCCGGTCACGATCTGCAGGCCGGGACGGCGCTGCAGCAGGGAGGTGGCCGCGTTGGCCGGGCTGGCGCCGAACAGGTCGGCCAGGACCACGGCGCCGCCGTCACCCTCGACTCCGAGCTCGCTCAGAGCGCCGTCGACGCGCCCGGCGAGCTCGGCGGGGTCCTCCTCGGGCCGCAGGGCGAGGGCCATCAGGCCCTCCTGCGGGCCGCCCAGGATCATCTCGATCGCGTCGCGCAGGCCGTCGGCGAAGCCGCCGTGCCCAACGATCAGGACGGGGATCATCGCGCCTCCCGGGCTCAGGTGACGGGCCGGACCCGGCCCCGGTAGCGGGCCCGGAGGGCGTCGTTGTGCTCCTTGAAGTTGTCCGTGTTCTGCGAGACGAGGATCGGCGGCTCGACGCCGCGGCCGACGAGCTCGGCGACGGCCTCGACCAGCATCGCGTTGAGGAGCGCGGCCCCGACCACGGTCGAGGTGGGACCCGTGTCCGCCGGCGCGCCGTCCACGTGCACTGCTGCATCGCCGGCCGCGCCGCACGTGTCGAGGACCGCGTCGGCCAGCTCGAACAGATGGGCCCCGGACGAATGCCGGGAGCTGACGCCGCGCGAGAAATCGACCGCGGTCACCGCGATGACCTTGAGGCCGGCATCGCGGCCGATCCTCGCCATCTCGATCGGCGAGGCGTTGCGGCCGGAGTTGCTGATCACGATCAGGCAGTCGGGCGGCTGCAATACGTAGTCGCGCAGGAGCGTCGCGGCGTAGCCCTCGAGCGTCTCGGCCTTGCCCTGGCCGGGGTCGAAGATGACCTCGATGGCGGCCAGCCCGCCGGCCCGCCCGGCGGTCTCGATCGCCAGCAGCTGGGAGTGGCCGCTGCCGAAGATATGGACGATGCCGTCCGCCGCGATCGTGTCGGCCACGATCCGGGCCGCGGCCGGGATCGACACCCGGTTGGCCTCGCGGACCTCACCGAGGATCCGGCCGGCAGTCTCGAAGTAGCGCTCGAACATGGCGCCTCCACGCGGGGATTTCGCCGGAGTGGCGGGGCGACCGCCCGCCACTCCGGGATGCGGTGATCGTATCCGGGCTCTGGTCAGGAAGCCGGCGTCGGCAGGGCCGAGGCCAACCAGCCGAACCAGCCGCCGACGATGCCGATCACGAAGACGATCGCGATCGCCCAGAGCGGGTTCAGGTTGTAGCGCTTGAGGAGCCAGTACACGAAGCCGGTCAGGATGATCGGCAGCATGAACGGCAGGATCGTGTCCAGCTGAGCCTGGACGGCGACGGTGGACGTGACGTCCTTGCCGGCCACCGTCAGGGTCTGCTTGTAGTCGGCGAGCGTGACCAGGTGGACGATCGAGGGGATGAACCCGCCGATGACGATCAGGCCCAGGATCGTGGCGCCCTCGGTGAGCCGCTCCAGGGTGCCCGTGGCGAGGCTCGTGGCGAGTGCCTTGCCCTGGTCGTAGGCCCAGAAGAACTGCCACCAGCGGACCAGGGTGTAGGGGATGGCGATCATCACGACCACGAAGATCGGGCCGAGGATGTTCGAGTTGGGCGGCAGGGCCATCGACGCGCCGATCGTCATGATGATCGAGTTGTAGAGGGCCCAGATGATCGTATCGCCCACGCCCGCCAGGGGGCCCATCAGGGCGACCTTGACGCCCTCGGCCGAGGCCGGTGCGCCGGCTTCCTCCATCGCGATCGCCGAGCCGATGATCAGCGGGGCGCCCACGACGGGGTTGGTGTTGAAGAAGACCAGGTGCCGCTGGAGGGCGGCCTCGTAGTCCTCCTTGTTCGGGAAGAGCTTCCGCAGGACCGGCTCCATCGCGTAGGCGAAGCCGAGGGCCTGCATCCGCTCGTAGTTCCAGGAGATCTGGAAGGTCCAGAAATAGCGCCAGAAGGCGGCCCGGAGGTCGCTCCGCTCGAGCTTGCCGAGCGGGACAGGCGTGCTAGCCACGGATCGTCACCTCCCCGGTGCCCGCGGCCACGCGCGGCTTCAGCGTCTCGAACATGAAGGCGATGGCGAGGCCGAACAGGGCGATGCCCAGCAGCGGCACCTTCAGGTAGGCGTAGAGCACGAAGCCGACCAGGAGCATGTACCAGTACTTGGAGACCGG
>JAJYJO010000036.1 GCA_021789435.1 Chloroflexota bacterium
CATCTCGACGCCAGCTTCCGGGTGGAGGCCGGCAAGATCACGGCGATCAACCTGGCGCCTCGCTAGGGTGCCAGGCCGGCTGGGCGGAGCCGGCCGAGGACGAGCCGACCGAGGACGAAGAGGGGCCGGTGGGCGGCGCTCAGGGCCGGGCGGGGCTCAGGGCCGGGCGGCGCTCGGGGGGGTCAGGGCGACGTCCCCGGCGTGGCGTTCTCCAGCGTGCTGGGCGCCGGAGTCGGGATGACGATCTGGTCGCCGATCGCGATCTTGTTGGGATCCTTGATCTGGTGGTTGGCCGCCAGGATCTGGTCGATCGTCAGGCCGTAGGCGGCGGCGATCTTGCTCAGGGTGTCCCCCTGCTTGACCACGTAGACGTTCTGGCTCGGTGCCGGCGTGGCCGTGGGCGACACCGCCACGCTGGCCGTCGGGGCAGGCGTCGGCGTGCCTTCGGCGACCCCGGGCCCGGACCCCTTCGGGGACAGGAGGGTGGGCAGGAAGAAGAGGGCCGCCGCCGCGACCAGCAGCGCGACCACGGCCAGCCAGATGCCGCCGAGCCGCGGCAGCTCCAGGCGCGACCGGAGACGTGGGTAGGCCTCCACGCGGCGCGGCTGCTCCCACGACGGCCCCTCGGCGAGACGCGATTCGCGGTGGACCTGCCCGCCGGCGGGTCGGGCCGGCCGCGGGCCCGACCGGCGCGTCGTGCTGGCGGCACCGACCGCCGCGGCCCCGCGGGGCGGCCAGGCCCCCTCGTCCTCCTCGTCACTCTCCCAGGGCCGGTCGCGGTCGGGCGCGGCGCCCCAGAAACCGCTGTCGGGGCTCGCATCCCGCGGCGGGGCGTCGGGCGGCGGCTCGGGAGCCGAGCTCTCGGACGGTCGGGCGCGAGCGGCCAGGAACGGCGGCGCAAGCGCCTCTTCGGGCGCCTCGTCGTCGACGAAGTCCGACTCGGGGCCCGGTTCGGCCGGTTCCGCCGGTTCTCCCGTCGCGTCGGCCGCTCCCGCGAGCGCGCCCGCGGCCGCGCCGGCGGCCCAGGACGGCGAGGCGGCCCAGTTCCGCTGCCGACCGGCGCCGGCCTCGGGCCCGCCGCCGGCGAACGGCGCCGCCGGGACGACCTTGGCCGCCTCGCGCCGCGCCCAGTCGACGAAGGTGGGGCAGGCCGGGAACGCCGTCGAGAGACAGTAGGCCTGCTGGTGGGCGAGGGCTCGCTGCGACGGCCGCAACTCGGCGAAGCAGCGATGGCGGTGGTCGGGCCGGTCCAGGCGGCGGTCGCGGTCGTCCTCGAGTGCCACGAACGGGCAGGCGGCCGAACCGTCCGGGAACGGCGCGTGACGGTCGTCGTCCATCGCGGCCATGATACCCGGCGCGCCGGGGCCGGCGAGCCCTCGAACGGCAGGCCAGGGCGGCCCGCTCGCCGCACGCCCGGCCCCCGGACCGGCGGGCGGCCGGAAAGGCTGATCCCGGCGAAGCGGCCGGCCGTCCCGCCGGGATCGGACCAGGTCTCCCTAGCGGTCCGTCAGCGGGACGTAGGGCCGCTCCACGGCCCCCACGTAGAGCTGCCGCGGCCGGCCGATCCGGAAGTCCGGATCGACCATCATCTCCCGCCACTGGGCGATCCAGCCCGGCAGCCGCCCGATCGCGAACATCACGGTGAACATCTCGGTCGGCAGGCCCAGCGCCCGGTAGATCAGGCCGCTGTAGAAATCCACGTTCGGGTAGAGCTTGCGCTCGACGAAGTAGGGGTCGCTCAGGGCGACCTGCTCGAGCTCGAGGGCGATCTGGAGCAGCTGGTCGTCCGCGCCGAGCTTGCCGAGGATCGAATCGGCCGCCCGCTTGATGATCCGGGCTCGCGGGTCGTAGTTCTTGTAGACCCGGTGCCCGAAGCCCATCAGGCGGAATGGGTCGTTGTGGTCCTTGGCCCGGTCGATGAACTTGCCCACGTTGCCGCCGTCGGCGGCGATGGCCTGGAGCATCTCGAGCACTTCCTGGTTGGCCCCGCCGTGGAGGGGTCCCCAGAGCGCCGCGATGCCGGCCGAGATCGAGACGTAGAGGTTGGCCAGGGAGGAGCCGACCATGCGGACCGTGGAGGTCGAGCAGTTCTGCTCGTGGTCGGCGTGGAGGATCAGCAGGACGCGCAGGGCGCGCTCCGCGTCCTCGTCGACGACGTACGGCTCGGCGTGGGTGGCGAACATCATCCGCAGGAAGTTCGCCTCGTACTCGAGAGCGTTGTCGGGGTAGATGAAGGCCTGCCCGATCGACTTCTTGTGGGCGTAGGCCGCGATCGTCGGCATCTTGGCGATCAGGCGGACCGTGCTGATCTCCACGTCCTCCGGATCGCGGGGGTCGGCCGAGCCCTGGTAGAAGGTCGACAGGGCGCTCACCGCCGAGGCCAGGATGCCCATCGGGTGGGCGTCCATCGGGAAGCCGTCGAAGAACCGCTTGAACTCCTCGTGGAGGAGGGTGTGGTTCCGGATCAGGGCGGCCCAGTCGGCCAGCTGCTGCGCGGTGGGCAGCTCCCCGTAGACCAGCAGGTACGCCGTCTCGAGGAAGGTCGACTGCTCGGCCAGCTGCTCGATCGGGTAGCCGCGGTAGCGCAGGATGCCGGCGTCGCCATCCAGGTAGGTGATGGTGCTGCGGGTGGCGGCCGTGTTGGCGAAGCCATAGTCGAGGGTGGTGATGCCGGCCTCCTTGAGGAGGCTGGCAATGTTGACCACGGCCTGGCCCTGGGTCGGCCGCTCGATCGGCAGCTTGAAGACGCGATCGCCCAGCCGCAGCTCGGCGGTGTCGATCGCTCCCGGGGCCTCGAGCAGGTCTGATGCGCTCATCGGGATCTCGTCTCCTTGTGATCTGCCGCGGCCGGCGGGAGCGTCGGCCGCGCATCGCGCTCGGGTTGAGGTCGTCCGCCGGGTTCAGGCCGGGGCGGCCGCCGGAACCAGCTTGGCTACCAGCTCGCGGACGGCCGAGGCCGACGCCCGAAGGGCGCCCTGCTCGTCCGCCGTGAGCTCGATCTCCACGATCTGTTCGATCCCCTGCCTGCCAAGGCGGACGGGCACGCCCAGGAAGACGCCGTCGATGCCGTACTCGCCCCTGACCAGGACCGAGCAGGGCAGGATCTCGTGGCGGTCGCCGAGGATCGCGTCCACCATCCGGTAGACCGAGGCTGCCGGAGCATAGTAGGCGCTGCCGGACTTGAGCAGCGCGACGACCTCCGCGCCGCCGTTGCGGGTCCGCTCCACCAGCCGCTCGATCCGCGCGGCGTCCATGACGGCGGTCAGGGGCACGCCCCCGACGCTCGAGAGGCGCGGCAGCGGCACCATCGCGTCCCCGTGGCCGCCCAGCACGAAGGCCGACGTGCTGGCCACAGAGACCCCGAGCTCCATCGCGATGAAGGCCCGGAACCGGGCGCTGTCGAGGACGCCCGCCATGCCGATCACGCGCTCGGCGGGGAAGCCGCTGGCGTCGAGCGCCACCTGGCACATCGCGTCGAGCGGATTGGTGACCACGATGAGGATCGCCCCGGGCGAGAGCGGCGCGGCCTGCTCCACCACGGCCCGGACGATCCCGGCGTTCTTGAGCAGCAGGTCGTCCCGGCTCATCCCCGGCTGGCGCGCCAGGCCGGAGGTGACGACGATGATGTCGGAGCCGGCGGTCTCCGCGTAGTCGTTGGTGCCGCTGACCCGGCAGTCCACGCCGACGATGGGCGCCGCCTCGGCCAGGTCCAGGGCCTTGCCCTGGGGCAGCCCTTCCACGATATCCACCAGGGCGACATCCGCCAGGCCGGCCTCGACGATCCGCTGGGCGCAGGAGGCACCCACGTTCCCCGCCCCGACGATGGTGACCTTGTTGCGCATGCGACCCTCCTCGGTCGAATTCCCAGGTCTGCGGTTCGGATCCGGCCCGCCCGGGCGGGCCCGGGCCGACGCCCGCTGGCGCCTGTCGGTCATTCGGCGCCCAGTCCGATGTCCCGCCACGGTGGGCCAGTCGACCCTGGCCCGGAAGGGCCATTCGCCCCGTTGGGCGCGGGCCGGACGGCGGCGTCGGACGCGCGGGTGCCGCGGTCCAGATTAGCGAGAAGGCTCTCGGGGCGGGTTGGACGCCGGGACCGCGCCGAACGCTCGGAGGCCGGGCCGTGTACGGTTCGCAGGTGAGCGTCGGCACGAGCTTCCTGCGGGCCTTCCTCCGGCTCCACGACGGGGTCTACCGGGCGACCGACGGCCGGATCGGCCACCACCTGATCGCGGTGCCGTCGCTGCTCCTCCGGACGACCGGCCGGCAGTCCGGCCTGCCCCGCACCACCACCTTGATCTATGCCCGCGACGGCGCGGACTTCGTGCTGGTCGCCTCCAACCACGGCCTGGGCCGACGGCCGGGCTGGCTCCACAACGTCGCGGCCGAGCCGCGAGTCGGCCTGCAGGTGGGCCGGCGGAAGGGGACCGGCCGGGCCCGGATCGTCGAGCGCGGAGATCCGGACTACGAGCGGCTCTGGCGGCTGGTCAACGAGGCCAACCACCACCGCTACGAGGGCTACCAGCGCCGGACGAGCCGCCCGATCCCGCTCGTCACCGTCACTCCGGACGCGCCGCTCGCCTGATCGGGGACCGCTCGGGACGATCGGGGGCCTCGTTCTGCCGCCGCTCGAGGGCTCGCGCAGAGGCACGACCGATCCCGCCGAAGCGCCCGGCCGCCCGGCGACGTATGGTGCGGTCTCCAGGCCGAAGTCGGTGGGGAGGACGGCGGATGCTCGCACCGCTCGCGCAGCTGTGGATCCTCGTCGTCTTCGCGATCGTCGGCGTCCTGGCAGGGGTCGCGCAGATGCTCGCCGAGCGCTCGTGCCCCTGCTGCCACCTCCAGGTCAGCCGGACCGCATCGAAGTGTCCCCACTGCCGGTGCCGCCTGGACTAGGGCCGGGCGAGGTTCGATGGGACGGAGTGAGGGCGCCCCGGCGCCTTCCGACAAGACATTCTGCCGGGCCTGGCGGGACTGGCGCCGCGCGTTCAGGCGTCGGTCGCCGGCCCCAGCAGCCCTCTGTGCGGCGCGCGGACACCGCACCCACGGCTGTGGAAAGAGTTGTGCGAACTCCCGAAGCGCGAGATGGTCCGGCCGGTAGAGTAGGCGCTGTGGAACGGACAGCGACGCCGGTTGCCCGGATCAACAACCACGCCGGCCTCATCTGGGCCATCGCCGACCTGCTGCGCGGCGACTACAAGCGCGCCGAGTACCAGAAGGTCGTCCTGCCGCTCGTCCTGTTGCGTCGCCTCGACTGCGTCCTCGAGCCCACCAAGGACCAGGTGCTCGCGCGAGCCCGGGCGCTCACGATCGAGAACGTCGGCCCCATCCTGACCGGCATCACCGGCGTCGAGGCCTTCAACACCTCGCCCCTGACCCTGCGCCGCATCCTCGCCGACCCGCCCCAGGTGGCCGACCACCTGCGCCGCTGGATCGCGGCGTTCGACCCGGACACGCGCGACGTCATCGAGAAGTTCGACTTCGACGCCCAGATCGGCCGCCTCGAGCGGGCCGGCCTGCTCTACCTCGTCCTCTCCAAGGTGACCGAGGTCGACCTGCACCCCGACACCGTCTCGAACTACGAGATGGGCGTCGTCTACGAGGAGCTGATCCGCAAGTTCAACGAGCTCTCCAACGAGACCGCCGGCGAGCACTTCACCCCCCGCGAGGTGATCCGCCTGATGGTCGATCTCCTCTTCATCGAGGACGACGAGGCGCTCCGCACCCCGGGCATCGTGCGCACCCTGCTCGATCCCGCCTGCGGCACCGGCGGCATGCTCTCGGTGAGCGCGGAGTACCTCCACGAGCTCAACCCGGGCGCGCACCTGGAGGCCTACGGCCAGGAGCTGAACGCCGAGACCTACGCGGTCGCCCGGGCCGACATGATGCTCAAGGGCCGCAAGGCCTCGAACATCCGCCTCGGCAACAGCTTCAGCGAGGATGCCTTCCCGGGCCAGCGCTACGACTACCTGCTGGCCAATCCGCCCTTCGGGGTCGAATGGAAGAAGGTCCAGCAGGTCGTCGAGGACGAGCACGCCAAGCTCGGCTTCGCGGGTCGCTTCGGCGCCGGGCTGCCCCGCATCAACGACGGGGCGTTCCTGTTCCTCCAGCACATGGTCGCGAAGCTCAAGCGACCCGAGGAGGGCGGCGGACGCCTGGCCATCGTCTTCAACGGCTCGCCCCTCTTCACCGGGGGCGCCGGGTCGGGCGAGAGCGAGATCCGCCGCTGGATCATCGAGCACGACTGGCTCGAGGGGATCGTCGCCCTGCCCGACCAGCTCTTCTACAACACCGGCATCAGCACCTACTTCTGGATCGTCACCAACCGCAAGCGTCCCGAGCGCCGCGGCAAGGTCCAGCTCGTCGATGCGCGCGAGTCGTCCGTCAAGATGCGCAAGAGCCTCGGCAACAAGCGCAAGGAGATCGCCTCCGAGCAGATCGCCGAGATCACGCAGCTTTACGGCGCCTTCGAGGAGAACGAACGGGTCAAGATCCTGCCCAACGAGGCGTTCGGCTACCAGCGCATCACGGTCGAGCGCCCGCTGCGACTCCGGTACGACGTGACCGAGGCGACGCTGGCCGCGATCGAGACCGCGCCCGGCTGGCAAAGACTCTCGGACGCCGAACGGCTCGACCTCGTGGAGCACCTCGGCCAACTGCAGGGCCTGTCCTCGCCCGACCGTGCCGAGGTCGCCCGCCGTCTGGGCCCGCTGCCCAAGGTGATCGAGAAGGCGGCCTGGGACGCCCTGTCGGTGCGCGATCCGGAGACTCCGATCGTCCGCGACCGCAAGGGGCATCCGGAGCCCGACCCCGAGCTGCGCGACAACGAGAACGTGCCGCTGCCCGGGCCGGTCCACGGGTACGACGAGGACCCGGCCGAACGACTGGTCTCGCGCCCCTACCGCGCCGCGGTGGATGCCTACGTGGCGGCCGAGGTCCTGCCCTACGTCCCCGACGCCTGGGTGGACCACTCGAAGACGCGGATCGGCTACGAGATCCCGCTGACCCGCCAGTTCTACCGCTACCTGCCGCCGCGCCCGCTTGAGGAGATCGACGCCGAGATCCGGGCGCTGGAGGACGAGATCCAGCGGTTGCTGCGCGAGGTGACGGCGTGATCGGCGGCTCACAGCCGCTCAAACGGGTGGCTGACGTTCGTTACAGCAGCGTTGACAAGAAGACCGTCGAGGGCCAGGTGGCGGTCAGGTTGTGCAACTACACGGACGTCTACTACCACGAGCGGATCACCGACGACCTTCCGTTCATGGATGCGTCTGCCACAGCGGAGCAGCTGAACTCACTCGAGCTGCGCGCCGGCGATGTCCTGCTGACGAAGGACTCCGAGACGGCCGACGACATCGGAGTCAGCGCGCTCGTCGCGTCCGATCTGCCAGGGGTGCTGTGCGGGTATCACCTCGCCTTGATCCGCCCTCGCCCGGAGCTGGTTGACGGGCGCTACCTGCGCTGGGCGCTCGTTGCCGCACCGGCCAGACGGCAGCTTGAGGTCGCCGCCGCGGGGATCACTCGCTTCGGTCTGCGCTACGACGCGGTGGCAGGCGTGCTCGTACCCGTTCCACCGCTCACCGAGCAGCGCGCCATCGCCGACTACCTCGACGCGGAGACTGCCCGCATCGATGCGCTGATCCATCTCCGGCAGGCGCAGGCTGCCCTGGCTGCCGTTCGGCTCGATGTCATCACACGCCAACTCGTCAGCACAGAGGCAAACGGCCAGCCCTACGCAGTGGTGCCCCTCCGGCGACGCTGGCAGGTGATCGACTGCAAGCACCGCACACCAGCCTATGAACTGGAGGGCTACCCAATCGTGAGCCCGGGTGATGCGACCCCCGGGCGGCTTGATCTATCCCGATGCACTCGCTTTGTTGGCCAAGATGACTTCGACGACCTGGCGGAGGGGGAGCGACGCCCGCGTCACGGCGACATCGTCTATACGCGAAATGCGTCTATTGGGATCGCCTCATACGTCGACACGGACGAACCGTTCTCAATGGGCCAAGACGTGTGCTTGATCCGCTCCGCCGATCAGGACCAGCGGTACCTAAGTTACCTCCTCAACACCATCGGCCTCGATCAGCTCGAGGAGCAGAAGATCGGCAGCACGTTCAACCGCATCAATGTTGCCCGTGTGCTCAGCCTGTCCGTGCCCTGCCCATCCATTGCCGACCAGCGCCGCATTGCGGACCAACTTGACGAGGCGACCGATCGAACGTCAGCACTAGTCGCTGCCGCCGACCGTCAGGTCGCCCTCCTCCTCGAACGCCGGCGAGCGCTCATCACCGCTGCCGTGACCGGCCAGCTCGAGATCCCCGGGGTCGCGGCGTGATCTGCCTGTCCGCCCTTGACCGGGTGCGTGACGCGCGCGAGTATGCACGTATGAAGCGCACGACGATCAGCCTGCCGGACGAGCTGGCGGCCGCGCTCGAACGCGAGGCGCGCCTCCGGCGCGTGTCCGTCTCCCAGGTGGCGCGCGAGGCCATCGAGGCCAGGCTCGGGCTGGACGAGGAGGAGCCTCCCGACATGCCGTGGATCGGCATCGGCGACAGTGGGCTGCCCGGCATCGCCGAGGACGACGAGGAGTACCTGCGGCAGCACTGGGCGGGGGATCTCGAGGCGGATGGCCTTTCCCGCCGTCGCTGACGCGAGCGTCATCGTCGCCGCCCTGGATCGGCGGGAGCGACAGCATGACCGGTGCGCGGAGGCGCTTCGGCGGAGGGACCTCCGGATCGTGATCCCCGCCCTCGTCGTCGCGGAGGTCGCCTACCTCGCGGGCGAGCGCCTGGGCGCGAGCCAGGAGGCGACGTTCGTCCGGAGCCTGCGGACCCTCCACGTCGAGGCGCCGATGGTCGACGACTGGCCCTTGATCGCCGACATGGTGGAGCGGCACGCGGATATCCGGCTCGGGACGACCGACGCGTCGGTCGCCGTCCTCGCGGACCGGCTGGGGACCGACATCGTCCTGACGCTCGACCGGCGCCACTTCGAAGCGATTCGCTCGCCGGCGGGACGGGCGTTCCGGATCCTGCCCGAGCCGCCGCGCGTCCACGAGGACGCGGCCGCGTACGCGGGCGCCGGGCAGGCGGCCGGCACCGCGGGCGGCGGGACGCCATCGGGGCGCACGAACTCGTGAAGCCTGACGAGCGGGGGTTCGAGGACGCGATCACCGCGTCGCTGGTCGAGCAGAGTGGATACCGGGTCTGCAAGTGGGGCACGCAGCCCGAGTGGGCGGCCGACTTCGACCGCGCGCGCGGCCTCGATACGCGCGAGCTGTTCGCCTTCATCGAGGGGACGCAGCCGAAGGCGTGGGAGCGGCTCGCCGCCGTCCACGGCGGACCCGACGGTGCGCGCCGGCAGTTCGCCGACCGGCTGGCCAGGCAGCTCGACGAGCGCGGGACTGTCGACGTGCTGCGGCACGGCGTCAGCGACCACGGCATCGAGGTCCGGCTCGCCTTCTTCAGGCCCGCGCACGGCCTGACGCCCGAGCTGACCGCGCGCTACCTCGCCAACCGCCTGACCGTCACGCGTCAGCTCCCGTACGACGCCGCCGCGACCAAGACCCTCGACCTGTGCTTGTTCGTCAACGGCATCCCGGTCGCCACCGCCGAGCTCAAGAACCGCCTCACCGGCCAGAGCATCGAGCACGCCAAGGTGCAGTACCGCACCGACCGGGATCCCTCGAATGTGACCCTCGGCCGGCGCGCCCTGGTGCACTTCGGGGTCGATCCCGAGCTCGTCGAGATGACGACCAGGCTCGCCGGGCCCGCCACGCGCTTCCTGCCCTTCAACCGGGGCGACGCCGGCGGCAAGGGCAACCCGCCCGACCCGGCCGGCCACCGGACGCGTTACCTCTGGGAGGAGGTCTGGGCCCGCGATGCCTGGCTCGATCTCCTCGGGCGCTTCGTCCACGTTCTTCCGGGCGAGGGTCCCACACACGCCGCGCAGCTCCGCAACGGCACGGTGATCTTCCCGCGGTACCACCAGTGGGACGCCGTGCGGCGGCTCGAGGCGACCGCCCGCGAGGAGGGAGCGGGGCACAGCTATCTCGTCGAGCACTCGGCGGGCTCGGGCAAGTCGAACACGATCGCCTGGCTGGCCCACCGGCTGATGTCGCTCCACGGCGCCGACGATCGACCGGTCTTCGACAAGGTCGTCGTGATCACCGACCGAGTCATCCTCGATCGCCAGCTGCAGGAGACGATCTACCAGTTCGAGCACGCCACCGGTGTCGTGGCCCGCATCGACCAGGACAGCGGGCAACTCGCGGACGCTCTCAAGGGCGAGCAGGCGCGGATCATCATCACGACCCTCCAGAAGTTCCCCTTCATCCTCGACAAGGTGGTCGCCCTCGGCCAGCGCCGCTACGCGGTGATCGTCGACGAGGCGCACTCGTCCCAGACCGGCGAAGCGGCGAAGGATCTCAAGGCGGCGCTCGGAGCGACCTCAGCCGAGGCGCAGCTCTCGCTCGCCGAGCAGGCCGAGGCGCTCGAGGTGGTGATCGACCCGCAGGACGCCCTGGCCGAGACGGTCGCCGCCCGCGGCCGGCAGCCCAACCTCTCCTTCTTCGCCTTCACCGCCACGCCCAAGGCGCGCACGCTCGAGCTCTTCGGGCGGCGGGATACAGACGGCAACGCCGCCCCCTTCCACCTCTACTCGATGCGCCAGGCGATCGAGGAGGGCTTCATCCTCGACGTGCTGGCCGACTACACGACGTATGCCACCTACTGGAAGGTGGGCAAGGCGGTCGCCGAGGACCCCGAGTACGAGACCCGCAAGGCGCGCCGTTCGATCGCCCGCTTCGTCTCGCTGCATCCCCACAACCTCGCCCAGAAGGCCGAGATCATCGTCGAGCACTTCCGAGCCCACACCCGCCACAAGATCGGCGGCCGCGGCAAGGCGATGGTGGTCACGAGCAGCCGCCTCCATGCGGTGCGCTACAAGCTGGCGATCGACCGCTACCTGCAGGCCAACGGCTACGCCGACATGAAGGCCCTCGTCGCCTTCTCGGGCCGGGTCGACGACAACGGGCTCGACTTCACGGAGTCCGCCATGAACGGCTTCCCGGAGTCGCAGACCCCGACGCGCTTCAACGAGCCCGAATACGGCGTCCTGATCGTGGCCGAGAAGTTCCAGACGGGCTACGACCAGCCGCTCCTCCACACGATGTTCGTCGACAAGACGCTCGTCGGGCTCGCCGCGGTGCAGACGCTGAGCCGCCTGAACCGCATCCATCCCGAGAAGACCGACACGTTCGTGCTCGACTTCCGCAACCGTGCCGAGGAGATCACCGAGGCCTTCCGGCCCTGGTACGAGGCGACGGTGGCGGTGCCCACCGATCCCAACCTGCTGCACGACCTCGCCGACCGGATGCTCGGCTTGCAGGTGCTCGACGCCGAGGAGGCCCGCTCGGTCGCCGCGCGGATCGTCGATCGCAGCCAGAAGCTCAGCGACCACGGCGCGGTCGACGCGCTCCTGGAGCCCGCGGTCGAGCGCTTCCGGGCGAAGAACACCGCCGAGCAGGACGAGGCGCGCGCCGCGCTCGACGGGTTCGTCCGCGCCTACGCGTTCCTCTCGCAGGTCGTCGACTTCGGCGACGTCTTCCTCGAGGCGCTCTACCTCGCCAGCCGGGCGCTCCTCTCGCTGGTCCGGGCGGGCGAGGGCGGCCGGCTCGATCTCGGCTCCGAGGTCGAGCTCACCCACCTGCGCCTGGAGAAGACGAGCGAGGGCTCGATCAGCCCTGACAAGGGCGTCGGCGAGCTCAGCGCGATCTATTCCGGCAGCGGGCCCGAAGCCGAGCCATCGAAGGAGCGCCTCTCGGCCATCATCGAGGTGCTCAACGAGCACTTCGGCACGAACCTCGGGACGGTCGACCAGCTTTTCTTCGACCAGATGGAGGCCACCTGGCTGGCCGACGAGCACCTCGTCGCGCAGGCCCGCGCCAACCCCATCGAGAACTTCCGGCTCGTCTTCGCCGACGCGTTCCTGAAGTCGATCGTCGGGCGCATGGACGACAACGCCGACATCTTCCGGCGCATCCTCGACGATCCGGCCTTTCAGGCCGTCGTCCGGGAGCACTACCTCGCGCGGGTGTACGGGCAGGCACGGGCGGGAGCGGAGGGGGCAGCGTAGACCCCTGCCCCGTTTGACAGCCCCGAGCGGCCCCCGGACACTTGAGCGGTCCGGAGCGTCGGCGCCCCCCGGAAGATCCCGCGCCGCGCCTGTCCCACAGCGGATAAGGAGTCCCCATGTCTCGCCTGACCGGCTGGTTGAAGCCCTCGACGACCGTCCACGCCCACTGCGACGTCCCCTGCGGCATCTACGACCCGGCGGCGGCCCAGCTCGCCGCTCGCACCGTGGCCCGCATGGTCGAGCTCATCGGCCAGATCCCGCCCGCCTCGACCGAGATGGCCGACCGCCAGAAGTTCGTCCGCTGCGTCGCCGTCAAGGAGGACCACGCCGAGCGGGTCAAGCGCGAGGTCCAGATCATCTGGAGCGACTACTTCAAGCCCGAGCACCTGGAGCGCTACCCGGATCTCCATGCCAAGGTCTGGAACATCCTCAAGCTCGCCTCCAGGAACAAGCAGACGATCGACGCCCAGGCTGCGGCGGACCTCGAAGGAGCCGTCAAGGAGTTCGCCGACATCTTCTGGTCGACCAAGAAGTAGCGCTGCGGCGGGCCGGGCCGGTGGACGGCTCGACCGGGCAGCCGGGACGCCGGAGCGGCCGCTGGCCCTCCGGCGTCGTCGTGTCGGCCGGCCGGTGGGCAGCCGTCCTGCGCGGCCGGCTGCGACGGGCGCGGCGGGGCCCCTGGCGGGCGGCGGTGGCCGAGGCGAGCATGCGGCCGACCATCGAGCCCGGCGACTGGCTGCTGCTCGACCCGACCGTCGGCCGCTGGCCGCGGCGGGGGCGGATCGTCGTGATCCGCGAGCCGGAGACGGACCTCCTGGCGATCAAGCGGGTGGCGGCGCGCGGCGGCGACCACGTCCGGGTGGAGGAGGGCCTGCTGCACCTGGAGCCGGACGAGGCATGGCTGCTCGGCGATGCCCCGGAGGTCTCGATCGACTCCCGGCGCTACGGGCCGCTCCGGGCGGACCGGCTGGTGGCTCGCGCCTGGTTCCGCTACGCGCCGCTCAGGCGGGTGGGCCGCCTCTGACGGCGTCTCGGCGCGGCTCTCCGGCGGCCCTCCGGCGGAACGAGCTGCGTGGCGCTGCCCGGTCCTAGCGGACGCCGGCGACCGCCTCCTCCGGCTCCGGGCCGCCCCAAGTCTCGGGCTCGGGCGGCGCCAGCTCCAGGCCGGCGGCCCGGACGTCCTCGGCGAAGGCCTCCTGGACCTCGGGCGCCTGCGACCGGCGGTTGACGAAGGCAACGACGCGATCGAGCCCGAGCGAGGCCAGCTCGGCCAGCAGGTCGCTCCGGGCCGGCCCGGCCTCCTGCACGTCCTGGTCGCGCAGGTAGAGCGAGACGCGCAGCGAGGCCGGGTCGCGCCCCTCCTCCAGGCAGCGCTCGCGCACGATCGGCAGGTCTTCGCGCACCTCGTCCGGCGCCAGGAAGACCAGGTTGAGCTCGTCCGCGAAGCGGGCCGCCAGGCGCCAGGTGACGTTGCGGCCGTTGCCGCCGACGAGGATCGGAACGCGCGGCTGCTGGAGACCCCGAGGGACGTTGATGGCGCCCCGGACCCGCAGGTGGCGGCCCTCGAACGTGGCCCGGCCGGGCCCCAGCATCCGGCGCAGCACCTCGAGCGCCTCCCCGAGCGCGTCGAGCCGCTCGTGCAGGCTGGGGAAGCCGTAGCCGTAGGCGAGCCACTCGTCCTCTTTCCAGCCGGCGCCGATCCCCAGCTCGAAGCGACCGCCGCTGATCGTGTCGATCGTGCCGGCCATCTTGGCCAGCAGGGCGGGGTTGCGGAAGCCCGCGCAGGCCACCAGGGTCCCCAGCCGGACCCGCCGGGTGGTCGCAGCGAGCGCGGCCAGCGAGCTGAGCGCCTCGAAACTGACCTCCTCGGCCGGTTCCGGCACCGTGTGGAAGTGGTCGAAAAGCCAGACGGACTCGAAGCCGAGCCGATCGGCCTGGCCGGCCAGACGGGCGGTGGTCGCCCAGGCGACCTCCGGCGACAGCCCGGCGTACTCGCTCTTCCAGCCCTGGGGCAGCAGCAGTCCGATCTTCATGCCATTCCCCGATCCTCCGGCGCAGGCCCCGCTCCGGGGCGGCCGGTCCGGGGCGACGGCTCCCGCGCCGCGCCCGTCTCGCGAAACCCGTCCTCTGTCCCCGCTTCCCGCCTGCCTATGATGGCGCATGGGCCAGCCGCGGCGCCCGCCGCTTCCGGCCGAGACGGAGGAGACCGGGATGGAGGGGGCCCCGACGGCGACGGGCCGGCCGAACGATGCCGCGGATCCGGGTGGGCCGCTGCCCGGACCGCCCGAGCCGTGGGCGCCCACGGCCATGCCGTCGCCCCGCGGCGCCCCGCCCTGGCGGATGACCGAGATGATCGCCGCCGAGCCCGCCCTGGCGGAGCGGATCGTGGGCCGCGTGTCGGGGCCGGGCGGTGCCGCCGAGGGCCTGGCGGCGGCTCTCCGCAGCGCACTCGCCCGCGGCGGCATCGTCCTCACGACCGGCTGCGGCACGAGCGAGCACGCAGCGCTGGGGGCGGCCGAGATCCTGCGGGAGGCGGCGCTGCGGGCCGGGCTGCCGGCGGGCGGGCGGCTCGCCGCCGGGCAGGCCCTCGAGGTCGCCCTGGACCCGGGCGGCGCGGGGCTGGGGCCGGGCTCCCTGCTGATCGCCGTCTCCCACGAGGGCGCCACGGCGGCCACCAACCGGGCGCTCCGGGCGGCCCGCTCGCGCGGGGCTGTCACGGCGCTCGTGACGGCCGGTGGTCGCTCCCCGGGCGCCGGGCTCGCGGACCTCGTCCTGGCGACTGGGGAGCTGGACGCGAGCTGGTGCCACACCGTCGGCTACCTCTCCCCGCTCGTCGCCGCGGCGGCGGTCGGCGCCGCGCTGGTCCGCGAAACGCTCGATGCGGCGGCCGTCCGGTCGCTGCTCGCCGCCGGGGCGGCCCAGGCCGAGCGTGCCGAGGAGCTGGCGGCCGCCCTGGCCGGGGCGCGCGAGCTGCTCGTCGTCGCCTCCGGGGCCGATCGGCCGGCGGCGCGCGAGCTCGTCCTGAAGGTGGAGGAGGCGACCTGGCTGCCGTCCGCGATGCGCGACCTGGAGACGCTCCTCCACGGGCACCTCCCGGCGACCGGGAGCGAGACAGGCCTGGTGCTGATCCTGGCCGACCGGGCGGCAAGGCCGGACCGGCTCGCCCGGGCGCGCCAGGCGCCCGCGGCCGCGGCGGCGATCGGCCTCCGGGCGGGGGCGATCCTGGCCCGGGACGCCGACCCCCTGGTCGCCGCCGAGCTCACCCCGGCCGGGCGGCTGCTCGTGGACGAGGCGCCCGCCCTGCCGGCCGCGGTCGCCGCGCTGCTCGGGACGGCGGCGCCGCTCCAGCTCCTCGCGGAGCACCTGGCGCGGGCCCGCGGCACCGACCCGGACCCGATCCGGCGGGACGACCCGCGCTACCGGGAGGCCGCCGCGGCTGCCGGGGACTGACGGGCGCGGTCCCGAGCCCGGCCTCAGACCTTCCCGATCAGCTCCTCGCCGAGCAGGTCGATCATCTCCAAGTCGCGCGGCAGCAGGACCTGGAGCATGACCCGGTCGCAGCCGGCCTCCGCGAACCGCCGCGCCGTGGCCCGCGCCTCGTCGGGCGTCCCGATGATCCAGCGCGGGCGGCGAGCCGCCAGCCAGTCGTCCGCCTGGCCGGCCGGCAGCTCCAGCATCTCCAGCTGCGCCCGGACCCGCCGGGCCACCTCGGCCGGGTGAGCGCCGACCAGCGTGCCGACCATGGCCGAGCGCCGCAGCGTCGCCGGATCGCGTCCGATCGCCCGGCACGCGTCGTCGAGGCGGCGGAGGGCGACCGCGACGGCCGCCGCGTCGCCCTTGGACAGGTTGTACTCGTCGGCCCAGCGCGCCGCCAGGCGGACGGATCGACCGCTGCCCTCCCCGCCGAGCACGATCGGCGGCCGCGGCCGCTGGAGCGGCCGAGGGTGGAAGGTAGCGCCCTCGATCGCGACCGACGGACCCCGGAACGACCAGCCGTCGGGCTCACCCCAGAGGCCGTGCAGGATCGCCAGCTCCTCCTCCAGCCGCTCCACCCGAGTCTCGAGCGGCGGGAACGGCAGCCCCAGCTGGCGGTGCTCGTCCTCGTTCCAGCCGGCGCCGACGCCCACGTCGATCCGCCCGCCGCTCATCTCGTCGACGGTCGTCACGACCTTCGCGAACTGCCCGGGATGGCGGAAGGTGACCGGCGAGACCAGGACGCCCAGGCGCAGCCGGCTCGTCTCGCGGGCCAGCCCGGCCAGGACCGTCCAGGCGTCCGTGGTGGGCCGGCCGGCCGGCCCCGGGAAGCTCTGGTAGTGGTCGGAGCGGAAGAGGGCCTCGAAGCCGGCCGCCTCCGCCCGGCGAGCGATCGCCAGCTGCTCCTCGTAGGACAGCCCCTGCTGGGGCTCGATCATCAGCGCGAACCGCACGCCTGCTCCTCCATCGTTCCTCGAATCCACCGTCCCGGCCCGATCGTCCACCTCCGACGGACGATACCTGTTGACAGGATTATTCGCCCGAGTAGAATGCTTCGTGTGACAACAATGATTGTGCCGGACGATGCCGGGCTCGAGCCCGGCGGCCGGCCTTCCCAGTCGGGGCCCTCAGCCGTGAGCGCCGCCGAGGCTGCAGCCGACGGTGACGAGCGCGCCGTGCTCGTCGGGGCGATCGCCGAAGACTATCAGGCCTACCTGCGCCACTTCCGGTGCGCCGCTGCCGACCGGCTGGCGCGCCAGGGAGTCAGCATGGCCCACCTCCACGTCCTGTGGCTCCTCCTGGAGCACGGCGAGCTGTCGATGAGCCGCCTGGCGGAGCTCCTGGACGTGTCGCTCTCCAACGCCACCGGGCTGATCGACCGGATGGAGGAGCGCAGCCTGGTCGAGCGGGCCCGGGTGCCCGACGACCGGCGCCTCGTCCTCGTCCGGCCCACCGCCCACGGCCTGGAGGCCGTCCAGGAGATGGAGGCCTTCAAGCGCGACCTCTTCGAGTCCGTGCTGGGCCGCCTCGATACTGACCAGCTCAACCGCCTCCGGCAGACCATCCGCGACCTGGCGACCGTCGTCGACGAAGCGCCCGGGGGCTGCGGTCCGGCCCCAACGACATAACCCCCGGCGGCAGCGAACCGCCGAGCGTCCCACCCCACCCAAGCCACCAGGGAGCCCACGTGCCATGACCGACCAACTGCAGGCGACCGCCGCTCCGGCCGCCGGGCTCGCCGGACCGCCCGACGGCGGCCACCCGGCGATCGAGCTGAACCCGCGCGCCCGCTTCGAGGTGCTGGGCGCGGTCCTGCTCGGCCTCCTGCTCGGCGCCCTCGACCAGACGGTCGTCGGCACCGCCATGCCCCGCATCGTGGGCGACCTCAACGGCACCGACCTGTACACCTGGGTCGTGACGATCTACCTGCTCACGAGCACGATCACCGTCCCCTTCTACGGCAAGCTCTCCGACCTTTACGGCCGCAAGCCGTTCCTGCTCGGCGGCATCGCCCTCTTCCTGCTCGGCTCCGCCCTCTCGGGCCTGTCGCAGACGATGTGGCAGCTGATCCTCTTCCGGGGCATCCAGGGGATCGGGGCCGGCTCGCTCTTCCCGATCTCCCTGGCCGTCATCGGCGACCTGTTCACCCCTATCGAGCGCGGCAAGTACCAGGGGCTCTTCGGCGCCGTCTTCGGCATCGCCTTCCTCATCGGACCGGCGCTCGGCGGCTTCCTGACCGACACGCTCTCCTGGCACTGGATCTTCTACATCAACCTGCCGATCGGCCTGCTCTCGCTGGTCGTCATCGCCCGGGTGCTCCCCGCCTTCCACGGCAAGCCCGGTCGGCTGGCCGATCTCGACTGGGCCGGTGGGGTCGTCTTCACGGCCGGCATCGCCCTCTTCCTGATCGGCCTGACCAACGCCCAGAACGGCGGCTGGACCGACCCCTCGGTGGGCGGCCTGATCGCCCTCGGCCTGGCCATCCTCGTCGTCTTCGTGGGGATCGAGGCGCGGGCGAAGGAGCCGATCATCCCGCTGGACCTCTTCCGCGAGCGGACCTACAGCGGCACCATCGTGGCCACCTTCCTGGCCTCCTTCGGCTTCTTCAGCGCCGTCCTCTTCCTGCCCTACTACTTCCAGTTCGTGCTGGGGGACAGCGCCACGATCAGCGGCTACGAGCTCTTCCCGATGCTCATCGGCCTGATCGGGACCAGCATCATCGCCGGCCAGCTCGTCTCGCGGACCGGCCGCTACAAGCTGCTGATGGTGATCTCGCTGGTGGTGGCCGTCGCCGGCTCGTACCTGCTCACCCAGCTCCAACCGGGCACGAACATCTGGACCCTGCGCGGCTGGCTGCTCGTGCTGGGGATCGGCATCGGACCCACGATGGCCGTCTTCACGATCATCGTCCAGAACGCGGTGCCGTTCGAGCGGCTCGGCGTGGCCACCTCCAGCCTGACCTTCTTCCGCCAGATCGGCGGCTCGGTCGGCCTGGCCATGGTCGGCTCGTACTTCGCCTCCCAGCTCCACGCCACGATCCCCGCCCAGGTGGCCAAGGCGAGCCTGCCGCCGCAGATCAGCCAGGCCTTCGCCGGCCCCGGGTTCAACCCGGGCCAGCTGACCGCGGTCGGCGGCAACCTGGGCCAGCAGATCCTGGCCGGCGTGCCGGCGGCCTACCGGTCCTTCATCGAGCCCTACGTGCCGGCCATCGTCAAGGCGATCCACGACGGCTTCACGGTGGCCATCGGCTCGCTCTTCTGGTTCGGCGTCTGGGCCTCGCTCCTTGCCGTCCTGGCGACGCTCGTGATCCGCGAGCTGCCGCTCCGCTCCACGATCCGCGGAACGGAGGCGGCCGCCGAGGGCGGAGCCGAATCGCCCGTCGCGGCCGGCATCCCCATCTTCGAGTGACGGCCGGGCCTCCCGCCCGGGGCCCGCTCGCGACCCGCGCCGCCGGATCTCCGCCCGGGACCGGCGGCCGCGGCGTCTGCGATACTCCGCGCCGATGAGCCTCCCCCGCCCCACGGTCCCCGGCCTCCGGCCGCCCGAGCCGCCCCTCCGCGACGGCGACGTCCTGCTGCGTCTCTGGCGGCCGTCCGACGCGGAAGCCGTCGCGGCAGCCTGCCAGGACCCGGAGATCCAGCGCTGGATCCCCGTCCCGGCTCCCTACGGACTCGCTGACGCGGCGGACTTCATCGAGGAGGCGGAGCGGAGCTGGCGCGCCGGCACCCGGGCCGGGTTCGCGATCGTGCACGCCGGCTCCGACGATCTCCTCGGCGCCATCGGGCTGGGGCCGGGCCGGGAGGGTCGGGCCTGGTCGGTCGGCTACTGGATCGCCCCGCAGGCTCGCCGCCTGGGGATCGCCGCACGGGCCGTCCGGCTCGTGTCCCGGTGGGCCTTCGACGAGGTCGGGATCGACCGGCTCGAGTTGATGACCCTGCTCGACAACGAGGCCTCGCAGGGGGTCGCGCGGAGGGCCGGGTTCCACAGGGAAGGTGTCCTGCGGGCGTTCTTCGACTTGCGCGGCCAGCCCCAGGACGTGGTGCTCTTCTCGCTGCTCGCGGACGACCCCGCCGGGCCGGTGGGCCACGCCACATCCGCGGCCGACCCCGCCGGGCCGGCGGCGCCGGGGGGCCACGTGCCCGTCGCGACGACGCCGCGCCGGCTGGTCGCGCCGGGCACGGTCGGGGCGCCCTTCGTCGACCTGCTCGCCGCGGACGACCTCCCGCCCGGATCGCTGCGGCGGGTGAGCCGCGGCGACCTGGACGTCCTGCTGGCCCACACGCCGGCGGGGATCGTGGCCACCGACGATCGCTGCCCGCACATGGCGGCGCCGCTCTCCCTGGGGACGCTGGAGGGCTGCACGGTTGACTGCCCGCTCCATCGCGGCCGCTTCGATCTCTGCTCGGGCGAGACGGTCCGGATGCCGACGACCGGCGGCCTCGATGCCGACGGCACGTACCACCCCGGCTGGTCGCCGGCCGGCTCCGTGCCCCGTCCCGAGCCACCCTCCTCGAAACAGGAGGCGCGCCGGCTGACTCGCGTCCGGCGGCTGCGCTATTACCCGGTGCGGGTCCGCGAGGGCCGGATCGAGGTCGCGCTGCCGCCTGCCTGAGCGCCGGCACCGCCGGCACCGCCGGCCCGCCGGCCGCAGGCCTGCCGGCCGCGAACTGCCCGACTCAGCGGTCCGGGCTCGGCCGACCGGCCGGGGGGCCCGCGGCGTCGGGCTCGGCCCGCTCGGCGGCGCGGGCGGCGACGAAGTCGGCGATGATCCGCTGCGCGTCGGCCGGCTCGTCGACCACCTGGAGGAGCGCCCGATCCGCCGGCCCGATGGCGCCCGAGGTGAGCAGGGTCCGGTCGGCCCAGTCGAGCAGGCCCTGCCAGTAGGCGCGTCCCATGAGGACGACCGGGAAGTGGCGGATCTTGCCGGTCTCGATCAGGGTCAGCGCCTCGAAGAGCTCGTCGAGCGTCCCGAACCCGCCGGGGAAGATGACGAAGCCGTCGGCATACTTGACGAACATCGTCTTGCGCACGAAGAAGTAGCGGAACTCCACCGCCAGGTCGACGTAGGGGTTGACGTGCTGCTCGTGCGGCAGCTCGATGTTGCAGCCGATCGACAGGCCGCCGGCCTCGTGGCAGCCACGATTGGCCGCCTCCATGATCCCGGGCCCGCCGCCGGTGATGACGGCGAAGCCCGAGCCGGCCAGCAGCCGGCCCAGCTCGCGGGCCTTGGCGTAGGCCGGATCGTCCTCGGTGGTCCGCGCGGAGCCGAAGATCGTGACGGCCGGCCCAACGGCGGCCAGGGCGTCGAAGCCCTCCACGAACTCCGAGAGGATGCGCAGTGAGCGCCACGGGTCGGAGTCGAGGAATGCCGGTCGCGGCACGCGTTCCAGGAGCCGCTCGTCCTCGGTCGCGGTCGGAGGGCGCCGGAGGATCGCGGCGGCACGCGGCCGGAGGAGGACGCGCCCGCTCCGGCGGTGGTCGTGGTTCGGGCCGATCTCGGGTCCCGGGACATCGTCCCGGCCGGGCACGGGGCCGGCCGCCGCCGCCGCGGCCTCCCGCTCGCCGCGTGCCGCGCCACGCTCCTGCGCCTCGCGCGCCCGTGGCTCGCGCCCCTCCTCCCGTTCCCTGTCGTTCCCGGCTGACACTGCGTCCCTCCGTCTCGATCAGGCGGACAGGATGCCACCCGCCACCGGGCGCCCGCAGCGCGCGGCCGCACCCCGGGCACCGGTGCCACCGACCCGCATCAGCCGCCCATCCCCAGCCCGAGCACCAGCAGCTGGAGCAGCGCGACCAGGACCAGGGCCGCGAGGAAGACCAGGCCGCGAACCAGGAGCTGCCCCAACCCGGGCCGGGCGAGCGGGTCGGTGGCCCGGGACAGCCCCCGGATGAAGGCACCCGCCACGGGCAGGCTCCACCACCAGATGGCCACCAGCACGACCGCGATGACGATCCGGTCGATCTCGCTCGCGATGGAGGCTTCGGAGAAGGTGGTCAGGACGAGCAGCGCGGTCCAGACGCCGAGCGCCAGCCGCCAGACGTACCGGACGGTCGAGTCCGTGCGGAAGTCGCTCGGGTGGGCCGCGGCTGTCGCGGCCGTGCCCGGGGCAACCGAGCCGGGCCCGACCATGGTGGACCGGCGACCCGGCATCCACGCCGGCCGGCGCGCCGGCCGCATGCCTCCGGTCCCGGGCCCGTAGGAACCCTGCGTCAGGCTCGATACTCCGGGCGCCACCGGCGACGCGCCCGTGCCGCGGAGCACGTTCGGCACGACGGCCGGACCGCCCAGGGTGTTGGGGCGCACGGCCTGCTTCGGCGGCGTGCGGCCGGGATCCCTCGCCATCGATCGGTGCCTCCAGGTCGAATCTACGCCGCTCCGCCGGAACGTGCCGGGCTCGACGCGCACGGAAGCTTCCGGGCGCGGCCGTCCGGCCCGGCGCGCCGCAGGGGCATTCCCGACGGGCGCCATCCACGGGGCAACGCGGGTAGCCGTCCGAGGGACCCTGTGCGCCAAGGACGGTTGGCACGTCGGGGCGAGCAAGCGCGGCTGCGCGCAGGGCGTTCAGGTTCGGCAGGCGCGCGGTTCGGCAGGTACTCGGCAGCGGAACCCTTGGTCAGCCTCTCGGCCGCCGGAATCGGTCGTGGAACGCCCGCCGCGTGAACCCCACCGACTGGTACAGGGCCTCCGACGCCGCGTTGTCCGCGTCCGAGAACACCTGGACGAGGTTCGCGCCGAGCTCCCGATAGCGGCGAAGCCCGTGACAGAGCAGGGCGGCCGACAGGCCGCGTCGCTGGTGACGCGGATCCGTCCCGACCGGCTCGAACTCGCCCACCCGGGCGATCGGGTCCCACCACGCGATCGCGAACGATGCGATCGACCCATCCGGCGCCTCGACCACGAGGTCGTCCTCCAGCCGGTAGTCGGGCAGGCCGAGCAGCCGCTCGTACTTCTCGGATCGCATCCTCGACGGCGCGAACGCCGCGCGATGGGCCGCGACCCGCAGGTCGATCTCGCCGGGGCCGGCGAGCGACCGGATGCGATACCCCTCCGGCAGCGGTCGATCGTCGATCGGCGAGGCGACCCCGACGGTTCGCTGGAACTGCGAGAGCCGGGTGTGATGGCCGGGAGCCGAGGCGCCCGGTATGCCCTCGAACCCCAGCTCGGCAAGGAGCGCGTGCGCCCCATGATCGTCATCGGCGGCCCACGCCTCGATCGCCCCGTTGCCGTGGCCGCGGCTCGCTCGTGCCGTGGCGTCCTCGATCGCGAACGAGAGGATCGCCCGTTCGACCACCTCGTCGGCCCGTTCGTCGCCGCACCAGATCGCGTAGTCGAGCTCCTCGCCGTCGAACCAGCTCCAGGCGACCATCTCGCCGTCGGTCTGCCAGAGGCGGAGGCGATCGCCCAGCTCGGCCGGCCAAGCCTGGGCATACCACCACGCGAGGTCGCCGCGCACGGCCGCCCCCCGCGGAGAACCCGCCTTCCAGGCGCGCGTCAGGACGTCGCCGGCGGCTCGGAGGTCGTCCAGCCCGGTAGCCGGTCCGGATGCGAGCATGGCCCGTATCGTGCCATCCGTGGCTGCGTCGCGCAGCAGGCTCGCGGCGTCGAGGAGCTGCGCATTCGTCGGTGTGCTCGAGGCACCCCGGCTCCTCCCGTCAGCGCCGGTCGGTCAGCCAGCCCTTCCAGACCGCCTCGGACGGTCCCGCCGTTACCTCGTTGCCGAACCGGACCAGTGGCAGGCGCAGCAGGCGGGCGTCGACGAGGAGTCGTTCCGCCAGCTCGGCGTCGTCCATTCGCAGGTAGTCGAGGCCTGCGTCGTGCCAGGTGCGACCCTGGGTGTCCGCGACGGACCGCGCGCCCAGGCGTTCGACGAACCGGCGGAGCTCACCCGGCGCGATCGGACGGCGGCGCAGGTCGTTGAAGACGACCGTCCAGCGGCGTTCCTTGAAGAACCGGAGGGCGGCGCGTGTCGGCTGGGAGTCGGGCAGGCCGAAGATCTGGACGGAAGGGGCAGGCGGCTTGGCCATCGGCGATAGGTTACCGGCTCGAGCCTCGCACACCGGCTCGGGCCCCGCACACGGGCTCGGGCCCCGCGCACCAGCGGCGACGCGCACCGGCGGCGACGAGCCGGGTACCATCCCGGCAGGAGGTGCGGCGTGATCTGGTTCACCGTCCAGCTCGAGGACCGGCCCGGCGCGCTGGCCCGGGTGGCGAGCGCGCTTGCCGACCGGCAGGTCAACATCACCGGGATCGTCGGCGTGGCCGAGGACACGGAGGGGGCCCTGATGCTGACGACGAGCGATGCCGAAGCCACCCGGCAGGCGTTCACCGCGCTCGGGATCGCCTACGAGGAGCACGACCCCGGGGCCGGGCTGGATCCCGGCGTCCGCCAGGGCCTGGCCCAGCGCGGGATGGACGTGGCCGGCTAGGCCGGCCCCCGCCCAGCCGCGCACGAACCCACCGTCACGCCATGCCGCGGACCTCCTCGTCCGGCCCCCCCACCGTCGCCCTCCGGCTCGAATGCCGCGACCGGCCGGGCGCGCTCGTGGCCGTGACGGAGCGCCTGGCGGCCGCGGGCGGCACCGTCCGGACCCTCAGCACCGTGCGGCGCGTCGGCCCCGCCGGGCCGGCTGCCTCCGTCCCGGCCCCCTCTCCCGGCGGGGACCCGCTGGCCGAGCTCGAGCTGGAGGTCGAGGGGCTCTCGGAGACTGCCGCCGTCGCCGCCCTGGCCGGCCTTCCCGAGCTGACGCGGGAGCCGCACCTGACCCGGACCCTCGAGCGCGTCTTCGGCAAGCGCGTCATCGTCATCGGCGGCGGGGCGCAGGTTGCGCAGGTGGCCCTCGGCGCCGTCAGCGAGGCTGACCGTCACAACCTGCGCGGCGAGCGGATCAGCGTCGACACGATCGCCCTGGTCGGCGAGGAGAACCTGGCCGCCGCGGTCCGGGCGGTGGCCGACCTGCCCCGGGCCCGCTGCCTGGTCCTGGCCGGCTCGCTGATGGGCGGCGACGTGACGCGGGCGGTGCGCGAGCTGCAGGCGGCCGGCATCCCGGTCATCGCTCTCAACATGGCCGGCTCGATCACTGGAGCCGCGGACCTGGTGGTCTCGGACCCGGTCCAGGCCGGCACCATGGCCGTCATGGCGATCGCCGACACTGCCAGCTTCGATCTCGCCCGCCAGCGCGGCCGGCGCTACTGAGCGGAGAGCGGCCGCCATGCGCATCGCGACCTGGAACGTCAACTCCCTGAAGGCACGCCTGGAGAAGGTGGAGTGGTGGCTGGAGCGGGCGGCGCCGGATGTGCTGCTCCTGCAGGAGACCAAGCTTACCGACGCCGACGCGCCGGCGATGGCCTTCGGGATGGCGGGCTACGAGCTGCTCCACCACGGCGAGGGTCGCTGGAACGGAGTGGCGATCGCCAGTCGTGTCGGCCTGGCCGATCCGATCGCCAACTTCGACGGCCGGCCGGTCCGCGATTCGGGTCCCGGCTCGGGCGCCGCCGTGGGTGAGGAGGACTTCGACCCCTTCGACGAGGCCCGCATGGTCTCGGCCGTCTGCGGGGGCATCCGCGTCGTCTCGCTCTACGCGCCCAACGGCCGGGTCGTCGGCTCGCCCTTCTTCGAGGGCAAGCTCGCCTGGTTCGCCCGGCTGCGGCGCTGGCTCGACGAGACCCGCCGGCCGGACGAGCCGCTCATCCTGGGCGGCGACCTGAACGTGGCACCGGCCGATGTCGACGTCTGGGATCCGGTCGCTGTCCACGGCGGGACGCATGTCTCCGACCCGGAGCGGGCGGCCTTTCGTACGCTCCTGGACTGGGGCCTGGAGGACGCCTGGCGGGTCCGGCGCGGCGAGCCCGGACGCTATACCTGGTGGGACTACCGGGCCGGGAACTTCCAGCGCAACGAGGGGATGCGGATCGACCACCTGCTGCTCTCGGCGCCCGTCGCCGGGCGGGTGGTGGCGGTCGAGATCGACCGCGAGGCCCGCAAGGGCAAGCCGGTGCCGTCCGACCATGCGCCCCTGGTGGTCGACCTCGACGCGCCGGGCCGGCCGTTCGACCCCGGCTGGGCGGGCGCCGACGAGCGGTTCGCGGCCCGGCGGGCGGCCCACCGGGGCTAGGGCGGCGGGCCGCGGTTGCGCCGCGGCTGGTCCGGGCCCGGCCGCCGACGCCGCGACCGGGGTCAGTCCAGGAAGACCCGCTGGTGCCAGTGGGGGACGAGCGTCTCGAGCCCCAGCGCCCGGACC
>JAJYJO010000129.1 GCA_021789435.1 Chloroflexota bacterium
GGCCCGACGAGCCCGACGACCTTGCCGGCGGGAATGGCGAGAGTGCACTCCGAGAGCGCCCACTTGTGGCCATAGCGCTTGCCGAGGCCGTTCGCCTCCAGGACCGTGGTCACGCTGCGCCCTCCGCGGAGGAGGACCGGACGACGTCGCGAAAGAGCGCCTCGATGCTCTCCTCGTCGAGCCCCGCGCGTCGCGCCCTGGACAGCCAGCGCCTGAGGTCCTGGCGGAGCGGGCCGTGGGCGGCCAGCGAGTCGTCCGTCAGGGTCTTCGTGACGAAGATGCCGATGCCCGGTCGAGCAGCCACCAGGCCGACGTGCTCCAGCTCCTTGTAGGCCTTGAGCACCGTGTTCGGGTTGATCGCGAGGGCGGCGACCACCTCCTTCACCGTCGGGAGCTGGTCGCCGACTTCGAGGAGGCCGAGCCGCAGGGCGTGGCGGACCTGTTGGACGACCTGTTGGTAGGGCGCGACCCCCGAGCGCGTGTCCAGGTGGAATTCGATCACCGCAGGCTCCAGACATCCGGGGTATCCATGGTCACTAGGTTACTAGATAAGTATGCCCTAATGTCGCCTGTCTCGCCAGCGGCCGAGCCGCGAGCCCGGCCTACCGTGGAGCGCGATCAGCGGCCGGCCGGCGCGCTCGCCCCATTCCGCGACGGCCAGGCGCCGCCCGTCGGGGCCGAGGACGGTGCGCTCGATCCGCTCGGCCACGCGGCTTCCTCCGGGCGGGTGGGCGGCGTCCCCCTTCGCGGCCACGTGCCCGGATCGTTGACGGCGGAGGGCTCGGCCGTCAACCCGGCGAGAGCCTTGTCGCCCTATCGGGGACCGGCGGGACCGACCTCGACGCCGCCTCCCGCCGGGTGCCAGGCCGTCGCCTCGTCGGCTGCGGCCACGGCCGCCCGAAGATCGCCGAGCGCGGCCACGAGCGCCGTCCGGCGCTCCGGGTCGGTTCTCGCCAGGACGGCCCGCAGCCATTCCTTCGTCCGCGCCTCCATCTCGGCCAGCGTCGCCCGCCCGGCGTCCGTGAGCTCGAGCTGGATCCGGCGCCGCTCGGCCTGGTCCCGGGACCGGGCCAGGAAACCCTGGTGGACCAGCCGCGCCACCAGCTCCGAGGCGGCCGGCAGCGTGATCCCCAGGTGGTCAGCGATCCCGGAGAGGCTGGTCCCGGGAACGCGCCGGACGTAGAGGAGGGTCCGGAACTGCGGCACCGAGAGGTCGGCGGTCGCCACGGCCCGCATCCTGGTCCTGATCGCCCGCATGACGAACGGCACCGTCTCGAGGACCGCCTCCGCGGCGTCGGGCGCCCGTGTGGTCTGCACCCACATCTCAGCCATCGCCTCTTCGGCCTCCGTGGTATAGTTCGGGGACCTAAGTATAAGCCGGTCGGGACGGCAAATCCGGGCGCCCAAAGGATGCACCATCGATGACCGCTGCGATCACCACCAGCGGCCTGACCCGTCGCTTCGGGGAGGTCGTGGCCGTGGACGGCCTCTCGCTGGAGGTCCGGCCGGGCGAGGTGTTCGGCCTGCTCGGCCCGAACGGCGCGGGCAAGACCACCACGATCAAGATGCTGATCACGCTCCTGCCGCCGAGCGGAGGCCGGGCGACCGTGGCCGGCTTCGACGTGGCAAGCGAGCCGCGCCAGGTGCGGCGGTCGATCGGCTACGTTCCGCAGCTCCTCTCGGCCGACGGGGCGCTCACCGCCCGCGAGAACCTGGAGACGACCGGCCGGCTCTACCATCTGCCGACGGCGGATCGCAGGCGCCGCACGGACGAGGCCCTTCGGTTCATGGGCCTCGAGGCGGCGGCCGATCGGCTGGTCCGGACTTTCTCCGGCGGGATGATCCGCCGCCTGGAGATCGCCCAGGCGATGCTCCACCGGCCACCGGTCCTCTTCCTGGACGAGCCCACGGTGGGCCTGGACCCGATCGCCCGGCGGGCCGTCTGGGCGCACGTCCGGCAGCTCAGGGAGGAGGAGGGCACGACCATCCTGCTCACGACCCACTACATGGACGAGGCGGCGGAGCTCTGCCAGCGCGTCGGCATCATGCACCTCGGGCACCTGGCCGCCCTCGGCACCCCCGAGTCCCTGGCGGCCGAGGTCGGCCCGGGGGCCAGCCTGGACGACGCCTTCACCCACTTCACCGGGACCGAGCTGGAGGCCGAAGGAGGGACCTACCGTGACGTCGCTCGAACGCGCCGCACCGCGCGCCGGCTGGGCTGAGCCGCCGGCCCCGGTCCGGTTCCTCTGGGACTCCTGGACGATCGCGGAGGGTGAGCTCCGCAAGCTCGCCCACGACCCGACGGAGCTGCTGACCCGGGCCGTCCAGCCGATCCTCTGGCTGCTGGTCTTCGGCCAGGTCCTTGCCCGGGCCCGGGCCATCCCGACCGGCCAGCTCAACTACATGGACTTCCTGGCGCCGGGGATCCTCGCCCAGAGCGCCCTCTTCTCGGCCATCTTCTACGGCATCTCGGTCATCTGGGAGCGCGACCTGGGCGTCCTCCACAAGTACCTGGTCAGCCCCGCCTCGCGCACCTCGCTGGTCACCGGCAAGGCCCTGGCCGGCGGCCTGCGGGCGGTGGTCCAGGCGGTCGTCGTCTACCTGGTCGCGGCCGCGGTCGGGGTCCACCTGGACCTCTCGCCGCTGGCCCTGATCGGCGTCACGGTGGCGGTGGTCATCGGCTCCGCTGCCTTCGCCACCTTCTCCCTGGTGATCGCCTGCCTGGTCCGCACCCGGGAGCGGTTCATGGGCATCGGCCAGGTGCTGACGATGCCGCTCTTCTTCGCCAGCAGCGCGGTCTACCCTATCGCGATCATGCCGGACTGGCTCAAGGTCCTGGCCCAGGTGAACCCGCTGACCTACATGGTCGACGCGGTCCGCGGCATGATGGTGGCCCGGGGCACGCCGAGCTTCCCGTATGCGCTCGATTTCGGGGTGATGATCGCGGTCACGGTCGTGCTGATCGCGATCGCCGGGCGCCTCTATCCGCGGCTGGCCATGTGACAGCCGCGTCGTCCCGCGGACCGGCCGCCGCGGGCCGGGTCACCCTCGGCCGGCGCGGGCCGCTTCAGCCGATGTGGTGCGGCTGGTCGCGGTCGTCGTCGCGGAGGCCGATCCGCCGGGCGTATTCGTCCTGGAGCCGCTGCTGGAGCCGGGCCTCGGCCTCGCGGCGCGCCAGGCAGTGGGGGCACTCGGGGCAGACCGGCACGCGGTCGACGTACATCTCGAAGCCAAGCAGCACGGTCGCCAGGAGGAAGGCGAGCGCCAGGATCGGGATCGGGAGGATCATCGGGGCGTCCACGGGCCGGTCTTCGCGGATCCGACGATCGGACCCCTGAACGCGCCGGCCCACCGTGGCCGATGGTGGTCCCGCGGCCCGGCGCACGGGCAGGGCCGCCCGGCCCGGCGCCGCGGGCAGTTGGTCGCGAAGACGGCTCCGGAAGCCGGATAGGCCGCTGACGGCCGTACCTACCCATCGGGGTCGTTGACACTCCTCCGTATGATCCGCGGGTTCAGGGCCGTGCCCAACGTGGCCCTGCGAGGGGAGTAAGTCCGATGCGCCGACTCGTGATGGTCCTCGCGGTGGTGGGTCTGCTGACTGCCGGCGCGGCGCCGGTCGCGGCCGCGGCCCCGTCCCCGTCTCATCCCGCGGGCCACATCCTGGGGATCGTGCCCGCCCGCAACGGCGCCAAGCCGGGCGGCGGCGCGGCGCGAGTCTCGAACCTCAGCTACCACAACGGGCCGGTGGAGCACACCAACACGGTCTACGCCATCTACTGGGTGCCGAGCGGCTACACCGTCAGCACCAACTACGTATCGCTGATCAACGGGTTCTTCGGCAACGTCGCGGCCGACAATGGCAAGTCGAGCAATGTCTACTACAGCGACACCCAGTACTACGACAACGTCAACGGCTTCATCACCTACGCGTCGTCGCTCGGTGGGTCTCTTCTCGACACCCACGCGCTGCCAGCCAGCGGCTGCTCCGACAGCTACACGGCCGTCTGCCTCACGGATGCCCAGCTGCAGGCTGAGATCCAGCGGGTGATCACCGCCCAGGGCTGGTCGCCCGGCCCCTCGACCGAGTTCTTCCTCTTCACGGCCAGGGGGATCGGCTCCTGCGCCGGCTCGAGCTGCGCCTTCAGCCAGTACTGCGCCTACCACGGCTGGAGCGGCAGCGGCGCCGGCGTCGTCCTCTACGCCAACATGCCCTACGCGGACACGGTCCCGGCCGCCTGTGACGCCGGCCAGCATCCGAACAACGACGACGCCGACGCGACGATCAACGTGGCCAGCCACGAGCACAACGAAACGATCACCGACGAGCAGGGCTCGGCCTGGTACGACCGCCGCGGCTACGAGAACGGTGACAAGTGCGCCTGGAACTTCGGCAAGGTGCTCGGCTCGACCGGCGGCAGCAACACCGAGTACAACCAGCTGATCGGCACCGGCAAGTACTTCCTCCAGCAGGAGTGGAGCAACCACAGCTCGGGCTGCGTCCTGACCGGGATCTGAGCCGACGAGGCCGGCCGAGTCCGGCCCGACCGGTGGGGCAGGCCCGCACCGGCGGCGGCCGCGCCCGTCCGGCGGCGGGCTCCCCTCAGCCGCCGCTCCGCGGCGCCCAGCCGTTCCAGCGGACGAATTCCTCGCGCGGCCGCCAGCCGCGGGCGAGCGACGGTGACCGGCGGTCGGGGAGCGGATACCCCACGGGGATGACCCCCACCGGGACGAAGCGCTCGGGGATGCCCAGCGCCGCCCGGAGCTCGCGCGGATCCTCCGCCCCGGCGAACCCCGCCGCGAGGCCCGCGTCAACGGCGGCCAGCAGGATCAGCATCACCGTGCAGCCGACGTCCATCCACCAGTACGGGACCGGCCAGGCGATCTCCGAGCCGTCGGCCTGAAGCTTGTCCGGCTCGCGGTAGCGGGCGTGGTAGTCCGCCTCGCTGACGCAGGGCACGAACTGGGCGGCGCAGCGGCTCACCCAGCGCCCCCAGCCCTCGTCCTCGTCCGCGTCCTCGTCCGCGTCCTCGTCCTCCCCGACGATCAGGCCGAGCTGCCGGCGCAGGCCCGGATCGGTGACGATCACCAGCCGCTGGCCCTGGCTGAAGCCCGCGCTCGGCGCGCGCTGGGCGACCGCGGCGATCGACTCCAGCGTCTCCCGCGGTACGGGCTCGTCCGAGAACCGGCGCACCATCCGGCGGCGCCGGACCACCTCGCTGAACTCCACGCTTGCCTCCTCTGCAT
>JAJYJO010000130.1 GCA_021789435.1 Chloroflexota bacterium
GAGCTGCAGCTCGGGGGGCCCTTCGCGGCCGCCCTCCGCGAGCTCGGCCACGACGAGGCGGCGGCCTGGCGGGCGGTCGAGCTGGGCCGCGTCCTGGTGGGATTGCCCCAGCCGGCGCCGACCACCGCGGCCGGCCGGCCGCGACCCGACCGGGACGCGTCCGCGACGCTGGTGGAGGCGCTGCTCGAGGACCGCGACGTCCGCCCCTTCATCCGGGTCAACCGCTGGCAGGGAGCCAGCTGGTTCGAGAAGGAGGCCTTCGAGCAGATCCTGTGGTGGATGCTGGCCCTCCGGGCGGTGGACCTGCTGGCGGCCGGCCGGCCGGGGCGGGCGCTCGCGTCCGAGCTGGCGGCGACGCAGCGGCTGGTCGAGCGCCTGCGCCAGGCCGCCGTCGCCGCGGGCTACCGGGTCGAAGGCCTCCTGGAGCGGGTCGGGGCCTGACCCCGACGTCGCGCCGGAGCGGGGCCGCGAGCCCCCGGCGGCGGGTCAATCGCCGACGACGATCCGGCGCAGCAGCGGCAGCGGCGGCGTGCCGTGGGCCAGGATCTCCTCGAGGTGGGCCCGGTAGGCAAACCCCGGGGTGGCGCCGAACCCGCCGACCACCTGCGGGGCCGGGACGGCTGACGCGTCCTGACCGGCCGCGACCGCCAGGCGTCGCCGGCGCTCGGCCTCCAGGTCCCAGAACTCGACCGAGCCGACGAAGTAGGTGGAGAGCTGGCAGGCCGTCAGGCGGGCCCGGTTCCACTTGGCCAGCGCCTCCGCCTCCTCCTGGAAGCCGCCATCCATCATCAGCCGGACCGCTTCGTCCCGGGTCATCGCCCCGACATGGACCCCGATGTCGACCAAAGCGTTGACGACGCTGCGCAGGTAGAACTTCCAGTGGATCAGCAGCAGGGCCGGGTCGTCGGCGCCGTAGCCCGCGTCCATCATGACCTGCGTCGCGTAGACCGCCCAGCCCTCGGCGAAGACACCCGACCAGAGGACCGCCCGGGCCAGCGACGGGCAGCGGTTGGCATAGGCCAGCTGGAGGTAGTGACCGGGCACCGCCTCGTGGACCGTCAGCAGGCGGAGCATCCGGTCGTTGTCCTCGCGCATGGCCGACTCGACCTGTTCGGACGTCCACTCCTCCGGCGGCGGGGTCACCCAGAAGTAGCTCCGCTGGCCCTTGTCGAGCGGACCCGGCGGGTCGAGGAAGGCGCCCCCGTAGGCACGCATGAAGACCGGCGTCCAGGTCACCTCCAGCGGTTCGTCCGGCAGGCCGACGAGGCCCTGCCTGCGGACGAAGCCCTCGATCCGTTCCAGCTCGGCGCGGCAGAAGTCGAGCAGGTCTGCCGGCCGTTGGTGGATCTCCCCGATCGCGTCCAGCACCTGCCGGACCACGCGCTGGTCGTCGGCCGGCGCGTCCCCGCCGACCCAGGAGGGCCAGAGCGCCCGGCCCAGGCGGATCATCTCCGCCCGCACCGCCACGAACTCCCGCTCGGCGCGCGCCGCGATCCCGGCACGATCCAGGCCACTCCGCAGGGTGTGGCCGAGCTTGGCGTCGTAGAGCTGCCCGCCCAGCCTGCCCTCCCCCTCGGCACGCGGCAGGACCTGCTCCACCAGGTGGACGCGGAAGGCCCCCAGGGCGTCCGTGGCGACCTCCGCCGCCGAGCGGAGCCGGGGCTCCAGGCCGGCGACGGCCGGGTCTCCCTCGCGGGCCGCCTCCGCGGCGGCGAGCGCCTGGTCGGCCAGCTCGGCGATCCCGTCGATCTGCTTGAGCGCCGTCTCCGTGTGCAGCCGGCTGACCGGGCGTCCCGCGAGACCCACGAGCTGGTCGCGGGCCGCGGCCAGGACGACCGGGATGCCCTCCAGCCGGCCCGCGACGGAGGCGAGACGGACCGCCGGCGAGGCGAACTCGCGGGCCAGGAGCGGGAAGAGCCCGCTGCCGAGCAGGAGGACCCAGGAGAGCGGGTCCCAGCACTCCTCGCGCAGCTCCATCTCGGCGAAGCGACGGGCGGCGATCTCACCGAGGATCAGGTCCCGGTCGATCCGCTCGTCGGGGACCAGGGCGGCATCTTCGAAGCCCCGGAGCTCGGCCTCCCACCGCTCGAGGAAGCGGAGCCGCTCCCGGCGGCCGGTCTCTGTCAGGTCCGGCCAGCGGTCATCGTGGGCGTGCATGCCCACGGCCGTCGCCTCGACCGGGCTGAGAAGAAACAGGTCCTCGAAGAAGGCGGCGACCCGAAGGCTGAACTCGGACATGGACGCTCCGACGGCTGCGATGAGCTATGGGGATGGACCCAGTCTAGCGGCCGGTGGCGTCGAACCCCGCCTCGAGCCACGCTTCGCGCCTCGCCGGGCGTGTAGCATCCGCGCAGGGCGCCCAGTCGCCCGGCAGGCGAGGAGGCTCATGTGGACCAGCTGATCCGGATCCTCATCAATGCCGTCGCGCTCGTCGCCGCGGCGAAGCTCGTGCCCGGCATCCACCTGGTCGTGGGGCAGCCCGGGCCGCACTGGCTCAAGATCGCCGTCCTGGCCCTGATCTTCGGCGTGGTCAACGGCTACCTCAAGCCGATCGTCAAGCTGGTCGCCCTGCCGATCAACCTCCTGACCATGGGCCTGGTGGGGCTGGTCATCAACGGCGCCATGCTCCTGCTCACCGCCTGGGCGGCCGACCAGTTCAAGCTCGGGCTCGGCTTCTCTCTGGGCGGGTTCCCGCCGACCCTCGGCCTGGATGCGCTCCAGGCCGCGATCCTCGGCGGCATCGTCATCAGCATCGTGGCCACGATCCTCGGCCTGCTGCTCGGCCAGAAGCGCGTCCTGGGGGTGCGAGTCTGAGCGAGACCGACTCCTGGCGCACTCCCCCGCCGGCGGGCCCCGGGGCGCCCGGCTCCGGGGCGGCCGGCGCCGGGCCGGCGGCGGCAACCTCGCGTGAGCGCTTCCGTTCGCGCCTGCGCGCGGGTCCCCTGCTTGCCGACGGGGCCATGGGCACCCTGCTGTTCAGTCGGGGCATTCCCCAGCGCGCCTGCCTGGACGAGCTCGTGCTCAGCCGGGCCGACCTGGTCGGCACGATCCACCGCGAGTACCTGGAGGCCGGCGCCGGGCTGATCGAGACGGCCACCTTCGGGGCGAACCGCGTGCGCCTTGCCGGCTACGGCCTGGCGGACCTCGCCGGCCGGATCAACCGGCGGGGCGCCCAGCTCGCCCGCGAGGCGCGGGACGTGGCCGGACGCGAGGCACTGGTGGCAGGCTCCGTGGGCCCGCTGGCCGGCCCGACGCGGGGCGTTGGCCACGTCGACGAGCCGACGGGCCGGGCCGCCTTCCGGGAGCAGGTTGAGGGCCTCCTGGAGGGCGGCGTGGACCTGCTCGTGCTGGAGACGTTCAGCGAGATCGAGGCGCTCCTGTGGGCGCTGGCCGAGGCCCGGGCCGCGGCGGACCTCCCGGTCATCGCCTCGCTGACGTTCGGCGAGGAACTGGCCGCGGCCGACGGGACGTCGCCGGAGGCGGCGGTCGCCCTGCTGAGCGCGGCCGGGGCCGACGTCGTCGGCGTGAACTGCGGCGTCGGGCCGCTGCTCTGCCTGGACGCGCTCGAGCGGATGGCCGGGGCCGCGCGGATGGCCGGGGCCGGCGCGGCCGGCACGGCGCTCTCGATCATGCCGAACGCGGGGCTGCCCCAGCGGATCGAGGGCCAGTTCGTCTACGCGGCCGGCCCGGAGTACTTCGGCGAGGCCGTGGCGCGCTTCCTCGCCGGCGGCGCCGCCGTCGTCGGGGGTTGCTGCGGGACGACGCCCCGCCACGTGGCGGCCATGCGGGCCGCCCTCGACCGCCTGGTCCCGGTCGCCGGCGCGGCGCCCGGGCCGGCCGCGCCGCCCGGAGCGGCGGCCCTCCCGGTCGACCTGGTCACGCCGCGGGCGGCACCCACCGAGACCGCCCCGCCGGCGGCGGCGCCCCCACCGACCCGCCTGGCCCGCCTCCTCGCCCGCGGCGAGTTCGTCGTCTCGGTGGAGATCGACCCGCCCCGCTCCATCCGGATCGAGCGGACCGTGGAGGCCGCCCGGCTGCTCCGCGACGCCGGGGCCGACCTGGTCAACGTCAGCGATTCGGCCATGGCCCGGGTGCGGATGGGCTGCCTGGCGGTGGCGTTCGCCATCCAGCAGCAGGTGGGACTGGAGACGCTGATCCACTTCACCACCCGCGACCGCAACCTGATGGCCCTCGAGTCCGACCTGCTGGGTGCCCACGCGCTCGGCGTCCGCAACGTGCTGGCCCTCACCGGCGACCCGCCCCGGGTGGGCGACTACCCCGCCGGCACGGGGGTCTGGGACGTAGACTCGATCGGGCTGATCGAGATCCTTGCCCGGCTCAACCGGGGCGAGGACGAGACGGGTGGGCCGATCGGCCAGCCGGCCGGCTTCACCGTGGCCTGCGCCCTGGACCCCACGGCCGCCGACGCGGACCGCGAGTGGGAGCGGCTGGAGCGGAAGCTCGCCGCCGGAGCCCACCTGATCATGACCCAGCCGCTCTACGACCTGGCCCAGGTGGAGGCGATGCTGGACGAGGCGCACCGGCGGTTCGGCCCGGCCGGCTTCCCCGTGCCGGTGCTGCTGGGCGTCCTGCCGCTCCACTCCACGCGGCACGCCGAGTTCCTGCACAACGAGGTGCCGGGGATCCGGATCCCCGACGAGCAGCGGGCGGCGATGCGGGCGGCCGGCGAGCGCGGAGCGGAGGTGGGGCTGGAGATGGCGCTCGCCCTGCTCGATGGGGCGGCCGGGCTGGTGGCCGGAACCTACGTGATGCCCAGCTTCGGACGCTACGAGCAGGCGGCGGAGCTCGTCCGGCGCCTCCGCGCCCGCCGTGCGGCCCGGGCGGGAGTCGGGAGGGGAGCCTGATGACCGCGTCCGTCCGGACGGCCGCCCGGACGGCTGCCACGGCGTTCGCACGCTTCGCCGCGTCCTGGCCGGCGCTCCTTCTGGGGCTCCTCCTGGGGCTCCTCCTCGGGCTCGTCCCCGCGACGTCGGGAGCGGCGACGGCGGCCGGCCCGCCCTATCCGGCGCCTGTGAGCGGCCAGCGAGTCTACGACACGGCCGGTGCCCTCCGGCCGGCAACCGTGGCCGCCGCCGAGTCTGTCATCGGCGGCATCGGGGAGCGGACGGGGGCCCAGGTCGTCGTCTACACCCAGGTCAAGCCCGCCAGCTCCACGCCGGCCGCCGCCGAGCAGGACGCCATCGCC
>JAJYJO010000131.1 GCA_021789435.1 Chloroflexota bacterium
CTCGCCGGCGCCGGGTCGCGCGGGGCCCGGCTTGACCGCCGGCCGGGAGGGTCGCGGGGCCCGAGGTTGCGGCACGACACGCTCCGCCAGCCGGCCGCCCGCTCAACCTGGCATCACCTGGATCCGGCCACGCCTCGCTCGGCTGGCTGCGCGGTCCGACCGAATGCGGTCGGCAGCGAGCCGGGTCGCGCAGGTGCCGGACCCAGACCCCAGGCGACAGCAAGCCAGATCGCCGTCGCGCCCAGGACGACGACCGCGACCGCGCTCACGACCGTCTGACGTGAGAAGAGCCAGAGTTGGACCAGGAGGTAGGCCGCGACGATCAGGCGCGTGCGGAGCGGCTCGTCGAGGCCGGCACCCCGCGGGGCGAGGAGGGGCACGAGGAACCGCTCCTGGACCGCGCTGGAGAGCCGGGCGCGCGACCCCACAACCCCTGGGGGCCGCGGTCGGCCTTCGGCGGGCTGGTCGTCCTGCCGCCGGTCGGCCAGGAACCAGAGCATCGCCGGCAGGACGAGGGCCGCGTCGTAGCCCCAGGCGTGTGGGCTGAGCGCAACCCCGAGCAAGCTCGCGTAACTGGCCGCCTCGAGGATCGGCCGCCTGCGCAGGATGGGCAGGCTTGCCAGCAGGACACACCCGGCCAGCCCGGCGATCACCGGCCAGGGCAACCCCAGGCGAAGCAGGAGCCCGGGAAGGCTGACAGCCTTGTCGGCGTTGCCGGCGAAGTCGATCCCCTGGTAGCCGGCGATGCCGCCGAGCCACGCGGCCGGCCACGCCCAGTCGCCGCCCGTCGCAGCCGTGCTGGCGAGATACCAGCCGAGGGCGACCGCGACCACCGCCACGAGGGCCCGGCGGTGGCCGCGGACCAGGAGCAGGAGGAGCAGCGGGGCGGCGAACGTCGGCTTGTAGAGGAGCAACCCCGCGCAGGCCCCGGCGAGCCCGTCCCGGCCCTCGACCAGCGCAGCGATCGCCGCGAGCGTCAGCAGGAGGGCCAGCGGTCCGTTCTGACCGATCACGATCGAGGACATGACCGGCGCCCACGCGAGCACGGCCAGGAGCGCCACCGTGCGATCGAGCCGGTAGACGCGGGCGGCGATGAAGCCGGCTCCGGCGGCCGCAGCCAGCACCAGCAGTCCGTAGAGCGCGAACGACGCGGGCAGGGGCAGGGAGGCCGCCGGGCCGAACAGCCAGGCCGCGCCGGGCGGGTACGGGAAGAAGGCCGCCAGCTCGCCTCGGGCGGCCCGCCACGCGAACTGCGAGGCGGGCGTCAGGATCGCGGCAGACCCCGCCATCGCCCCACCGGACCAGAAAGCGGGCCAGTCGGACCAGCCTGCGCCGGGTGCCCCGACCACGGGGACGAGCCCGAGGATCGCCAGCGTGGTCGCCCAGAGGCGCAGCCGCCGCGGCGCGATCCGCAGCGGGGCCGCGCACGGCGTTGCTCGAACCGCGCGGCCGGCGCCAGCCGCCGGGACGGGCGCCGCCGGCGCAGAAGCGGCCGTCGTCGTCATCGGCCCGGCCGGGCCGGCGATCGGTCCACCCGCCGGGGCCTTGGTCAGGGCCGCCGGATCGACCTCGGGCGAGGGCACCGCCGCGGCCGCCCCGTCAGCCCCGCGCGGCGGCGAGCCGGTCCAGGATCGCCCGCCTGATCCCCTCGATCGGCAGCCGCTCCTGCGTCATCGTGTCGCGGTCGCGGACCGTCGCCGCCCCGTCCTCGAGCGAGTCGACGTCGATGGTCACGCACCAGGGCGTCCCGATCTCGTCCTGGCGGCGGTAGAGCTTGCCGATCGAGGCCGTGTCGTCGTAGACAGCCATCGTGTCCCGCCGCAGGTCGTCGACCAGGCGGTGGCAGAGCTCGACGATCTCCGGGCGCTTCTTGAGCAGCGGCAGGACCGCCACCTTGTACGGGGCGAGCTCCGGATGGAAGGCCAGCACGACGCGCCTCTCGCCGCGCACCTCCTCCTCCCGGTAGGCGTCGAGGAGGAAGGTGAAGGCCGCCCGGTCCGCGCCCGCCGAGGTCTCCACGACCCATGGGATGAAGTGCTCCTCGGTCGCCGGGTCGAAGTACTCGAGGTTCTCACCGGTCGCGGCAGCGTGGCGGGAGAGATCGAAGTCACCGCGGTTGTGGACGCCCTCCAGCTCCTTCCAGCCGAAGGGGAAGCGGTACTCGATGTCGACGGCCTTCTTGGCATAGTGGGCGAGCTCGTCGGGGGCGTGCTCCCGGAAGCGGAGCCGCTCCGCGGCCACGCCGTACTGCTCGTACCAGGCACGGCGCCGCGGAAGCCACTCCTCGAAGGCCAGGCGGGCCCCCTCTACCGGCCGCACGAAGTACTGCATCTCCATCTGCTCGAACTCGCGCATCCGGAAGACGAAGTTGCCGGGGCTGATCTCGTTGCGGAAGGCCTTGCCCACCTGGGCGATCCCGAAGGGCACCTTCTTGCGCGAGGTCTCGCGGACGTTCCGGAAGTTGACGTAGATGCCCTGGGCGGTCTCGGGCCGGAGGTAAACGACGGCGGCCTCATCCTCCAGGGGGCCCATGAAGGTCTTGAACATCAGGTTGAAACGGCGGGGAGGCGTCAGGACGCCCCCGTCCTCGGCATGGCGGAGGCCCAGCCGCTCGACGATGGTCGGGTCGGCCAGCTCTGTCTGGGTCAGGTTCTCGGCGCCGGGCAGCTCGTCGAGGCGGAAGCGCTGGTGGCAGGCGAGACATTCCACGAGCGGGTCCGCGAACGAGCCGACGTGGCCGGAGGTCACCCAGACCTGGGGCGCCATCAAAATGCCGGCGTCGAGGCCGACGATGTCGTCTCGCTCCTGGACCATCGCCCGCCACCAGGCTCGCTTGACGTTGTTCTTGAGCTCGACGCCCAGCGGTCCGTAATCCCAGACGGCATTGATGCCGCCGTAGATCTCCGAGCTCGGGAAGACGAAGCCGCGGCGCTTGGCCAGGGAGACGATCGTCTCCAGGGCGGCGACGGTCGGCCGGACGGCGTCGGCGGGGTCGGTCACGAGTGGGCTCCGGTCGGGTCCCGGACCTGGCACGGCCGGGACGGGTGGGATTGCCCGACGATGCTAGCAGACGGCACGGGGCCGCCCGGCCCCCGCGGCCGCGGAGCGCGGCGGCCGCGGCGGCGGAACGCTCCCTAGCGGCCCACCCGGACGTCGTCCAGGAAGCCGAGCGAGCGCGCCTCCCGCTCCAGGCTGAAGCGCAGGAAGTCCCGCATGGCCGTCTCCGCCTCCCGCTCCACGGCCGCCGGGAGGCGCAGCGCGGCCAGCGCCTCCACGTCCAGTCGCTGGTAGGCCTTCAGCAGCTTGAGTGCTTCGAGCGAGAGCGCCGTCCGAGCGTGGGGCGGGCCCGGGCACCGCTCGCAGAGCGCGCCGCCGAGCGGCGGCACCCAGCGGAAGCGCTGGCCGGCCTCGAGGGTCCGGTCGCACTCGACGCAGCGGTCCACCTCGGGCCGAACGCCGAGCTGGTCGGCCAGGCGCATCTCGAACCAGCGGGCGACGCGGCCCGGGGCCATTCCGGCATCCAGCAGCTCGTAGGCCCGCCGCAGCAGCGCGTAGAGCGGCTCGGCGGCGTTGCGCTCCTCGAGGGAGCGGTCGGCGAGTTCGGCCAGGTACCAGGCGGTGGCCGTCGCCTCGAGCGAGTCGCGCAGGTGTAGCCAGGCGTGGCCGACGCTCACCTGGGTCACGACATCGAAGGTCCGACCGCGGGCCAGCGCCACCCGCAGCTCGGCCAGCGGCTCCAGGCTCCCGCCAAGGCGACTGGTCGGCCGCCGGACGCCCCGGGCGATGGCCTTGAGCTTGCCGTGGCCGGGCGTCATAAGGGTCAGGACCCGATCCGCCTCGCCGTACTCGAAGCGGGAGAGGACGATCGCGTCCGTGACGTAGAGGCGGCCGGGCATGCGGCGACGGTAGCATGCCCGCGAGGGCATGGCCGGGGCGCGAGAGCGCAAGGGCGCGAGGGCCGCCGGGCGAGGTTGCTATGATGCTCCGCGTGCCCACGACCGGGATCGACCTCCCGAACCTCGTCGCCGATACCGAGCAGGAGATCCTGCGCCTCGTCGGCGACCGCGACGCCTCCACGGCCGGGCTCTACGCCATGCTGCGCTACCACCTGGGCCTGGACGGCCGCGAGGGTGTGGCCGGCAAGCGGATGCGCCCGCTCCTGGGCCTGCTGGCCTACGCTTCGATCGCCGGCGACCATCGGGCGGCGCTGCCGGGTGCGGCGGCGGTCGAGCTGGGCCACAACTTCAGCCTGGTCCACGACGACATCGAGGACGGCGACGTCGAGCGGCGCCACCGGCCGACGCTCTGGAAGCTGCACGGCATCCCCCAGGCGATCAATGCCGGCGACACGCTCTTCACCCTGAGCCGCATCGCCCTCCACCGGCTGACCGACCTGGGCTTCAGCGACAGCAGAGTCCTCCGCCTGATGCGGCTGTACGACGAGACCTGCCTGGCTCTCTGCGAGGGTCAGTACCTCGACATCTGGGCGAGCGGGCGGTCGGAGCCGATGACCGAGGCGCTCTACTTCGACATGATCGGGCGCAAGACGGCCGCCCTCATCGCGGCTTCGGTCGAGGCCGGCGCGCTGCTGGCCACCGAGGACGAGCACGTGATCGCGCGTTACCGAGGCTTCGGTTGGGCGCTCGGGCTGGCCTTCCAGCTCAACGACGACCTGCTCGGGATCTGGGGCGAGGAGCGGGCGACGGGCAAGGAGCCGTCCGACCTGGCGCGGCACAAGATGACGCTGCCCGTCATCTACGCCTACGAGCACGGCAGCTCGGCGGACCGGTCCGTGCTGGAGCGACTCTGGGCCACCCAGGCACCGGGCGAGGGGGAGGTTCGCGACGCGGTCGCCCTGCTGGAGCGGCTGGGCGCCCGCGACCACACGCGCTCGCAGGCCCGCCGCTACCGCGACGAGGCCCTGGCCGAGCTGGACGCCGCCGGAGTCGTGGAGCCGGAGGCCCGCCTGGCGCTCGAGGAGGTCATCGTCTCCGTCATCCGCGCCTGAGGTCCGTAGCCGGCCGGGGCCGGGCCGTTCCGTGCCGGTGCCCCTTCCCGGCCCGGAGAGGCCTCAGCGGCCCGCGTCGGCCGTCTCCGCCGCACCTTCGGACCGTCGCTCCCGGACGGCCAGCACCTTGCCCAC
>JAJYJO010000132.1 GCA_021789435.1 Chloroflexota bacterium
GCCGTCCGGCGCGGCCCGGCCGGGCCCGTCCGCCGCGATTCCGTCGCCGACGGCGTCGATCCCGCCCCGGGCGACCTCGACCAGCCGGGCGACCTCGGCCGCGTCCAGCGCCTCGATCCCCAGGGCCGCCTCGAGCAGCATGCCGAGGTTCACGCCGGCCAGGCAGACGATCCTGCGCGAGCGACGGGCCAGTGCTGCCGCCACGTTGTGCGGAGTTCCGCCGCGGAGGTCGGCCAGGATGAGGATGCGCCGGTCGTCGTGCCCCACGGCGGCCCGGAGGCCGGCCGCGAAGTGATCGGGCGTCTCGTGCGGCTGGAGGCCCACCGCCGCGGCATCCTCGATCGGCCCCGCGATCAGCTCCGCGCTGGCGAGCAGGGCGGCCGGGAGCCGGCCGTGACCCACGAGGATGATGCGGAACGGGCGCACGCAGACTCCCTTCGGGCGGCGCTCCGGACCCGCGCCGCTGGGAAACCGGTCTGAAAAGATTCCCGCGCAATCTCTTGCATCGGGTCTCCGTGGCGTATACTCCCCGGCATGTCGGGACCTGTCAAGGGCGGACCGACAGGCGCGGCAGCGGCGGCACCGCCCGGTGTGTCGCGATCGCCCGCGCGGCGGGGAGGTGCGGTGCGGGAGGTGCGGTGATGGCCCGCGGAACCGGGGCCCGGCTCCCGGAGGGCGGCTCCGGCGAGACGGAGATGATGCGCCTGGTCGCGGAGCTCTACTACCTGCGCGACCGCTCGCAGCCGGAGATCGCGGCCCTGACCGGCTTCTCGGTCTCGACCGTCTCGCGACTGCTCGCGACGGCCCGGACCCGGGGGATCGTGCGGATCTCGGTGGAGCCCGCCTCGCCTGCCACGTCGCCGCTCGCCCGTGAGCTGGGCACCGCCCTGGGCGTCGAGGTCGCGCTCACGCCCGGCCGGGAGACCGAGCCGCCGGTCGCGGGCAGGTTGTGCGGGGTGGCCGCCGCCTCGCGCATCGCCCGCGAGCTGCCCGAGTACGGTGTCCTGGGCCTGACCGGCGGCTACACCATCGAGGCCCTCAGCGATGCCCTGCCGGAGGCCCACCTGCCGGAGCTCGTCGTCGTGCCGCTCGTCGGGGGCTGGGATTCGTCCAACCCCCACCTGAACAGCAACGAGATCGCGCGCCGCCTTGCCGAGCGGATCGGGGCCGGGGTCCGCCTGCTTCATGCGCCGGGCCTGCTCGACGCCGAATCGACCACCCGGGCCCTCCTCGGGGACAGCGCCATCAGCGCCACGACCCGCTACTGGGACGAGCTCGCCCTGGCCCTGGTGGGCATGAGCGGCGGCCCCCAGGTCCGGCCGGGCTACGGGACGGTGATGGACCGGCTCGACGAGGAGGGCCGCGCCCGGCTGGCCGCCAAGGGCGCGGTGGGGGACGTGGCCGGCCACCTCGTCCGGATCGACGGCTCGTTCGTGGAGGACGAGTGGGAGCGCCGAACGATCTCGATCCCGCTGGTCGCCCTGCGGCGCGCCGGTCGGGTCGTGGGGGTCGCGGCCGGTGCCAACAAGGTGGAGAGCATCATCGGCGGCGCGCGCACCGGCCTGCTCCACCTCCTGATCACGGACGAGCCGACGGCCCGCGCCGCCCTCGGCCGGCTCGCCGGGAGCGCCTGCTAGACTCGCGGCCGGGCCGTTAGCTCAGTGGCAGAGCCGGGGACTTTTAATCCTCTGGTCGTGGGTTCGAATCCCACACGGCCCTCCAGCATCTCACGCTCGCGCGGCGTCGACGGACCCCATGATGGTCCTTGGAGACACGCCCCGGTTGAGCATCAGCGTTGCAGCCGTGTGCCGCAGGTCATGGAAGCGCATCCGGGGAAGGCCCGCAGACAGGAGCTGCCTCTGGAACCGGTGGGTGACGTTCGACCCCATCCAACGCGGTCCCATGGCTGCTGGTGAATACCGCCGTGCCGGATCCGCTCGCTCGGTCGCGCCGGCTCGGGTCGTCGGTCTCGGCCCAAAGCGGGCGGCCCGCGCGTTCGGGTCGGCTTCGCCCGCACTCCTCCCGACCCATGATGTACTGCGCTTCGCGAGCCGGGGCCTCTTCGGTCACGAGAGCGGCTTGTGGACCTGATCCAGACCGGGCAACATGACTACCGCGTCCCGCCTGTGAGGTGACGCGATGCGTCGACCGGGCGTCCACAGGAAGGTCAGGGCGACGCCTGTCCCCGGTGACTGGTCGCCCCTGCCCGACCGAGCGGGCTTGGCCAACATTCACCGCATCGTGATCCGACTGACCCGGGTCTACGTTGCCGCGACGACGCGCGACAGCGGTAAGGCCGAGTTGCGGCGCAGTGAGCCACGGGTCGGCGGCCGTCGCACGAGCGACGCGCCACCGTCATCCCGATGACCGCTTGTCCGCCGACCGATCTGCGGCTGTTCCCGTACCTCCCGCGGCTGGCGGTCTCGTGGGCTGCGGAGGACCCAGCCTCCGTGGTACGCGAGGAGGACGGTTCCCTTGTGTTCGTGGACGTATCAGGCTTCACCAGCATGTCCGAGCGCCTGGCCCGCCACGGGCGGATCGGCGCCGAGGAGGTCACCGAGGTCCTCGGCGCAGTGTTCACACGACTCCTGGGCGTCGCCTACGCCGAAGGTGCCGGGCTGTTGAAGTTCGGTGGGGACGCCCTGTTGCTCTGGTTCGCCGGCAACGAGCACCCGGCGCGGGCGGTCCGAGCCGCCCACGGCATGCGGGCGACCCTGCGTTCCATGGGTGCCGCGGAGACGACGGCTGGCACGGTCAATCTCCGGATGTCGATCGGCGTCAACACTGGCCGCTTTCACTTCTTCCTCGTCGGGAGGTCGCACCGCGAGCTGCTCGTGACCGGACCGGCCGTGACCGAGACCGTCCGCATGGAGTCCGCCGCGGCGGCGGGGGAGATCCTCCTGAGCTCGGCGACGGCGGCGCGGTTGCCGGGCTGGCTGGTCGGGAGAGCGAAGGGTCCGGGTCGGCTCCTCAGGTCGGCACCCCCGGGGCCGAGCCGTGGCGGCTGGGACGCCGGGACGCCCGCGACCCTCCCCGGCCTTGAGCCGTATGTGCCCCTGGCGCTCCGAGAGTGCATCGAGGCCGGCACCGAGCCCGAGCACCGGTCGGCGACCATCGCCTTCGTCCGCTTCGACGGCACCGACGGGCTAATCGAGCGCGAAGGGCCCGCCGCCGCCGCCAGCGCCCTCCACGAACTCGTGCGGGACGTCCAGGCGGCCGTCGACGAGCACTGTGTGTGCTTCCTTGCCTCGGACGTCGACGCGGATGGAGGCAAGCTCATTCTGACCGCCGGCGTGCCCCGGATGCTCGGGGACGACGAGGAGCGGATCCTTCTGGCGCTGCGCCGCATCGTCGAGGGCGAGCGACGGCTTCCGGTCCGGATCGGCGTGAACCGCGGCCAGGTCTTCTCAGGCGACGTCGGCCCGCCATACCGGCGCACGTACACGGTCATGGGCGACCCGGTCAACCTTGCCGCACGGCTCATGGCCAAGGCCGCGCCGGGCCAGGTCATCGCGACCGCGGCCGTCCTCGAGAACTCGCCGACGCGATTCGAGATGATCCGGCTCGAGCCGTTCATGGTGAGGGGCAAGGCCCGGCCGATCCAGGCGTGGGCCGTCGGGCCCCGCATCGGCCGCCCGACGCGCACGGCCGCCGAGGATCTCCCGCTGACGGGTCGCGACGACGAGCTCCGCCTGCTCATCGAGGCCCTGGATCACGCCCGGACGGGCCGCCGACGGACGATCGTCATCCAGGGTGAGGCCGGCCTCGGGAAGACCAGACTTCTCGATGCCGTGCTCGCCCGGGGCTCGGATTTCGAGGTGTTCGGCGCCACTGGCGAGACGTTCACGTCCACGACCCCGTACGCGGCCTGGCGCCACGTCCTGCGCGAGATGATCGGCGTCTCCCGGGACGATCCATCCGCTGTGGTGGTTGCCCGCCTGCGCGAGATCGTCGTGGCCCACCGGCCCGCCCTGCTGCCGTGGTTGCCTCTCGTCGCAACCGCCGCCGACGCGGACATGGAGCCGACGCCCGAGGTCGCAGCCCTTGGCGCGGAGTACCGCCGGCCGCGTCTTCACCAGGCGGTCGTTGATCTGTTTCGGGCCATCCGGACTGCGCCGACATTGTTTACCTTCGAGGACGCTCACCTCATGGACGAAGCCTCGGCTGACCTGTTGGGGGCGATCGTCCGGGATGGCCGAGACGAGCGACCGTGGCTCGTCCTCGCCCTCCGGCGTCCCGAGGGCGCGGGCTTCACCCCGCCCGAGGCCAGGCGCGTGCAGACTCTGGACCTCACGCCGCTGACGCCGGAAGCCACGAGGGCCCTCGCCCGGCTCGTCACCGTCGATGCGCCGCTGCCAGAGCGCGTCCTGATCGCCACGATCGAGCGCTCGGCTGGCAACCCGCAGCTCCTGATCGACCTTATCGATTCCGCCGGTTCCGGCCTTGGAAACCTGCCCGACTCGGTCGAGGCCGCCGCCACCGTCCGAATCGACGCCTTGGCCCCGCACGACCGCCAGCTCGTTCGGCGCGTCTCGGTCTTCGGCCTCACGTTTCACCCACGGTTCTTGCCCGATGCCCTCGACGAGGGCGCGCCGGTGCCGACTCATCGCACCTGGGAGCGCCTCGGGGACTTCTTCGAGCCGGAGGATGGCGGCTACCTGCGGTTCCGCCGCGCGGTCTTGCGCGACGCGGCCTATGCCGGCCTGCCGTTCCGGTTGCGCCAGCGGCTCCACGTCACCATCGGCGCGCACCTCGAGCGCGAGGCCGTCGATCCCGAGGACATCGCCAGCCTGCTCAGCCTCCACTTCTCGCTCGGCGGCGACCATGACCGCGCCTGGCGGTACGCCCGGGTGGCCGGCGACCGCGCCGCTCGGATCTTCGCCAACGCCGAGGCCGCGATCCTCTACCAGCGTGCCCTGGACGCTGCGCGAGCGTCCGCGAGCGTCTCGGCGGCCGAGATGGCGGCCGTCGCCGAATCGAGAGGCGACGCCCTCTACCTGGGCGGTGATTTCCGCGAGGCCGCGCAGGCCCTGGACCTCGCCCGGAAATTGACCGGTGACACTCCTCTGGCTGAGGCGAGGCTGCTCATCAAACGG